>NZ_CP020700.1:1130000-1430000 GCF_003932715.1 Streptomyces tsukubensis | reverse complement strand
CGCCCTGGTCTCCGCCTCCCACCGGCGGATCATCGACCGGGTCCTGGACTCCCTCCCGCACGACTTCGCGCTCTCTGTCGCCGGTGACGAGGTGCCGCGGACCAAGCCGCACCCGGATCCCTATCTGCTGGCCGCACAGGGCCTGGGTGTCGCGCCGTGGCGCTGCGCCGTCGTCGAGGACACCGCCACCGGGGTGGCCTCCGCCGAGGCGGCGGGCTGCCGCGTGGTCGCCGTGCCCTCCGTGGCGCCGATCCCCGCCGCCCCGGGCCGGGTCGTCGTGGACTCCCTGCGCTCCGTCGACCTGGCATTCCTCCGGGCCCTGATGACCGAACCCCGCCCATAAGTTTTCCTACGTGACATTCGTCACTCTGCGTGTGCTGGACGGTATGCCGTTGTCCGTCCCGTCGACCCCCCGCGGCCCCCGGGGCGGATCCTTGTGTCCGTATTGATGGAGTCGTGTACGAATCATTCCGGGTGATGGGTGTTGCGGCCGGGATATGGCCGGTCACTCAGCGATTACGGCCCAACTGCTGCCCGGTCCACCGGCCCTGACGGCTCCGACTAATGTCTTCGCGAGTCCTCACCGCACCACCGACACGCCCCGGCGCCGTACCACCGTCGCGAAACCGGGGCCGACCGCGCCGGATTCCCGGATGGATCGCACCGTCCCGAACGGGCGGCGCGGCGGGGACTCCTCGCACGCAGTACCCAGTGCCGGATGAGGAGAACGTCCAGGATGAACCGTAAGACTTTGGTGCTGCCGGCCGTGGTCGGCCTGCTCGCGCCCGTGCTCGTCGCCTGCGGCGACTCGAAGGGCGGCGCCTCCGGCGGGGGAACCATTGTCGTGGGCACCACGGACCAGATCACCGGCGGCAAGGACAACTCCGCCCCCCTCGACCCGGCACACGCCTACGACACCGGCGCCTGGAACGTCCTGCGGCCCAGCCTCCAGACCCTGATGCGCACCCCGCACGGCGGAGGACTGCCCACCCCCGAGGCCGCCGAATCCTGCTCCTTCACCGACAACGCCAGCCAGAGCTTCCGCTGCAAGCTCCGCAGCGGTCTGAAGTTCGCCGACGGCACCGCGGTCACCGCCGAGGACGTCAAGTTCTCCATCGAACGGGTCCGGGCCATCGACTCGGACAACGGCACCGCCGGTCTCCTCTCCACCGTCGACAAGATAGAGACCAAGGGCGACCACGACGTCGTCTTCCACCTCTCCATCCCGGACGCGACCTTCCCGTTCAAGCTCTCCACGCCCGTCGCGAGCATCGTCAGCAAGAAGAAGTACGAGGGCAAGAAGCTCCGCGACGGCTTCCAGGTCGACGGCTCCGGCCCGTACACCATGAAGGCGACGGTCAAGGACAACCGGATCAGCAAGGTCGTCTTCAGCCGCAACGAGTCCTACAAGGGCGATATCAAGGTCCTCAACAAGAAGGTCGAGATGAGGGTCTTCTCCGACGCCAAGGCCATGGGCCAGGCGCTGGAGACGGGGGAGATCGACGTGATGACCCGGGAGATGTCCCCGGAGCAGATCAAAACCCTCACCACGAACCGGAACAAGGACATCGAGCTCGTCGAGATGCCCGGGCTCTCCATCCGCTACCTCGCCTTCAACACCGCCGACCCGTCCGTGAAGGACAAGGCGGTACGGCAGGCCATGGCGTCCGTCATCGACCGCGGCCAGCTCGCCGGACAGGTCTACGGCTCCGCCGCCGAGCCGCTCTACTCCCTCATCCCGGCCAGCATCGGCGCGCACAAGAACTCCTTCTACAACGAGTACGGCGAGCCGAGCGTCGAGAAGGCCGAGAAGATCCTCAAGAAGGCCGGAATCCGCACCCCGGTCAAGCTCAAGCTCCACTACACCACCGACCGCTACGGGGCCGGAACCGCCCGCGAGTTCGAGGTGCTGCGCAGCCAGCTCAACAAGTCCGGACTGTTCCAGGTGACCGTCCAGGGCGCCGAATGGTCCGCCTTCCGGGCCGCCCAGAAGCGCGGCGAGTACCCCGTCTACGGAATGGGCTGGTTCCCCGACTTCCCGGACCCCGACAACTACATCGCGCCCTTCCTCGACAAGGACAACTTCCTCAACTCGCCCTACGTCAGCAACGAGATCCGCAGCCTGATCCCGCAGTCGCGCCGCCACGCCGACCGGACCGCGGCCGCCGGGGCGTTCAGCACCATGCAGGACATCGTCGCCGACGACGTGCCCGTGCTGCCGCTCTGGCAGGGCAGGCAGTACGTCGCCGCCCGCAAGGGCGTCGGCGGTATCGAGCTGCTGCTCAACTCCACCTCCGACCTCCAGATCTGGGAACTGAGGGCGGTCAAGAAGTAACCGGCGGCCCGCCCTCCGGGCGGGCCGTCCACAGACGCCGAAGCGGCGGCGGGCCCCGGCCCGCCGCCGCTTCACCGTTCATCCCCCCCGGAGGGGGAGAGCACCTACTGCGCGCCCGGGCGCACCAGACCGCTCTCGTACGCGTACACCGCGGCCTGCACCCGGTCCCGCAGCCCGAGCTTCGTCAGCACATGCCCCACATGGGTCTTCACCGTCGTCTCGCTGACGAACAGATCCGCCGCGATCTCGGCGTTCGACAGACCCCGCGCGACCAGCTTCAGAACCTCCACCTCACGGTCGGTCAGCGTGTGCAGCGTGTCCGGCACCGGCTCCTCACCCGAAGGCAGATGCCCCGCGTACTTGTCGAGCAGCCGCCGGGTGATGCTGGGCGCCAGCATCGCCTCACCCGCCGCGACCACCCGGATCGCCTGCACCAGTTCGTTCGCCGGGGCGTCCTTGAGCAGAAACCCGCTGGCCCCCGCCCGCAACGCCTCCACCACGTACTCGTCGAGATCGAAGGTCGTCAGCACCAGCACCTTCGCCGGACCGTCCCGACCCGGACCCGTGATCTGCCGGGTCGCCTCCACCCCGTCCATCCGCGGCATCCGGATGTCCATCAGCACCACATCGGGCTGGAGCGCTCTCACCTGGTCGAGCGCCTGAAGGCCGTCACCGGCCTCGCCGACGACCGCGATGTCCTGCTCCGCTTCGAGAATCATCCGGAAGCCGGTACGCAGCAGCGGCTGATCGTCGACCAGCAGAACGCGGATTGCCACGGAAACTCCTCACACTCGGTCGGAGCCCATTCTGCCCTGCGGGACATCGGCCGGAGCGACGGGGGAAACACTCAGCGGATACACCGGCGGAACCCCGCCGAACTCAGGACAGAACGCCTGATGATCGCACCAGCCGCAGAGCTTCGTCGGCCGCGGCCGCCACTCACCCGTCTCGGTCGCCAGCCTGATCGCGTCCCAGAGCGCCAGCAGCTTCCGCTCCACCCGCTCCAGATCCGCCGGCACCGGATCGTAGGTGATCACATCGCCACTGCCCAGATAGACCAGCTGCAAACGGCGCGGCAGCACGTTCTTCAGCTTCCAGACCACCAGCGCGTAGAACTTCATCTGGAAGAGCGCCCCCTCCCCGTACTCCGGCCGCGGCGCCTTCCCCGTCTTGTAGTCGACGATCCGCACCTCGCCCGTCGGCGCCACATCCACCCGGTCGATCACCCCGCGCAGCCGCAGCCCCGACTCCAGCTCGGCCTCGACGAACAGCTCCCGCTCCGCCGGTTCGAGACGCGTCGGATCCTCCAGCCCGAACCACCGCTCCACCAGCGCCTCGGCCTCGCCCAGCCAGCGCGCCAGCTGCTCCCCACCTGCATCGTCCGCGAACAGCCCGCCCAGCTCCGGCCGGCCCGCCAGCAGTCTGTCCCACTGCCCCGGCACCAGCGCCTTCGCCCGTGGAGCCGTCCGCTCCGCCGCGGGCGCGTCGAAGAGCCGCTCCAGGACCGCATGCACCAGCGTCCCCCGGGTAGCAGCCGGACTCGGCTTCTCCGGCAGCTTGTCGATCACCCGGAACCGGTAGAGCAGCGGGCACTGCATGAAATCGTTCGCCCGCGACGGCGACAGCGACGTCGGCGGCGCCGCGGGCACCGGGCCCGCAGGCTCCCCGGAAACGGCCTGACTCGTACTCATGACTCAGACCCTACGGCCCGCCACTGACAGCGAGCGCAATACCATCGACCTCATAGGACCGGACACTGCACGATCAGAGCGTTACGTCACCCGGCGAGAGACGATCGAAGCAGAGGACCACCGGCGATTTCGCGACGAAGGGACCCCGTGAACGACCACGACTCGAGGAACGACTCGAGCAGCGAGCGCTCACGCGCGTCGTCCGGCGCCCCCGGCACACCCCCGGACGGCGGCAAGCGCAAGCGCCCCGACGGCCCCGGAGGCGGCATCCTCATGGGCCGCCCCTTCGGCGTGCCCGTCTACGTCGCCCCCAGCTGGTTCCTCGTCGCCGCCCTGATCACCTGGGTCTTCGGCGACCAGCTCAACCGGGTGCTCCCCGAGCTCGGCGGCCTGAACTACCTGGTCTCCCTCTTCTTCGCCGTCGCCTTCTACGCCTCCGTACTCGTCCACGAACTCGCCCACACCGTCGCCGCCCTCCACTACAAACTGCCGGTCCGCCGCATCCAGCTCCAGTTCTTCGGCGGCTCCTCCGAAATCGAGAAGGAGTCCGAAACCCCCGGCCGGGAATTCGTCATCGCCTTCGTCGGACCCCTGCTCTCCCTCGTCCTGGCCGGGGTCTTCTACCTCGGCATGCGGGCCGTCGAACCCGGTACGGTCCCCGGGGTCCTGCTCGCCGGACTGATGATCTCCAACCTGATCGTCGCCGCCTTCAACCTGCTCCCCGGCCTCCCCCTCGACGGCGGACGCATGCTCCGAGCCGTCGTCTGGAAGATCACCGGCAAGCCCATGAGCGGCACCGTCGCCGCCGCCTGGGTCGGCCGAGCCCTCGCCGTCGCCGTCCTCATCGGACTCCCGCTCTTCACCCATTCGGGTGCCCTCGGCACCCCCGGCCAGGAAATCGGCGGCGTGCAGTCCGTCACCGACGCACTGCTGGCCGCCATCCTCGCCGCGATCATCTGGACCGGCGCCGGAAACAGCCTCCGCAGCGCCCGCCTCCGCGAACATCTCCCCGAACTGGCTGCCCGCACCCTCACCCGCCGGGCCGTCCCCGTCGAAGCCGACACCCCCCTCTCCGAAGCACTCCGACGCGCCAACGAAGCCGGCGCCCGCGCCCTCGTCGTCGTCGACGGCCAGGGCAGCCCCACCGCCCTCGTCCGCGAAGCCGCGATCGTCGGCGTACCCCAGCACCGCCGCCCCTGGGTCGCCGTCGGCGGACTCGCCCAGGAACTGACCGACGGCATGCGGATCCCCGCGGACCTCGTCGGCGAATCCCTCCTCGAACACCTCCGCACCACCCCCGCCACGGAGTACCTCGTCGTCGAGGACACCGGCGCGATCTACGGAGTCCTCTCGACAGCCGACGTCGAACGCGCCTTCGTCGCCGCCATGACCCGATAGTTTCGGGCTCGGTTTGCCTCCGGGGCGCGGCTGGGGGGCGGGCGGGTCCTGAGCAGTGACCCGCGGCAGCTCCTGACAGGCCTGCGTCGGTCTTGGGGGCGGGCCTCCCCGAGCAGTGACCCAGTACCCGCCCGAAGGGCATGCGCAGTGCGCGCCACCGCGCCGGGGTCATGGTCATGCTCCCGGTCAAGGGCCGGTAGGCTGGTCACATGTCCGAACCGACCGGTGCCGCCCGCCGTCGCGGGCCCTTCAAAGTCGGGGACCAGGTCCAGCTCACCGATCCCAAGGGACGCCACTACACCTTCACGCTCGAAGCCGGGAAGAACTTCCACACCCACAAGGGGTCCTTCCCGCACGACGAGCTGATCGGCGCCCCCGAGGGCAGTGTGGTCCGAACCACGGGAAACGTCGCCTATCTCGCGCTGCGCCCCCTGCTCCCCGACTACGTCCTGTCCATGCCCCGCGGTGCCGCCGTGGTCTACCCCAAGGACGCGGGGCAGATCCTGGCCTTCGCCGACATCTTCGCCGGCGCCCGCGTCGTCGAAGCGGGAGTGGGCTCGGGCTCGCTCAGCGCGTTCCTCCTGCGCGCCATCGGCGACCAGGGCATGCTGCACTCGTACGAGCGGCGGGCCGACTTCGCCGACATCGCCCGGCAGAACGTCGAACGCTACTTCGGCGGCGAGCACCCCGCCTGGCAGCTCACCGTCGGTGACCTCCAGGACAACCTCTCGGACACCGACGTCGACCGCGTCGTCCTCGACATGCTCGCCCCCTGGGAGTGCCTGGAGGCCGTCTCCAAGGCGCTCGTCCCGGGCGGCATCCTCTGCTGCTACGTCGCCACGACCACCCAGCTCGCCCGGACCGTCGAAGCCCTCCGGGACATCGGCTGCTTCGCGGAGCCGCAGCCCTGGGAGTCGATGATCCGCAACTGGCACGTCGAAGGACTTGCCGTCCGCCCCGACCACCGGATGATCGGCCACACCGGCTTCCTGGTCACCGCCCGCCGGCTCGCCGACGGAGTGGAACCGCCGATGCGCCGCCGCCGGCCCGCCAAGGGCGCCTACGGCGAGGACTACACCGGCTGGGGCGGCAAGGACACCAAAGACACCAAGGTCTCCGCCGCCGAGGACACCACGTCCGACACGGACTGACCGCCCCCCCAACGACACGGCGCCGCCGCCGGATTGCCCCGCACCGGGGAATCCGGCGGCGGCGCCGTCGCGTCCGACCCCGCTGTTCCGCACCCCTGTGACGTGTGGCACGATCGGGCTCCACCTCCGCCACACCGCGCCGGCCCCGCACCGGCTCCGCCGCCACAGGAGACCCCACGCGTGCAGCACTCGGAGCTCCCCGACCTCGCGCACACCCGCACCCGCCCCGTGCACTGGATCGCCACGGCCGCCGCGACAGCCGCCGTCATCGCCCTGGCGGGGCTGCTCCAGCCCGACGACGCCACCGCGAAGGCATCGGCCCGGCCCGGCCCGGGAGCGCCCGCGCCCGACCCCGCCGACCTCGTACTGCCGCTGGACTGCGGAGCGACCGGCATCATGATCACGCGGAAGGCCACCGGAGACCTCGACGGCGACGGCGGCGCCGAGACCGTGGCAGCCGCCCGCTGCGCAGCGGGTTCCGGAACCCCGCCGGAGGGCATCTATGTCCTTGCGCGGACCAGGGAGGGCGGATCCCGGGTCGTCGCGACCCTCGTCGCGCCCGCGGAACGGCGGTCCCTCACGGCGCTGACCGTACGGAAGGGGGAGATCGGCGCGACCCTGCTCGGCTACTCGTCGCCGGAGATCCCGCTGTGCTGCCCGGACGAGACCGAGAACGTCACCTGGCGCTGGCGGGACGGCACGTTCCTGCGCGCATCCGAGAACGCGGAAGGAGAGGGCGCCACCGCCGCCCTCTGAGACACGGCCGTACCCGGTGAGACCGGCACGGCGGTACGGAACGCGAAGGAATCGTTACTCCGCGTCGGGGCCGTACACCTCGACGCTGTCCGAAACCCGGCGCACATGAATGCAGTCGCCCGGGCACTCCTTGGCGGAATCCACCACGTCCCGCAGCAGCGGCAGCGGTACCGGGGTCGTCGCCCCCGGCTCCTGGAGCAGTTCGTCGTCGGCGCTCTTCACATACGCCAGCCCGTCGATGTCCAGCTCGAAGACGTCCGGGGCGTACTGGGCGCAGATCCCGTCGCCGGTGCAGAGGTCCTGGTCGATCCAGACCTCCAGCGCCTCGGCGGCCTCGGGGGACGGGGCCTCGTGCTGCACGGTCATGTCTCCTGCCGTTCCTGCGTGGGGTGAAACATCCGCGAGCCGCCGGGCGAGCAAGTCGCGCCAGCCCCGACGGGTGTTGAACACCCCCGACGATACAACCGCCCGCTTTCGGAGGGTGCTGGGTGGGTATTCCCCTGGCGTGAGGGAGAGCGCAAGGGTGAAGATCGGACACGCCCCGACCGTCTTTGTGATCTAGGGGTTTCAATCATCACCCACCCAGGTAGGGTCAGGAAGCGTCCAGCTCCCCTTGGAGGAGGTGAGGACCGTGGCAGCCCACGACGACGACATCAACCGCGGCATCCGGCCCGGGCGGGGGTCTGAGGACCCAGCCGGCCAGGTTGCCTATCTTGAGCAGGAAATCGCCGTCCTGCGCCGCAAGCTCGCCGACTCTCCGCGGCACACGAGGATTCTCGAAGAGCGGATCGTCGAGCTCCAGACCAATCTGGCCGGCGTGTCCGCACAGAACGAACGGCTCGCCAATACGCTCCGTGAGGCCCGCGACCAGATCGTGGCCCTCAAGGAGGAGGTCGACCGGCTCGCCCAGCCGCCGGCCGGTTTCGGTGTCTTCCTCCAGGCCAACGAGGACGGCACCTGCGACCTCTTCACCGGCGGCCGCAAACTCCGGGTCAACGTCAGCCCCAGCGTCGAACTCGACGAGCTGCGGCGCGGCCAGGAGGTCATGCTCAACGAAGCGCTCAACGTGGTCGAGGCCATGGCGTTCGAGCGCGCCGGGGACATCGTCACCCTCAAGGAGATCCTGGAGGACGGCGAGCGGGCCCTGGTGGTCGGGCACACCGACGAGGAGCGGGTGGTGCGGCTCGCCGAGCCGCTGCTGGACGCCACCATCCGCCCCGGCGACGCCCTGCTGCTGGAACCGCGCTCCGGCTACGTCTACGAGGTCGTGCCCAAGAGCGAGGTCGAGGAACTCGTTCTCGAAGAGGTCCCCGACGTCGACTACGGCAAGATCGGCGGCCTCGGCGGCCAGATCGAAATGATCCGCGACGCCGTCGAGCTCCCGTACCTCTACCCCGATCTCTTCAAGGAGCACGAACTGCGGCCGCCGAAGGGCATCCTGCTCTACGGGCCGCCCGGCTGCGGCAAGACGCTGATCGCCAAGGCCGTCGCCAACTCCCTTGCCAAGAAGGTCGCCGAGGTGACCGGGCAGCCCGCGGGCAAGAGCTACTTCCTGAACATCAAGGGCCCCGAGCTCCTCAACAAGTACGTCGGCGAGACCGAGCGCCATATCCGGCTGGTCTTCCAGCGGGCCCGGGAGAAGGCGTCCGAGGGCACCCCCGTGATCGTCTTCTTCGACGAGATGGAGTCGCTCTTCCGCACCCGCGGCTCCGGGGTCAGCTCGGACGTCGAGAACACCATCGTCCCCCAGCTCCTCGCCGAGATCGACGGCGTCGAGGGCCTGGAGAACGTGATCGTGATCGGCGCCTCCAACCGCGAGGACATGATCGACCCCGCGATCCTGCGGCCCGGCCGGCTCGATGTGAAGATCAAAATCGAGCGTCCGGACGCGGAGGCGGCGAAGGACATCTTCGCCAAGTACCTCACGGCCTCGCTGCCGCTGCACGCCGACGACCTCGGCGAGCACAACGGCTCCAAGGAGGCCGCGGCGCAGGCGATGATCCAGTCCGTGGTCGAGCAGATGTACGCGGAGTCCGAGGAGAACCGCTTCCTGGAGGTCACCTACGCCAACGGTGACAAGGAAGTCCTCTACTTCAAGGACTTCAACTCCGGCGCGATGATCCAGAACATCGTCGACCGGGCCAAGAAGATGGCGATCAAGGCCTTCCTCGACCACAACCAGAAGGGTCTGCGGGTCGCCCATCTCCTCCAGGCCTGCGTGGACGAGTTCAAGGAGAACGAGGACCTGCCCAACACCACCAACCCGGACGACTGGGCCCGTATCTCCGGAAAGAAGGGCGAACGGATCGTGTTCATCCGGACGCTCGTCACCGGAAAGCAGGGCGCGGACACCGGCCGCTCCATCGACACCGTCGCGAACACCGGCCAGTACCTGTGACAGCGGACACCGGCTGCGGATGCCCGGCCGGGGCATCCGCAGCCGGTGTCGTTTCCGGCCGCCCCGGCCGTATCCACTCATGATGAGAACGATCTCCCCGCGGGCGCGGAGACCACCGGCAGGATCCGGAAGCGAGGGCCTAGGCTCATCGGTACCGCCGGGTCGCGGCGTGCGGGGTCGGGCACCGCATGCGCACCGGAGCACCAGCGGTACTTGAGCGCCGTTCCCGGACGGGAGCGCCGCCGGGCAAGGAGGACCGCATGACCGTACGGCGAGTAATGGGCATCGAGACGGAGTACGGAATCTCCGTCCCGGGGCATCCGAACGCCAATGCCATGCTCACCTCGTCCCAGATCGTCAACGCCTACGCGGCGGCGATGCACCGGGCGCGGCGCGCCCGCTGGGATTTCGAGGAGGAGAATCCGCTGCGGGACGCCCGCGGCTTCGACCTCGCCCGCGAGGCCGCCGACTCCAGCCAGCTCACGGACGAGGACATCGGGCTGGCGAATGTGATCCTCACCAACGGAGCCCGGCTCTACGTCGACCATGCCCACCCCGAATACAGCTCTCCCGAGGTCACCAACCCGAGGGATGCCGTCCTCTGGGACAAGGCGGGGGAGCGGATCATGGCGGCCGCCGCCGAGCGGGCCGCGCTGCTCCCCGGTGCCCAGCCGATTCACCTTTACAAGAACAACACCGACAACAAGGGCGCGTCCTACGGCACCCACGAGAACTATCTGATGAAGCGGGAGACCCCGTTCTCGGACATCGTGCGCCATCTGACGCCGTTCTTCGTCTGCCGCCAGGTGGTCACCGGCGCCGGCCGGGTCGGCATCGGCCAGGACGGTCACGAACACGGCTTCCAGATCAGTCAGCGGGCCGACTATTTCGAGGTCGAAGTCGGTCTGGAGACCACCCTCAAGCGGCCCATCATCAACACCCGCGACGAGCCGCACTCCGACGCCGAGAAGTACCGCCGGCTGCATGTGATCATCGGCGATGCCAATCTCTCGGAGATCTCCACCTATCTCAAACTCGGCACCACGGCCCTGGTGCTCTCCATGATCGAGGACAATTTCATCGCGGTCGATCTGGCGGTGGACCAGCCGGTGCGGACCCTGCACCGGGTCTCGCACGATCCGGACCTCAGGCAACTGATCACGCTCCGCAGCGGACGGACCCTGACCGCCGTCCAGCTCCAGATGGAGTACTACGAGCTGGCCAGGAAGTACGTCGAGGAGCGGTACGGCTCCGATGCCGACGAGCAGACCACGGATGTGCTCGCCCGCTGGGAGGACACCCTCAACCGGCTGGAGAACGATCCGATGAGCCTGGCCGGGGAGCTGGACTGGGTGGCCAAGCGGGAGCTGATGGAGGGCTACCGCCGCCGGGACGGTCTGGACTGGGACGCGGCCCGCCTCCATCTGGTGGACCTCCAGTACGCCGACGTACGCCCCGAGAAGGGCCTGTACAACCGTCTGGCGGCCCGCGGCAGGATGAAGCGGCTGCTGGCCGAGGAGGACGTGGTACGGGCCGAGACCGAGCCTCCGGAGGACACCCGGGCCTACTTCCGGGGCCGCTGCCTGGCGCAGTACGCGGACGACGTGGCCGCGGCGAGCTGGGACTCGGTGATCTTCGACCTGCCGGGCCGGGATTCCCTCCAGCGGGTGCCGACCCTGGAGCCGCTGCGCGGCACCCGGAGCCATGTCAAGGATCTGCTGGACCGCTGCCGTACGGCGGAGGACCTGGTCAGGGTGCTGTCGGGCCATTGACGACCGGCCCCGGTGGCCCGGCGAGATCCGGAGGAGAGACCGGGCCTAAAGGGCCGGTGCCCGGGAATCATCTCGGGAAGGTGGATCACGGAAACCAGCGAAGGGCGGAACCGCAGCATCGCGGTATCAAGGCATCGCGGAATCACTGAGGACGTCTCCCGGCGTTGAGAAAGTGCAGGGCCGTTGTCGGACGCTCCTTGTAATGTCCGAGTAGCGTCTGATCATGACCGGACGGATCACGTCAGGGCCAACCGAGCGGGGTGAGGGACATGGCGACCAAGGACACCGGCGGCGGACAGCAGAAGGCCACGCGTTCCACGGAGGAGGTCGAGGAGCAGACCCAGGACGCACAGGCGTCCGAGGACCTCAAGGAGCGGCAGGAGAAGCTCTCCGACGACGTCGACTCCGTACTCGACGAGATCGACGACGTCCTGGAGGAGAACGCGGAGGACTTCGTGCGCTCCTTTGTGCAGAAGGGCGGCGAGTGACCTCCTGAGTCCAGGAGGAGAGCGCCGGACGTCCGCCCCGTGCCCCCGCCCGCCGGGGGAAAGGGGGCACCGGGGCGGATGACCGGTCACGGCGCGGGTAAGGTCCGTGCACAGTTCGTAAGATCGGCCCGCGCTCCCGAGCCGGGCCGCCGCCTACCCGGAAGGAATCGCGTGGAAGCCAATTCCCGAAGCACCGGGCGTCTGCCGGCAGCCTTCCTGACGCCCGGCTCGTCGTCGTTCATGGATTTCCTCGGCGAGCACTCCCCGGAGCTGCTCCCGGGCAACCGGGCCCTCCCGGCGGTGCAGGGCGCCTTCGAAGCCCCGCACGGCACCACCATCGTCGCGGTCACCTTCCCCGGCGGTGTGGTGATCGCCGGTGACCGGCGGGCCACGATGGGCAACATGATCTCGCAGCGGGACATGGAGAAGGTCTTCCCGGCCGACGAGTACTCGGCCGTGGGGATCGCCGGCACCGCCGGGCTCGCGGTGGAGATGGTGAAGCTCTTCCAGCTGGAGCTGGAGCACTTCGAGAAGGTCGAGGGCGCCCAGCTGTCCCTGGAGGGCAAGGCCAACCGTCTCTCCACCATGATCCGCGGCAATCTGGGCATGGCCATGCAGGGCCTGGCCGTGGTGCCGCTGTTCGCGGGGTACGACGTCGGCCGTGAGCGGGGCCGGATCTTCTCGTACGACGTCACCGGCGGCCGGTTCGAGGAGCAGGGTTACACCGCCACCGGATCCGGTTCGGTCTTCGCCCGCGGCTCCCTGAAGAAGCTCTACCGCGACGACCTGACCAAGGAACAGGCCGTCACCCTGGTGGTCCAGGCGCTGTACGACGCAGCCGACGACGATTCGGCGACCGGCGGACCCGATGTGGCGCGCCGGATCTACCCGATCGTCGTGGTCATCGACGACGAGGGCGTCGACCGCCTGACCCCGGAGCGGTCCTCGGAGGTGGCCCATTCGGTCGTGCAGCACCGGATGGAACAGCCGGACGGCCCGCGCGCCGCGCTCCTCTGATGCTCCCGCCACTGACAGAAACACTGGAAGAAAGGGTCGGATAGCCGGTGACGACACCGTTCTACGTCTCGCCCGCCCAGGCCATGCAGGACCGGGCGGAATACGCCCGCAAGGGCATTGCCCGGGGCCGCAGCCTCGTGGTGCTGCAGTACGCCGACGGCATTGTGTTCGTCGGCGAGAATCCGTCCCGCGCGCTGCACAAGTTCAGCGAGATCTACGACCGGATCGGCTTCGCGGCCGCCGGTAAGTACAACGAGTACGAGAACCTCCGGATCGGCGGCGTCCGCTATGCCGACCTGCGGGGTTACACCTACGACCGCGACGATGTGACCGCGCGCGGGCTGGCGAACGTCTATGCCCAGACGCTCGGCACCATCTTCTCCAGCCAGGCCGAGAAGCCCTACGAGGTGGAGCTGGTGGTCGCCGAGGTCGGCGAAACCGCCGAGGGCGACCAGATCTACCGGCTGCCGCACGACGGTTCGATCGTGGACGAGCACGGCTCGGTCGCGGTCGGCGGCAACGCCGAGCAGATCAGCACCTATCTCGACCAGCGGCACAACGACGGGATGTCCCTGTCGGAGGCGCTGAAGCTGGCCGTCCAGGCGCTCTCCAACCAGACCAACGGCAATGAGCGGGAGATCCCCGCGGATCGGCTGGAGGTCGCGGTCCTCGACCGTACGAGACCGCAGAAGCGCAAGTTCAAGCGGATCGTCGGCAGCCAGCTCGCGCGGTTGCTGGAGCCCGGGGGGGCCGAAGCGGCCCCGTCGGAACCGTCCGCCGACGCCGCCGGGGAGTCCGGGGAGGACTCCTCCGGCGCGGAGGAGAGCGGACAGTAGTCCGGCCGCCCCACCGGCCCCGGCCGGTGGGGCCCGCCCGGGTCAGCGCGCGGGCAGTGACCAGCGGCAGAATCCCCGGGGGCCCTCGGTGAGCCAGGTGCCGTCGCCCAGCGCGGTCGCCGGGCCCGGCGGCTCCGGATAGCGCAGGGTGCCCAGCGGGCGCAGGGTCGCCGCCGAGCAGAGCCAGTGCCGGGCCGCCGGCCGGCGCCCCGGCAACTGCTGCCGTGCCGTGACCAGCAGCTGTCCGGCGTTCAGGGTGCAGACGTCTTCGAAGACCGCATCGGACTCCCGGTGGCCGCCGTCGGCACCGTCAGCGCTGTCGGTGTCATCGGAGGGACCGTCCGGTTCCCGGCCGGTGAGTTCCGCCAGGTCGTACCGGACCACGGGCTCGTCCGCCGTGATGTCGTGGACCGCGAGCTCGTCGCGATCGTCGTCCGGGGCGAGCCGTTCGGCGCGGCGCAGGGTCAGCGGCCGTTCCGTGCCGGGGACGAAGCCGACCACCTCCCGCATCCGGGTCCCGCCGCGCAGATGGAGTCCGTCCCGCCGCGGCGCCACCCACCAGGTCGACCAGGAGTACCAAGCGGTCCAGCAGGAGACACCGAGCAGCCGCCCGCCGGGGTGCCAGCGCTGGGTGACGACGGAGGCCCGGCTGTTCAGCGGGCGGGCGGCCCGGATCCGGCCGTCCGCCGCGTCCACCAGCAGCAGCACGTCCCGCCCCCGGCAGAGCCGGGGCAGCCCGTCGGGCAGGGGCTCTCCGCACTCCGTGCCGCCGTCCGGGGCGGGAACGAGCACCCCGACCAGGGTGCCGTCCGGGCTGACGGCCGGGGCGCCGGGTGCCTTCGCCGGCCCCGAGCGGCCGAGCCACGGCGGATGCGGCAGCTCCCAGCGGAT
The DNA here is from genome assembly GCF_003932715.1 of Streptomyces tsukubensis. Classification (NCBI taxonomy): domain Bacteria; kingdom Bacillati; phylum Actinomycetota; class Actinomycetes; order Kitasatosporales; family Streptomycetaceae; genus Streptomyces; species Streptomyces tsukubensis. The sequence goes on along the minus strand of NZ_CP020700.1, from coordinate 1,415,267 downwards.
GCCGCCGTCCGCGCCGACGGACCGGATCCGGTCGGCCTCGGCGATCACCGCTCCGCCGCCGAGCGGGGCAGCCGGGGCCGTGGCCGGTACGTCCACCGCGCTCAGGGGCGCACCGCCGCCGAGGAAGGTCTCGGTGTCGTAGATCTCCAGCCGGTCCTCGCGCCGCAGTGCCAGCACGGTGCCCTCGGCCGTCACCACCGTGCCCGGAGCCGTGTCCACCGTCCCCGCCGGGACGGCGTCGATGGGTGTCTCCGCCGGGCTCGTCATGATCGTGATCGTGGCACGCCCCGCGCGCACCCTCAAGGGCCTGCGGATCACCGCAATGCGGCGGTCACGCCGCCGGGACGCGGCCGTACGGACGGTACGGTTCCGTCCCGGCCCCGGACCGGAACCGGCCGGTGGTCGGCCCGGTGGTCAGTCGGGGGGCGGTGGGGCGGTGGAGCCCCGGACGACCAGTTCGACCGGGAGGTCGCGGCCCGGGGACCGTTCGCCGTCCAGGACTGCCAGCAGGGCGGCCATCCCGCGTTCGCCGACGCGTTCGGCGGGCAGGGCGACCGTGGTCAGTTCGGGCTCCAGGGCCGTGGCGAGCGTCAGATCGTCGAATCCGGTGACCGAGATGTCGCCGGGGATGCGCAGACCGAGCCGGCGTACGGCCTTGGAGGCGCCCGCGGCCTGGAAGTCCCCGTCGCAGACGATCGCGGTCGGCAGCGGGCCGGGTTCGCGCAGGGCCGACTCGGCCGCGGCCCGGGCCGGGTCGACGGCGAGCGGAGCGCGTACGGTCCGGACCGAGGTACCGGGGGCGCGGCCGAGCGCCTCGGCCAGGGCCCGGGCGCGGACGTCGAAGGTCCAGGACCGCACCTCCGACGCCAGATGCAGGAAGCGGCGGTGGCCGAGGCCCAGCAGATGGTCCGCGATCCGGCGCATTCCGTCGGCGATGTCGATGTTCACCCGGGCGGCGGCCGTCCGGTCGGCGGGATCGCTGTCCAGCATCACCAGGGGAAGACCGGAGTCGTGCAGTGTCCGCAGCGCCTCGGTGGCCATCGAGGAGGCGATCACCCCGTCCAGCGCGGCACGCGCCGAGGCGAACGGGTCGCGGGCGCGCTCGTGCACATCCGGGGCGGGGTAGACGACGACGCCGAAGCCGTGTTCGGCGGCGACCGACGCCGCTCCCGTGTACACGCGGGCGAAGAACTCGTTGGTGAGCGCAGGGACGACCAGCAGTGCGGTACGGGTGCGGCCGAGCCGCAGGCTCCGGGCCGCCAGATTGGGGCGGTAGCCCAGATCGCGGGCGGCGCCCCGGACCGTGTCCGCGGTCCGCTCGGAGACCCGGCCGCGCCATTTGCCGCCGAGGACGAGGGAGACCGTGGCCTGCGAGACCCCGGCGGCCCGGGCCACGTCCCTGCTGGTGGGCCGGGGAGCGGCCGTGGTGCCGCCCGCGGCGGGGCCCTCTGCCATGGGTGCCTTTCCTCGGGCGCCGGTGAACGCCCTCAACATAGCGCCGCGGGCCGGCCGGGCCCCGGCCAGGGGCGGCGGGGGAGGGCTCGACCGGGAGCCCCTTACCGTGATACGTATAACGCGGTTAGTTATACGTAACACTTCGCCAGGGCGGAGGGAAAGGGGCGGGGCAGCATGGGGGCAGGGGGCGCCGGCGCGGGCCGGACCGGTTACGGCGACGTGCTCCGGATGCCGTACGCCGCGCGACTGCTCGGCGGGACGCTGGTCGGACGGCTGCCGCACGCCACCGGACCGGTGGCCGTGGTGCTGTTCACCCGGGCCGAGGGCGGCAGCTACAGCCTCGCGGGCGCCCTGGCCGCGGTGTACGGCGTCGCCACGGCGGTCGGGCAGCCGCTGCTCGGCCGGGCCGTCGACCTCAAGGGGCAGCCCCGGGTGCAGCTGCCGGCCGCCGTGGTGTCCGCGCTCGGCATGGTGCTGCTGGCCGTCGCCGGGATCGGTTCGTTGCCGGTCGCCTTCGGGGCCGTCGCGGTGGCCGGACTCTTCACCCCGCCCCTGGAGGGCGGGCTGCGGGCGCTGTGGCCGAGTGTGCTCCGCGACGAGGAACGGGTCCACCGGGCGTACGCTCTCGACGCGGTCGCCCAGGAGGTCATGTTCACCGTGGGGCCGCTGCTGGTGACCCTGCTGGTGTCGCTCCGCTCCGAGGCCGCGGCGCTGGTGGTGATCAACGTCCTCGGGGTGCTCGGCGCCCTGGCGGTCGTCTCCAGCGAACCCTCGCGCACCTGGCGGTCCGCGCCCCGCGAGGCCCACTGGCTGGGTGCGCTGCGCTCACCCGGGCTGCTGGCCCTCTTCGGGGCCTTCTTCTTCGTGGGGCTCGCCCTCGGCAGCATCACCGTCGCCGGGGTCGCCTACGCCGACGACCACGGCCGGGACGAGATCTACGGCTGGCTGCTGGCGGCGCTGAGCTTCGGCGCCCTGGTCGGCGGCGTGGTGTACGGCGCGCGGCACTGGCCCGGTGCCCCCGAGACCAGGCTCCGGGCGATCACGGCCCTGCTGGCGCTCGGCTATCTGCCGCTGGCGCTCACCCCGGGATTCGTCCCCATGCTCGGCCTCGCCGCGCTCTCGGGCGTCTTCCTCGCCCCCGCGCTGGCCTGCTCCTTCGTCGTGGTCGACCGGCACGCCCCGGCGGGGACGGTCACCGAGGCCTTCTCCTGGCTGGTGACGACCTTCGGGGTGGGGGCCGCGGCCGGGACCGCGGTGGCGGGGCCCGTGGTCGAGGGGGCGGGCACCGCGTGGAGCTTCTCCGTCGCGGGCGCCGCCGGACTCGCCGCTCTGCTGGTGCTGACGGCCACTTCACGGGTGCTCGCGGTGCCCGCCGGCGCCGGGCACCCCGTACGCTCCGGCTCCGTTCCGGCGGCCTCCGAACCGGACGACTTCGCGGACCCGGGTTTCGGCTCCGGGGAAAATGATCGCAACGGTGCGGCCCAACCCGGTTTCAGCTCCGGGCGTGAGGCGTAATGTTCAGACATGGACCGCCGCATTTTCGGGCTGGAGAACGAGTACGGCGTCACGTGCACGTTCAGGGGACAGCGCCGACTGTCACCTGACGAAGTGGCGCGCTACCTCTTCCGCCGTGTCGTGTCATGGGGCCGCAGCAGCAATGTGTTTCTGCGCAACGGCGCCCGCCTCTACCTCGATGTGGGTTCGCATCCGGAGTACGCGACACCGGAATGCGACAATGTGACCGAGCTGGTCACGCACGACAAGGCGGGCGAGCGCATTCTGGAAGGTCTGCTCGTCGACGCGGAACGCCGCCTGCACGAGGAGGGGATCGCGGGCGACGTCTATCTCTTCAAGAACAACACCGATTCCGCCGGAAACTCCTACGGCTGCCACGAGAACTATCTCGTCGCCCGCCACGGGGAGTTCTCCCGTCTCGCCGACATCCTCATCCCCTTCCTGGTCACCCGGCAGCTGCTGTGCGGCGCGGGAAAGGTGCTCCAGACCCCGCGCGGCGCCGTCTACTGCGTCAGCCAGCGGGCCGAGCACATCTGGGAGGGCGTCAGCTCCGCCACCACCCGCTCGCGCCCCATCATCAACACCCGGGACGAGCCGCACGCCGATGCCGAGCGCTACCGCCGGCTGCATGTGATCGTCGGCGACTCGAACATGTCCGAGACCACGATGCTGCTGAAGGTCGGGGCGACGGATCTGGTGCTCCGGATGATCGAAGCCGGCACCGTGATGCGGGATCTCACCCTGGAGAACCCGATCCGGGCGATCCGCGAGGTCAGCCATGACACCACGGGGCAGCGCAAGGTGCGCCTGGCCAGCGGCCGGGAGGCCTCCGCGCTGGAGGTGCAGCGGGAGTACTACGAGAAGGCCGTCGACTTCGTGGAGCGGCGCGGGATCCGCACCGGCACCGTCGAGCAGGTGCTGGAGCTCTGGGGCCGTACCCTCGACGCCATCGAGGAGCAGGACCTGGACCGGATCGCGACCGAAATCGACTGGGTCATGAAGTACCAGCTCATCGAGCAGTACCGGGCCAAGCACAATATGAGCATGTCCCACCCCAGGGTCGCGCAGATAGACCTCGCGTACCACGACATCCACCGCCGCCGGGGGCTCTACTACCTGCTGGAGCGGAAGGGGCGGGCCGCCCGGATCTGCAACGACCTGAAGATCTTCGAGGGCAAGTCGGTGCCGCCGCAGACCACCAGGGCGCGGCTGCGCGGCGACTTCATCCGCCGGGCCCAGGAGCAGCGCCGGGACTTCACCGTCGACTGGGTGCACCTCAAGCTGAACGACCAGGCGCAGCGCACGGTGCTCTGCAAGGACCCGTTCCGTTCGGTCGACGACCGGGTGGAGAAGCTCATCGCCGGAATGTGATCGCGGCGGGAGTGATTCCCGTCACCCGCGCATCCGGCGGTCCGACGTGTCACACCAAACGGTGGAACGCCGCCCGGGCCCCGTACGTTCTGCGTGCGGGGCCCTCCGCACGCCCTAGAGTGTCGGGGACTCTCCACCCGTGACGTCTGAGATCTGAGGAACACGTGCGTCGACCTGCCGGCCTCCGGGCCCTCTGCGGCCTCCTCGTCGTACCCGCACTGCTGCTGTCGACAGCGGCTTGCGGGAGCGAGGACAAGGGCTCCGATTCCATCTCGTCCAAGGGCGGGCTCCCCGCCATCACCGACGGGGCCGACTTCGGCAAGAAGCCCACCCTGGCCAAGGGCGAGGGCACCCCGCCCAAGGAGCTGAAGATCGAAGTCCTCAGCGAGGGCAAGGGCGCGGCCCTGAAGAAGGGCGACCAGGCCCAGGTCAACTACTACGGCCAGGAGTGGGACGAGACCGAGCCGTTCGACACCAGCTTCGGCAAGGGCCAGCCCTTCCCGGTCACCATCGGCGGCGGTGGTGTCATCGAGGGCTGGCAGAAGGCCCTGGCCGGACAGAAGGTCGGCAGCCGCCTGGAGGTGTCGATCCCGCCGGACCTCGCCTACGGCAAGACGGCCCGCGGTGACATCAAGGCCAACGCCACCCTGGTGTTCGTGATGGACATCGTCAAGGGGACGACCGTTCCGCAGGCCGCCAAGGGCACCGCCGTACCGCAGACGAACGCCGCGCTGCCGAAGGTCGGCGTCAACACCGACGGCAAGGCGCCCGCGGTGACCTTCCCGAAGGACGCCGAGGCCCCGAAGAAGCTGGTCTCGGAGTATGTGCTGGAGGGCTCCGGCCCCGCGGTGACCGACAAGGACAGCGTCGTCGTCAAGTACGACGCCTTCCTGTGGGACGGCGCCAAGAAGTTCGGCGGCACCTACGCGATGGACATGACCGAGACGCTCAGCCTGCAGAACCTCGGCGTCAAGGGCCTCAAGGACGGTCTGGTCGGCAAGAAGGTCGGCAGCCGGGTGCTGCTCGTCGTCCCGCCGGACCAGGGCTTCGGCGACCAGGAGCAGCAGGGCATCCCGAAGAACTCCACGATGGTCTTCGCGATGGACATTCTGGCGAAGGTGTAAGACTGTCCCGGTTGTCCGTTCATCATCCGAGGAGCAAGCAGCAGTGAGCATCGAGAAGCCCGAGATCGACTTCCCGGGCGGCGAGCCGCCGAAGGACCTGGAGATCAAGGAGATCTGGGAGGGCGACGGCGCCGAGGCCAAGGCCGGCAACTTCGTCTCCGTTCACTACGTGGGCGTGGCCTTCTCCACCGGCGAGGAGTTCGACGCCTCCTGGAACCGGGGCCAGGCGTTCCAGTTCCAGCTGGGTGCCGGTCAGGTCATCGCCGGCTGGGACAAGGGCGTACAGGGGATGAAGGTCGGCGGCCGCCGTCAGCTCACCATCCCCGCCCACCTCGCCTACGGCGACCGTGGCGCGGGCGGCCGGATCAAGCCCGGCGAGACGCTGATCTTCGTCGTGGACCTGATCTCCGTCTGAGGTTTCCTGCGTTATCTGCGTGATCTGCGTTTCCGCGCGCTCCGCGTTCCGTCGCGAGTTTGCGTGAGTCCGCGCGTGGCCGCTCCGTGCGGCCAGGGCATCGGCCCGCGCCCCCTCCGGGGGGTGCGGGCCTCCGCCGTTTCCGGGCGGGCCCGGTCCGCGCCCTCCCCGGGAGCCGCACACGGGCGCGCGATCCGTCCGTTCCGTCCGGAACGTCCGGTCGTTGTCCCCAGGGCATCGGCCCAACTTTCACCCGGACGCCCCGGGGCGGTACGGTCGTCGGGCGGGACCCGGGATCCGACCGGAGCGATCCGAAGAACCAGAAGAGGTGCGGGGCGTCGATGGCGATTGCCAAGGCCGAGCGGCTGATGAATCTGGCGCTGTGCCTGCTCGGAACGCGCCGCCCGCTCAGCAAGCGCGAGCTGCGCGAGTCCATCGAGGCCTATGTCGAGGCCTTCCGCCCCACCGACCCCTCGGCCGGATCGGACGAGTCCTTCAACCGGATGTTCGAGCGCGACAAGGACGATCTCCGCGAACTCGGCCTGGTCATCGAGACGGTGGAGAACCTCGACGGCGAGGTGGGCTATCTCGCCCGCCGTGACAGCAACCGGCTGCCGCCGATCACCTTCGACGCCGAGGAGGCCGCCGCCCTCGGGGTCGCCGCCCGGGTCTGGCAGCAGGCCCGGCTCGCCGGAGCCGCCAGCGGGGCGCTCCAGAAGCTGCGGGCCGCCGGAATGCCGGAGGCCGAGGAGGCGTACGAGGAGCGGCCCAGCGCGCTGGAGCCGAGGATCCCCGTCCACGAGGCCGCCTTCGAACCGCTGATGCTCGCCTGCCGCGACCGGCGGCCCGTCGTCTTCGACTACCGCAAGTCCAGCGCCGCCCGTCCCGAGCAGCGCCAGGTCGAGCCGTGGACCCTGGAGTGCTGGCGCGGGCACTGGTACCTCGCGGGCTGGGACCGTGACCGGGGTGCCGAGCGGGTGTTCCGGCTCTCCCGTATCACCGGCCGGGTCCGCTCCCGGACCGGCTCCTTCACCGCTCCCGTACCCGATGTCTCCACGGTCCGCGAGACCGTGGAGAGCTGGGCGGGCGAGACGGCCACCCGCACGGCGCTGATCAGGCTCCGCTCCGGCGCCGGCTATCCGCTGCGCGCCCGGGCGTCCTCCGTCCGCGCGGCCGGACCGGACTGGGACGAGCTGGAGATTCCGTACGGACACGGACTGGACGCCTGGCTCGTCGAGTTCGGTCCCGATGTCGTCGTGGTGGAACCGGCCGGTCTGCGGGCCGATGTCATGGACCGGCTGCGTGCCGTGGCCAAGGGTTGAGAGAGGTGGGCTGAGCCGTGGCGGCCAATGCCATCGACCAGACCAGGCGGATGCTCTCCCTGGTCACCTATCTGCGGGAACGTCCCGGCGCACGCGTCGAGGACGTGGCCCGCGCCTTCGGGATCACCGAGGACGAACTGATCTCCGATCTCGACCTGCTGCCGATGTGCGGGACCAGCTTCCGCGGCGGCGATCTGCTCGACATCGACACCGACGGCGACCGGATCTGGTGGCACAACCCGGACGACGTCGCGGAGCCGCTGCGGCTGGCGGCGGACGAGGCGACCGCGCTGCTGGTCGCCGCCCGGGCGGTGGCCACCCTGCCGGGTCTGCGGGAGAGCGACCGGGAAGCCCTGCTGCGGGCCACCGCGAAACTGGAGACGGCGGCCGGAGAAGCGGCCGGTGCGTCCTCCCGGCTCTCGGTGACCTTCGAATCCGAGGGCGGGGTCTTCGCCGCCGTCGACCGGGCGATCACCGAGAAGCGGCGGCTCTGGCTGCGCTACTACTCACCGGCGCGCGACGAACTGACCGAGCGCGAGGTGGACCCGGTCCGGCTGTTCGCCGTCGGGCACACCTATCTGGAGGGGTGGTGCCGGCTCTCCGAGGCGCGCCGTACCTTCCGGCTCGACCGGGTCGCCGAGATCAGGCTGCTGGACGCCCCGGCCGCCCCGCCCGAGATCGAACCGCGGGATCTGTCGGATCTGTCGAAGGGGCTGGTCCAGCCGTCCGCCGACGATCCCGAGGTGGTGGTCGAGGTGGGGCTCGGCGGTCGCTGGGTCGCCGAGTACTACCCGCACGACCGGGCCGAGGAACTGCCCGGCGGCGGACTCCGGATCACCCTGCGCACCTCGTCGCCCGCCTCCCTGCGGCGGCTCGCGCTGCGGCTGGGCGCGGACGGGCGGATCACGGAGCCCGCGGATCTGGTGGAGAGCGCGCGGCAGGCGGCCCGGGAGGCGCTGGCCGCATACGAGGGTCTCGAATAGCGGTTGCCGAGCCTCCCGGCCGGGGCGGGCCGGTCCCGCCGCCCGGGGTGGGGGACCGGGTCCGGTTCGGCCCTTCGGGGCCGTGTTCGCGGCGGATCCCGGAATTGTCCGGAAACGATGCCTTGTCGTGGCGGGTGTTGTGCCGATTTCCGTCCACGGCGGACAGCGGGACCCCCCGCGCGAGATCATTCGGCCGGGACGTCGGCCGGGGCGTACCGACCGAGGTTGAGGAGATTCGTGTCACATGTCACTCATGTCCGATATTACGGCCACCGCTTCGGCGGCCGGACCCGTGCTCTTCAGGGCCATGTGCCCCGACTGCCGCGCCCGCTGTGAGCTGAGCGCGCAGGCCCTGCGGCTGGCCATCGGCGGCAGCCGCCGTACCACCTTCTACTCCTTCACCTGCCCCGAGTGCGGTTCCGCCGTCCGCAGGCCCGCGGGGGAGCGGATCGTCGAACTCCTCACCGGCGGCGGGGTCAGCACCCTGCGCCTCCAGCCCGTGGCCGCCCCCGCGCCCCGTACCCCCTCCGACCTCCAGGTGTAACGCCCATGCTCTGGCCCGTGCTCGCCATCGTCCTCGGCTTCGCCGGGATCGCCGTCCTCGGTGTCCTCGGCATCAGGGTCTTCGTCGAAGCCCAGCGGCTCGGGCGGGAGGTGGCCCGGGCGACGGAGCGGATCGGGCAGGCCTCCGAGAGCCTGGAACGGGCCGCCGGAGACCTCGCCCGCAACGGCGGCCGGACCTCCTGAACCCCACCCGGCGCAGGGACGGCCGTCGGCCGGTCACCCGCCCGCTGGGACACGCCCCTGACCGGGACTTTTCCCGGCCGGATCGCCATGGCGCGGACGATTTGCGGACGATCTTCGTTGGGCGGGTTCAGGCCGTGTCGCCGCGATCCCGTACCCACGGTGTTCGCGCGATAACCGACCAGGTCGCCGCGGGTTCCCGGCCATATGGCGGTTGCACGGGCATTGCCCTGTGTTCACTGCTTGGGGTTACGATCGCTGACAGCATCGTGGTCGGACGTCTGTCCGCCCACCGCGCGCCCGCTACACCCCAGCCGCCTCGGTGAGAAGGTACACGCTTATGTTCGGTGGAAAGATTGGCCCCGGTGAGATCGTTCTGATCCTCGTCGTGATCATCCTCCTGTTCGGCGCCAAGAAGCTTCCGGACATGGCCCGTTCCCTGGGCAAGTCGGCTCGCATCCTCAAGAGCGAGGCCAAGGCCATGAAGGCCGAGAGCCAGGACACCGCGGCAGCCGCCCCGCCGCAGCCCGGCCCCGCCCAGGAGCAGCAGCCCGGCCAGCGGACGATCCAGGCCGCACCCGGCGATGTGACGAGTTCCCGCCCGGTGTCGGAGCCGACGGACTCCGCCCAGCGCTGAGACAGGGCCGCCCACAGGCCCGCCGGGAGTGGCGGGCCTGCCGCACGAGATGAGGACGTGGGTTGCTCAAGCCTGCCCGCAACAAGGAGAAGGACCCCGAGGGGCGGATGCCCCTCGTGGAGCATCTGCGCGAGCTGAGGAACCGGCTCGCGAAGGGCATCCTGGCCATCCTGGTCATCACGGTCGTGGCCGCCTTCTTCTACAACGACATCATCAACTTCATCACCAAGCCGATCCTGGACTCGGTGGGCTGTGACGCCTCCTTCTCGGAGCTGCAGAAGAAGCCCGAGGGCACCACATGTGCCCAGATCACCATCAACGGTCTGCTCACCCCCTTCACCCTCGCGCTGAAGGTGTCGCTGATGGCGGGCATCGTGTTCGCCTCACCGGTCTGGCTGTACCAGTTGTGGGCCTTCGTGGCACCGGGGCTGCACCGCAGCGAGAAGAAGTACGCCCTCGCGTTCGTCGGTGCGGGTTCCCCGCTCTTCTTCATGGGCGCCTACTTCGCCTACACGGTCCTGCCGACCACGGCGGAGGTCCTCATCCAGTTCACGCCCACGGACGTGGACAACCTCCTGCCGCTGGACGATCTGCTCGACCTGGTGACCCGGATGGTGGTCGTCTTCGGGCTCGCCTTCGAACTGCCCCTGCTGCTGGTGATGCTGAACATCGGCGGGGTCGTCACCGGGCAGCGGATGCTCGGCTGGTGGCGGGCGATGATCATGGGCATCACGGTCTTCTCGGCGATCGCCACCCCCAGCACCGAGCCGCTGACGATGATGGCCCTCGCGGCCCCCATCGTTGTCCTGTACTTCTTCGCCACCGGCGTCTCCCTCCTCAACGACCGGCGGCGGAGGCTTCGGGAGCTGCGCGGTCCGCGCGACGACGAGGCCTCCGAACTCGACCTCTCACCCTCGGACATCGGGGACGTCGAGACGATCGGCGCCCCGCGCAGCTCGCCCGAGCAGACGAGCCGCGAGGGCGACGGCAGCCGGGCCCACCGGGTGAACGGCTACGACGACATCACCTGAGACGGGCCGTATCCCCCGGCGAGCGGGCGCAGGGGAACGATGCGGAAGCGGGGCCGGACGGGATTCTCCGTCCGGCCCCGTTCCCTGTCCGGCCCCGGGCCGGGCCCCTGTCCGCCCCGGGGCCGGGGCCGCGCTGTGTTCCTGCTGTGTGTTCGTGCTGTGTTCGAGCCCCGGGGCCCCGCCCCGGGCTCTCAGGGCTGTCCCGGATCCCCTCCCCGGCCTTGCAGTAACGTCACTCCGGTGACCAGCGAGATCACTCTCTTCGTCAATCCCACGGCGGGCCGCGGCCGCGGCGCCGGGGCCGCCCAGCCGGCCGCCCGCGTCCTGCGCGAGGCCGGATACTCCGTACGCACCGTCCTCGGCGAGGACGCCCCCGATGCCCTGCGGCGGGCCCGGGAAGCCGTCGCCGGGGGCACCGGGGCACTGATAGCCGTCGGCGGCGACGGACTGGTCTCCCTCGCCCTCCAGGCCGTCGCCGGAACGCCGACACCTCTCGGTGTCGTCGCCGTCGGCACCGGCAACGACTTCGCCCGCTCGCTGCGCCTGCCGGTCCGCGACCCCGCCGCGGCCGCCCGGATCGCCGCCGACGCCCTCAAGGGCGGCGGCGGGCGCGAGATCGACCTCGGGCGTGCGGGGGACCGCTGGTTCGGCACCGTCCTGGCCTCCGGCTTCGACTCCCGCGTCAGCGAACGCGGCAACCGCATGGGCCGGCTCGCCGGCCGCTTCACCTACGAAGCCGCGCTGCTCGCCGAACTCGCGGCGCTCCGGCCCGTCCCGTACCGCCTCACCCTCGACGGCGGCCGGACCCGGGACGTGGAGGCGATCCTGATCGCCGTCGGCAACGGCGACTCCTACGGCGGCGGCATGCGGATCTGTGCCGGGGCCGTACTCGACGACGGGCTGCTGGACGTGATCGTGGTGGCGGCGTGCAGCCGGACCACCCTGCTCCGGGTCTTCCCCCGGGTCTACCGCGGCACCCACCTCGACCATCCGAAGGTCACCGTGTACCGGGCCCGCTCGGTCGCGCTGGCCGCCGAGGGGCTGACCGGCTGGGCGGACGGCGAGCGCGTCGGCCCGCTGCCGCTGACCGCGGAGTGCGTACCAGGGGCCGTCCGGGTGCTCGCCCACCGGGAGTGACCGGCGGAGCACCCGCCGTACCGGAACCGCCGGGGGAGGCGGGCCGCGCGGCGGATCCCCGGCTCTCCCCGGCGGCGATGCAATAAGGCCGGGCTGAGTGTCGTACCCGGCGGGTAGGCTCGTGAACAAGATGACCGAAGATCTCTCTCCCGCCGAGCGCTATGCCGCCGCCCGTGTCCGGGCCGCGGAGCAGGCCACCGCGCTGGCCCCCTTCCGCGAGATGTACGAGTTCGACCTGGACCCCTTCCAGATCGACGCCTGCCGGGCCCTGGAGGCCGGCCGGGGCGTGCTCGTGGCCGCGCCCACCGGCTCCGGCAAGACCATCGTCGGCGAGTTCGCCGTCCACCTCGCCCTCCAGCAGGGCCGGAAGTGTTTCTACACCACCCCGATCAAAGCCCTGTCCAACCAGAAGTACGCGGATCTCGTCAAGCGGTACGGCGCCGACAAGGTCGGCCTGCTCACCGGTGACAACAGCGTCAACTCCGAGGCGCCCGTGGTCGTCATGACCACCGAGGTGCTGCGGAACATGCTGTACGCGGGATCGCAGTCGCTGCGCGGACTCGGCTATGTGGTCATGGACGAGGTCCACTACCTCTCGGACCGCTTCCGGGGCGCCGTCTGGGAAGAGGTGATCATCCACCTCCCCGATTCGGTCACCCTGGTGTCACTGAGCGCCACCGTGTCGAACGCCGAGGAGTTCGGCGACTGGCTGGACACCGTCCGCGGCGACACCGCGGTCATCGTCTCCGAGGAGCGGCCCGTTCCGCTCTGGCAGCACGTGATGGCCGGACGGCGGATGTACGACCTCTTCGAGGAGGAGAGCGACCACGGCGGCCGCGGCACCGGCCGCCGCGAGGTCAATCCCGATCTGGTCCGCCTGGCCCGGACCGAGAACCAGCGCTCGTACAACCCCCGGGACCGGCGCCGCGGCAAGATGGTCCGCGAGGCCGACCGGGAGCGGGAGCGGCGCAGCCGGTCCCGGATCTGGACGCCGGGCCGCCCCGAGGTCATCGAGCGGCTCGACGCCGAGGGCCTGCTGCCCGCGATCACGTTCATCTTCAGCCGCGCGGGCTGCGAAGCGGCCGTCCAGCAGTGCCTCTACGCGGGCCTGAGGCTCAACGACGACACGGCCCGGCTCCGGGTCCGGGAGATCGTCGAGGAGCGGACGTCCGCGATCCCCACCGAGGATCTCAACGTCCTCGGGTACTACGAATGGCTGGAGGGCCTGGAGCGCGGTATCGCCGCCCACCACGCCGGAATGCTGCCCACCTTCAAGGAGGTGGTCGAGGAGCTGTTCGTCCGCGGACTGGTCAAGGCGGTCTTCGCCACCGAGACCCTGGCGCTCGGCATCAATATGCCCGCGCGCTCCGTCGTCCTGGAGAAGCTCGTCAAGTGGAACGGCGAACAGCACGCCGACATCACCCCCGGTGAGTACACCCAGCTCACCGGCCGGGCCGGGCGCCGCGGTATCGACGTCGAAGGCCATGCGGTGGTCCTCTGGCAGCGGGCCATGGACCCGGCCGCGCTCGCCGGGCTCGCCGGCACCCGGACCTATCCGCTGCGCTCCAGCTTCCGGCCCTCGTACAACATGGCGGTCAATCTGGTCGAGCAGTTCGGGCGGCACCGCTCGCGCGAGCTGCTGGAGACCTCCTTCGCGCAGTTCCAGGCCGACCGCTCGGTCGTCGGCATCTCCCGCCAGGTCCAGAAGAACGAGACGGGCCTGGAGGGTTACCGCGAGGGCATGACCTGCCACCTCGGTGACTTCGAGGAGTACGCGCGGCTCCGCCGCGAGCTGAAGGACCGGGAGAACGAGCTGGCCAAGCAGGGCGCGGCCCAGCGGCGCGCGGCCGCGGCGGTCTCCCTGGAGAAGCTGAAGCCGGGCGATGTCATCCATGTCCCGACGGGCAAGTTCGCCGGTCTCGCGCTCGTCCTCGACCCCGGTATTCCGGCCGGCCGGACCAACGGGCACCGCGGTTTCGAGCACCACGACGGGCCCCGTCCGCTGGTCCTCACGGCGGAGCGGCAGGTCAAGCGGCTGGCGTCGATGGACTTCCCGGTGCCCGTCGAACCGCTGGAGCGGATGCGGATCCCGAAGTCCTTCAATCCGCGGTCCCCGCAGTCGCGGCGCGATCTGGCGTCCGCGCTGCGCACCAAGGCCGGGCACATCGTGCCCGACCGGCACCGCAAGCAGCGGTCCGCCGCGGCGGACGACCGGGACATCACCCGGCTGCGGGCGGAGCTGCGGGCGCATCCGTGCCACGGCTGCTCGGAGCGCGAGGACCATGCCCGCTGGGCGGAGCGCTACCACCGGCTGCTGCGGGACACCCGTCAGCTGGAGCGGCGGATCGAAGGCCGGACGAACACCATCGCCCGCACCTTCGACCGGATCGTCGCCCTGCTGACCGAGCTGGACTACCTCCGCGCCGACGAGGTCACCCCGCACGGCCGCCGCCTCGCCCGGCTCTACGGCGAGCTCGACCTGCTGGCCAGCGAATGCCTGCGGGACGGTGTCTGGGAGGGGCTGACCCCGGCCGAACTGGCGGCGTGCGTCTCCGCCCTGGTCTACGAGTCGCGGCAGTCCGACGACGCGGTGGCCCCCAAGGTCCCCGGCGGGGCGGCGAAGACGGCCCTCGGCCAGATGGTCCGGATCTGGGGGAAGCTGGACGCCCTGGAGGAGGACTTCAAGATCAACCAGGCGGAGGGGGTGGGCCAGCGCGAGCCCGACCTCGGTTTCGCCTGGGCCGCGTACCAGTGGGCGTCGGACAAGAGCCTGGACGAGGTGCTGCGGGAGACCGAGATGCCCGCGGGCGACTTCGTCCGCTGGACGAAGCAGGTCATCGACGTCCTCGGGCAGATCGCGGCGGCCGCCCCCCGGGAGGGGAGTACGGTCGCGAAGAACGCCCGCAAGGCGGTGGACGCGGTGCTGAGGGGAGTCGTGGCCTACAGCTCGGTGGGCTGAGCCCCCTCTCCTCGCGGCTCTTCTCGCAGCCTGGACGGCAGGCTGTCCGCCCGTGGGCCGGTGACGAACGTCACCGGCCCACGGGCGTTCCCCGGGTACGGGAGCCGCCGGGTGCCGGGTCAGGTGTCGAGGCCACGTGCCCGGCTGAAGCGGTCCCTGGCCTCGCCCAGATCGACCAGGGGAGCCGGATAGCCGAGACGGGCACGGTCCTCCGGCGCGGGGTCGTGGACCGCGGGTCCCGGGACGGAGGCGAGCTCGGGGACCCAGCGGCGGACGTACGAGCCGTCGGGGTCGAAACGGCGGGCCTGGGCCAGGGGGTTGAGGATCCGGTTCGGGCGGGTGTCCGTGCCGGTGCCCGCCACCCACTGCCAGTTGAGCTGGTTGTTCGCCAGGTCCCCGTCGACCAGCAGGCTCAGGAAGTGGGCGGCGCCCGTCCGCCAGTCCGCGTACAGGGTCTTGGCGAGATAGCTCGCCGTCAGCAGCCGGGCCCGGTTGTGCATCCAGCCCTCGTGCCGGAGCTGGCGCATGCCCGCGTCCACGACGGGGCAGCCGGTGCGGCCCTCCCGCCATGCGGTGATCTCCTTCTCGTCGTCGCGCCAGCGGTCGCCGCGGGTCCGGTAGTCGGCCCGGGCGGCGTCCGGACGGGCCGCCAGCACCTGGTGGTGGAAGTCCCGCCAGGCCAGTTGGCGGACGAAGGCCTCGGCCCCGGCTCCGCCGCGGTCCCCGGCCCGCCGCACCAGTTCGGCCGCGGAGAGGCTGCCGAAGTGGAGGTGCGGGGAGAGCCGGGAGGTCGCGTCGCCCGCCAGATCGTCATGGCGTTCCTCGTACGCGTCCACTCCGGAACCGGTCCTGGCCAGCCAGCTCTTCACCCGCCGCCGCCCCTCCTCCTCGCCGCCGGTGGCGAGTCCGGGCGACACCCCGGTGACCTCGGCGCGGGCGGGCAGCGGCTCGCCCGGCACGTCCGGGACCGCGATCCGGCGGGGTGCGGTGACCACGGGACGGATCCCGGCCGCCGCCCAGCGGCGGAAGTAGGGGGTGAAGACGGCGAAGTGGTCGCGGTTCGCGGGGGTCACCCCGCCCGGCGGCAGAGCGGTGACCACACCGTCGTGGACCCGCAGCACACAGCCCAGCGGGGCCAGCGCGGCCTCCAGGGCCTTCTCCCGGCCGGCCGCGTACCCGCTGACTCCGGCGGCGAGGTGCACCGACCGCGCCCCGGTCTCGGTGACGATCCGGCCCACCGCGGCGACGACGTCACCGGAGCGGACCACCAGCCGGCCGCCGCGCCCGCGCAGCCCGTCGTCGAGTGAGGCGAGGCAGTCGGCGAGGAAGGCACGGCGGTTGGGCGCGTCGAAACCGGCCCGGTGGATCCCCGGATCGCGGACGAACAGGGGCACCACCTCATCGGCTTCGCGGACGGCGGCGGCGAGTGCGGGCTGATCGTGCACCCGCAGATCGGAGGTGAAGAGCATGACGGAGACGGACATGTGCCGTCCCTACCAGCTACGGCGCCGGGCGGGCCGGATTTCGGCCGATTCAGAAGGCGCGGGTCGGCGCGGAACCGACGGCCGGGGCCGTCCGGGCCTGCGGACAGTGCGGTCCGGCGCTACCGGAGAGTGCCGCTATCTATGATGAGCCGACAAGATCACGGGTGAGACGGCGGTGAACGGGTGTGCGGATCGGTGAGCTGAGCCGGCGGACCGGGGTTCCGGTACCGACCATCAAGTACTACCTCCGGGAGGGGCTGCTGCCCGCGGGTGAACTGACCAGCCCCAACCAGGCGGCGTACGGCGAGGAGCACGAGCGCCGGCTGAAGCTGATCCGGGCGCTGCTGGACATCGGCGGGCTGAAGATCGCCGCCATCGGTGAGGTGCTCGCGGCCGTCGACGACTCCGGCAGACCGCTGGACGAGGTGCTGGGCGCTGTCTCCGAGGCGCTGGTGGCCCGGCCCGCGAAACCGGAGCAGCCGGAGAGTCCGGAGCCGGACGGGGACCCGGTCCACGAGAGCGCGCGGCGGCGGGTCGACGCACTGATCGCCCGGCGGGGGTGGCTGGTCGGGGAGACGGCGCCGGGGCGCGAGCTGCTGACGGGCACGCTGGCGGCGATGGACCGCCTGGGCCACGGTGACTTCGGACGGGTCCTCACCGACTACGCGGAGGCCGCCGAAAGGGTGGCGCGGGCCGAACTCGACCACCAGGCGGGCCGGACGGGCCGGGAGGCGCTGGTGGAGACGGCGATCGTGGGCAGCGTCCTCGGGGGTGTCGCCTTCGAGGCGCTCCGCCAACTGGCCAGAACGGACCGCTCGGCGCGGCGTCATGGAGGATTCCCGGAGCCGGAGCCGGAGCCGGAGCCGGAGCCGGAGCCGGAGCCGGAGCCGGAGCCGGAGCCGGAGACCGTGTCGGGGCCGGCCGGGAGGCTTCGGTGGCCGGTGAGCGGTGATGCCGATACCGGTTACGGCCGTACCGGCTGAGGTCATCCGGTGGGCCCCGGCGGGTTCCGGCCGTACACCCAGGGCGCCAGAACTACGAGCCACCCGTCGGGGTCCTCGAAGAGCACGGCGCCGTAGCGGGCCCAATACGGGTTCGCCGGGGGAACCGGCACATGGCCCCGGGCCCTCAGCCCGGCTGCGGCCTCGTCCCGCGCCGCGGCGCCGTCCAGATAGAGGACGAGCTGGTTCTCCGGGTGCGGCGCGGGGATCCACGGCGTGGGGGTCCCTCCCGGGCCGCCGGGCCCAGGGGGAGTGCCGTGCTGGGTGATCTCCAGTTGGACCCCGGTCCCCGGGAGTCCGAACACCACGCCGTCGTAGCCCTCGTGGTCCCGCCACTCGGCGATCACGGGGAGGCCGAGGCCGTCGCCGTAGAAGGCGACGACCTCGTCGTACGCGGCGGTGGGCCGGGCGAAGCGCACGGCGCCCACGGATGCGAGCCGGGCGGGCCAGGCCGACTGGACGCTGCTGTCGGTGGTGTGGTCGCTCATGGCATCCACGGTGACAGACGGCCGGCCCCCGGTCCCAGGGACCGGAGACGGGTCCGTCCTCCTACGGACGGCCTAGGTGTATTGACCCGCAGGGTTGTTAACGCGGCTGATGGGTGGGTGTCCGCCGAGGGCGGTGTGGCTGCGGTGGTGGTTGTAGGTGTGGAGGAAGTCTGCCAGGGCCCGGGTCCGCTCGTCGTTCGAGTGGTAGGGCCGCTGGTAGGCCCATTCGTCCAGGAGGGTGCGGTTGAAGCGTTCGACCTTGCCGTTGGTCTGTGGCCGGTAGGGCCGGATCTTCTTGTGGGTGATGCCGGTGGCGGCCAGGGTCCGGGTGAACAGCCGGGCTTTGTAGCAGGAGCCGTTGTCGGTGAGGACCCGCTGGACGGTGATGCCGTGGGCGGTGAAGAACGCGTTCGCGCGTTGCCAGAAGCCTGCGGCGGTGTGCTGGCGTTCGTCGGGCAGGACCTCGCTGTAGGCCAGGCGGGAGTGGTCGTCGACGGCGGAGTGGACGAACGAGTAGCCGATCACCGGTTTGCTGCTTTTGCGGGCATCGGTGGTTGCCTGGCGGTGTGCTTCGCCGGCGGCTCTGCCCACGGTTCGCCAGCCGCCGCCGTCGGGGATGTTGCCCAGTTTCTTGATGTCGACGTGGACCAGTTCGCCCGGGCGGGCGCGTTCGTAGCGTCTTACCGGTTCGCCGGTGGGGCGGTCGAGCCAGGCGAGCCGGTTGAGACCGTGGCGGACCAGGATCCGGTGCACGGTCGAGGCGGGCAGGCCCAGGATCGGCCCGATGCGGGCTGGGCCGAGCTTGCGTTCGGTCCGCAGCCGGCACACTTCGTCTTCCGTCACGGCCGGGGTGCGGTGCGGAGTCGTGCGCGGGCGGCTGGAGCGGTCGAGAAGACCCGCGTCGCCCTCGGCCCGCCACCGGCGGACCCACTTGTGCGCGGTCGGCCGGGAGATGCCCATCTCGGCCGCCACATGCGCGACCGGACGGCCCGCGAGAACACGCTCGACCAGGATCCGCCTGCCGTGAACGGTCAGCCGGGCATTACGGTGGGACACGAAGACCTCCGTGTGCGGTGTGGAGCCTAGACACCTCCACCACACCGGAGGTCTTCGCCATGATCAAGACCCGGAACCGTTAACAACACTCGTGGTCAATACACCTAGGTCGTCTCTTTCGGATCTTGCCGGGCTCGCGTGCCTCCCCCAGCTACCGCTGGGGGTGCCCCCAGCCACCGCGCCTCGCCGCGTTGTCGTCAGTCGCCTACGCTCCGCGTGGACTCCATCCTCCGCCTTGCGATCCACGGCACCAGACCCCGCTCACTGATCCGGCCTGATCCGAAAGAAACTCCCTAGTTCCCGGGCCCCGGGGCTACGCCGCGCGCGGCTCCGGGCCCGAGGTCGGGGGCTCCTGCTCGCGTTCCACCTGGTCGTTCCATTCGCGCTTCACCGCGCGCCACGCCTCGTCGGACTGGCCGAGACGCCAGTAGCCGGAGATCGACAGCTGCTCGCGCGGGATCCCGCGCTCCAGGCGCAGATGGCGGCGGAGCTCCTTCACACAGGCCGCCTCGCCGTGGACGAAGGCGCAGACCCGGCCTTCGGGGAAGTCGAGCCCGGTGACGGCCTCGACCAGCGCCTCGCCCACCGGCCGGGAGCCGCGGTGCAGCCAGTGCACGGCGACCCCGTCCGGAGTGACGATCTTCTGCTCCTCCGCCGGGCCCTCGACCTCCACGAAGGCATGGACGATCGTGCCCTCCGGCATCTGCTCCAGCGCTGCCGCGATCGCGGGCAGCGCGCTCTCGTCACCGGCCAGCAGATGCCAGTCGGCGGCCGGGTCGGGGGCGTAGCCACCGCCGGGGCCGAGGATCCTGATCGGGTCGCCGATCCGGGCGCCCGCCGCCCACGGGCCCGCCAGACCCTCGTCGCCGTGGACGACGAAGTCGACGGTCAGCTCGCCCGCCGTGGCATCCCAGGCCCGTACCGTGTACGTCCGGTTGGACGGCCACTGCTCCCGCGGGAACTCGGCCTTGATCCGGTCGATGTCCCACGGCTCCGGATAGGACACGCCCGCCGCCGGGAAGACCAGCTTCACATAGCTGTCGGTGGAACCGTCCGTACGGAACCCGGCCAGGCCCTCGCCGCCGAAGACGAGCCGGACCATATGCGGGGTGAGCCGTTCGGTGTGCACCACACGGGCCTCGTAGAGCATCGGTGACTTTCGGGCGGGTCGTTCTGTCACGGTGCTCTCCCTGGACTCGTGTGCATGCTTAGGCTTACCTAAGTTAACACCAGGCCCGGGAAACAACAGCCCGGGAACGCCGTACGGGCGCAGTTGAACACCGCCGTCCCGGGGCGGCCGGCGGTGGAATACGTCCGGTCGGACCGGACACGGCCCGGCGGATCAGGCGCGCAGCACCGTCAGCAGCCGCTGGAGGGCGTTTCCGAGCCCCCACTGCCGGGCCAGCTCCTCCAGCGCCGCCGGATCCCGCGGCTCCGAAGGCAGCGCCGGATCGAACACCGGCAGCGGTACGTCCGCCGCCACCCGCACCACCTTCGGCGCGACCGCCAGATAGTCCCGAGCCTCGTCCAGTCTGCGGCGCTGCGCCGGGGTCAGCTTCGACCGCGGATCACCGGCCGCGGCGACGATCCCGGCCAGATCGCCGTACGCCTCCAGCAGTTTGGCCGCGGTCTTCTCGCCGATGCCCGGAACGCCCGGCAGCCCGTCGCTCGGATCGCCGCGCAGCAGCGCCAGATCCGCGTAGCCGGGGCCGTCCACTCCGTACTTCCCGCGCAGCCAGGCTTCGTCCGTCGTCTGGAGCGTGCCCACCCCCTTCAGGGGGTAGAGCACCCGCCGGGCCCGGGCGTCGTCGACCAGCTGGAACAGATCGCGGTCGCCCGTGACGATGTCCACCGGGCCGGTGGCCCGCGCGGTGAGCGTCCCGATGACGTCGTCCGCTTCGTACCCGTCGGCGCCGACCCGGGCGATGCCGAGGGCGTCGAGGACATCGACGATCACCGGCACCTGCGGCGCCAGGGTGTCGGGGGTCTCCTCCTCGTCCGGCCCGGACTCGGTCTCCTCGGCGACACGGTGCGCCTTGTAGGAGGGGATCAGCTCGACCCGCCACTGCGGCCGCCAGTCGTTGTCCCAGCAGGCGACGAGATCGTCCGGCCGGTGGTCCTGCACCAGGCGCGCGATGAAGTCGAGCAGCCCGCGCACGGCGTTGACCGGGGTGCCGTCGGGGGCGCGGACCGAGTCGGGGACCCCGAAATAGGCCCGGAAGTACAGGGATGCGGTGTCGAGGAGCATCAGGCGTCGCGTCACACCCCGATGATGCCGTACGCCACCGACACCGGCCCGGAGCCACGGCCCCGCTCCCGGCCCCGCCGACACCGGTGCGGGCCCGCCGCTCTCTCCCCGAGGCCTCCGCTGTTGCGTGATGTGAATCACTGTTGCGTTTGGCGCTACAGGCCGGGGGCAGGCGCGCCGCCGGAGCCGAACCGGCGGCTTCCGGCCGGAAGGCCGGGAGCGAACGGCGGCGGCGGGCCGATCCCGCCAGGCTCCACGGTCCGCCCGGATGGGGGCGGCGGACCGTTCCGGTACGACACGCGAGGTGTATGTGTCCAGGCTCCAGGCGGAGCATCTGTACAAGGTGTTCGGCAGACGATCCGACGAGGCGGTGCGGCGGCTCGAAAGCGGCGCGACCCGCGACGAGCTCCGTGCCGACGGCGCGACGGCGGCGGTCATCGACGCCTCCTTCACCGTCGACCCGGGGCAGATCTTCGTGGTCATGGGCCTTTCGGGCTCCGGCAAGTCGACCCTCCTGCGGATGCTCAACGGACTGCTCGAACCCACCGCCGGTCGCGTACTGTTCGACGGCCGCGACCTGACCGCGCTGAACCGCCGGGAGCTGCGGTCCGTCCGCTCCCGCCGGATCAGCATGGTCTTCCAGCACTTCGCGCTCTTCCCCCATCGCAGCGTGGCGGAGAACGCCGCGTACGGGCTCGAAGTGCAGGGCGTCGACCGTGCCGAACGGGAGGAACGGGCCCGGGAGGCACTGGCCCTGGCCGGTCTCGCGGGCTGGGAGGACTCCTGGCCCGACGAGCTGTCCGGCGGGATGCAGCAGCGCGTGGGCCTGGCCCGGGCGCTGGCCACCGACGCCGACCTGCTGCTGATGGACGAGTCCTTCAGCGCACTGGACCCGCTGATCCGCCGCGATATGCAGGACCAGCTGCTCGAACTCCAGAAGACCCTGAAGAAGACCATCGTCTTCATCACCCACGACCTCAACGAGGCGATGCGTCTCGGTGACCGGATCGCGGTGATGCGCGACGGCAGAGTCGTCCAGCAGGGCACGGCCGAGGACATCCTCATCACCCCGGCCGACGACTACGTCGCCTCCTTCACCCAGGACGTCGACCGGACCCGGGTGCTGACCGCGGGCGCGATCATGGCCGATCCGGAGAGCGCCTACGGCACCCGGACCGACGAGGGCACGGAACTGCGGTCCGCCGCCGAGGTGCTCGGCGCGGCGCCCGCCGTCGTCCGCGCGGACACCCCGATCACCGAGCTGTTCACCCCGTGCTCGCGCAGCGGGGTGGCCGTGGCCGTCACCTGCGAGCGGGGCGAACTGATCGGTGTCGTACCGAGGGCGAGGCTGCTGGCCGTACTGGGCGAGCCGATGAAACCCGAACCGGACGGGCCCCCTGCGGCCGACGGAGCCGCCGACGGGGCCGGAACCACGGCCGCCGGGGCGGTGACCCATGCCTAGACTGCCCCTCGGAGAGTGGATCGACAGCGCCGTCGACTGGCTCCAAACCCATCTCACCTGGCTGTTCGACGCCATCAGCACGGTCGTCACCGGAATGTACGACGGTCTCGACGCGCTCCTGTCGGCGCCCGAGCCGCTGCTCTTCGCCGGAATCCTGGCCGTGCTCGCCTGGTGGCTGCGCGGACTGCTCGCCGGAGCCCTCGCCTTCGCCGGGTTCGCCCTGATCGACTCGGTCGCCCTCTGGGACGAGGCGATGTCGACGCTCGCGCTGGTGCTCGTCGCCACGATCGTCACCCTGGCGATCGCCGTACCGCTCGGTGTCTGGGCGTCCCGTTCGGACCGGGTCAGCGCCGTCGTCCGGCCCGTACTCGACTTCATGCAGACCATGCCGGCGATGGTCTATCTCATTCCCGGCATCATCTTCTTCGGTGTCGGCGTGGTCCCGGGGATCATCGCCACCATCGTGTTCGCCCTGCCGCCCGGCGTACGGATGACCGAACTCGGCATCCGCCAGGTCGACGGGGAGCTGGTCGAGGCCGCCGAGGCGTTCGGCACCACGCCCCGCGACACCCTGTTCCGGGTCCAGCTGCCGCTGGCGCTGCCGACGATCATGGCCGGGGTCAACCAGGTCATCATGCTGGGCCTGTCCATGGTCGTCATCGCGGGCATGGTCGGCGGCGGCGGTCTGGGCGGCGAGGTCTACAGCGCCATCGGCAATATCGACATCGGCCTCGGTTTCGAGGCGGGCGTGTCCATCGTCATCCTCGCCATGTACCTCGACCGGATCACCGGTCAGCTGGGCCGCCAGGTCTCCCCGCTGGGCCGCCGGGCGATCGCCCGGGCCCGGTCGCTGGCGGGCGGCCCGACCCTGTGGAACCACCGGCCCCAGCCGGCCGTCGCGCTGGTCGGTGTGGTCGTCCTGGCGCTGGTCGCGGGCGGTATGAACGTCTTCGGCGGCTCCGGCACCGGCACGAACACCGTCACGGGCGCCGCGAACGTCGGCAAGGGCAAGAAGCTGACGATGGGCTACATCCCGTGGGACGAGGCCGTGGCCTCCACCTACCTCTGGAAGGAACTGCTGGAGCGGCGCGGCTTCGAGGTCGAGGCCGGTCAGCTGGAGACCGGCGCCCTCTACACGGGGCTCGCGAACGGGCAGATCGACTTCCAGACCGACTCCTGGCTGCCGGTGACCCATGCCTCGTACTGGAAGAAGTACGGCGACCGGCTGGAGGACCTCGGCGCCTGGTACGGGCCGACCTCGCTGGAGCTGGCGGTCCCCTCGTACGTCAAGGGCATCGACTCCCTCGACGATCTCAAGGGGAAGGGCGGGACCTTCAAGGGCCGGATCATCGGCATCGAGCCGAGCGCCGGGATGATGGGCCTGCTGAAGGAGAAGGTCCTCGACGAGTACGGTCTCGACGGCGAGTACCGGGTCGTCGACGGCTCCACGCCCGGCATGCTCGCCGAGCTGAAGCGGGCGTACGCGAAGAAGGAACCGGTCGTGGTCACCCTCTGGTCCCCGCACTGGGCCTACAGCACCTACGACCTGAAGAAGCTGAAGGACCCCCGGGGCGCCTGGGGCACCGGTGACGGGGTGCACACCCTGGCCCGCAAGGGCTTCACCGCCGATCACCCCGAGGCCGGGAAGTGGCTGAAGGACTTCCGGATGACCGAGAAGCAGCTCACCGATCTGGAGGCGGAGATCCAGCGGACCGGCAAGGGCAAGGAGCAGCAGGCCGTCCGCAACTGGCTCAAGGACAATCCGGGCTTCGAGGACAAGGCGGTCCCGGTGGCGGGCTGACCCTT
This sequence comes from Streptomyces tsukubensis, assembly GCF_003932715.1. Lineage (NCBI taxonomy): Bacteria > Bacillati > Actinomycetota > Actinomycetes > Kitasatosporales > Streptomycetaceae > Streptomyces > Streptomyces tsukubensis. The sequence continues at coordinate 1,391,029 of NZ_CP020700.1, read as the reverse complement.
CCCGCACCCGGCGGCACGGGGTGGTTCCGGACAGTGTCCGGGCCACCCCGTCCGTATTTCGCCCTGATCGCGGAGGAAGCGGCGCGGGAAGCTGCGTAAGGTTGTACAGAACGCAGGAAGGGGGCCGGCGCATGGACGCTGACGCCAAGGACGGCAGGGACCCGAAGGAGACCGAGCGTCTTCGGGTGGGCACCGCCGTGCGCAGGCGGCGGCGGGCCCTCGACCTGACTCTGGCCTCGGTCGCCGAGCGCTCCGGCCTCTCGGTGCCCTTCCTCAGTCAGATCGAGAACGACCGGGCGCGGCCCAGCCACCGTTCCCTCCAGCGGCTCGCGGACGCCCTGGAGACCAGTGCGGACCGGCTGATCGCCGCCTCCGACGCGGCCCGTACGGTCGCCGTCTCCCGCTCCGAGGCGAACGACGGCGCCGGGGCTGCGGGCACGCGCCGGCTGGTGCACGGCCGCCATCAGCTCGAAGCGCTGGAGTTCAGCGGGGAGCACGACACCGAGGGCGAGTTCCAGCACCGCAACGACGAGCTGATGTACGTCGCGGACGGTTCGGTGGAGGTCGAGGCCGAGGGCCGGGCCTACCGGCTGGGCCGTGGTGACACGCTGTTCCTGTCGGGTGGGGTACGGCACCGCTGGCGCTCCGGCGGCCCGGAGACCCGGGTGGTCGTGGTGACCGTCGCCGACCATATCGAGACTCCTCCGTCCCCCGAGGGCTGAGTCCGGTGCGGGTGGTCTCCCTCGTCCCTTCGCTCACGGAGGCGATCGCGGTCACCGCCCCCGGGCTGCTGGTCGGGGCGACCGACTGGTGCACCCACCCCGCCGGTCTCGACGTCGTCCGGATCGGCGGGACGAAGAACCCCGACCTGGACGCCGTCATGGGGCTGCGGCCCGATCTGGTCGTCGCCAACGAGGAGGAGAACCGCGCCCGGGATCTGGACCTGCTGCGTACGGCGGGGCTCGCGGTGCTGGTCACCGAGGTCCGCGGGCTGGAGCAGGGGCTGCGGGAACTGCACCGGGTGCTGGTCGACGGCTGCGGTGCCGCCCGGCCCCGCTGGCTGGACGAGGCCGAACGGGCCTGGGCGGCAGTGGTCCCCCACGAGCTGCCCGATGCGGTGGTTCCGGTGTGGCGCCGACCGTGGATGGTCCTCGGACGGGACACCTTCGCCGGGGATCTACTGGCCCGGCTGGGCGTCCGGAACGTCTGCGCCGGCCACCCCGACCGCTACCCGCGGGTGACGCCCGACGATGCGCGGTCCCGCGGCGCCGGACTGGTGGTGCTGCCGGACGAGCCGTACCGCTTCACCGCCGACGACGGTCCCGAGTCCTTTCCCGGGCTGCCCGCCGCGCTCGTCAGCGGGCGGAGTCTGACCTGGTACGGGCCGTCGCTGGTGACGGCGCCCCGGGTACTGGGGGCGGCCCTGCGAGCAGCGATCCGCTGAGCAGGCCGCGTACGGTCCGCGCTCCGGCCACCGCCCACGCGGTCACCAGCAGCCCGTACAGCGCCACCGCCACGGCGGACAGGGCGCCCAGGCCCGTCCGATGGGCGAGTCCGGCGGCGCCGGTGACACAGGTGCCGACCGGGAAGGTGAAGGCCCACCAGCCCAGGGTGAACGGCAGGCCCCGGCGGACGGCCCGGAGCACCAGCGCCCCGGCGATCACCAGCCACAGCAGCGCGAAGCCCGTCACGGGCACGCCGTACAGCACCGTCAGGACATCCGCGTACGGCCGTCCCGGCAGCGCGTCCGCCAGATGCCCCGCCGCGGTCGCCGACTGGCCGAGCGGCCCGAGGAACAGGAACAGCGACGGTGTGAGCGCGAGCGGCAGCGGACCGTGGTGGATCAGCCGGGCCACCACCGCGGGCAGCACCACCAGGGTCGCCAGCGCACTCGCGCCGGCCAGGCCGAGGCTCGCCACCAGCAGCGTCCGGCGGCCGTCCCCGGGCGGCAGTTCCACGGCCAGCAGCGGGGCGAAGGCCGCCGCCACCATGGGGGCGACCAGCGGCAGCAGCCAGACCGGGGAGGCGCTGCCCGGCGGAGTGCGGTGCCGGACGATCAGCAGATACGGCACGACGGCGGCGGCCGTGAGCGCCAGGGCGCACCCGAGGGCGAACAGCCCGGCGGCGACCGGGACCGCGGCCCGCTCGCCGATGACGTCCCGGCCGGGACCGAGCGCCCCCATGCCGACGGCGAGCGGAGCCATCGCCGCGCAGCCGTAGAAGGGGGCGACGACAGGGTCGAGGAGGTGGGCGCGGGCCTGGTCGCGATGGTGCCGCCAGTGGCCCGCCCGGGCCGCCCAGACGGCGACGAGCAGCAGTGCGGCGAGTGCCCAGACGGCCGCCAGGAGGGGCCGGGCGGCCGGATGGGGCCCGTCCGCGCCCAGAGCCGTACCGGCGCCGGCGACGCTCGCGGTGCCCATGACGGCGGCGTACCACTGCGGCCCGAAGTGCCGCAGGGGCGGCAGCGGTACGGAAACGGGTCCGGCGACCGGGCCGGGTTCCGCACCTGGGGCGGCCGCGGTGGGGTGCCCGTCCCCGGGGGTCCGGCCGCGGGCTCTTCCGGGGCGGCGGCGTTTTCCACGGCCGGGGGCCGGGTCCGCTGTTCCGGCGCTCGCAGGAGACCCGGTGGGGCCGGAGGGGCCGGGAGGGCGGCCGGGTCCGGAGCCCCGGGGCGTTCCGGACACGACTCCGGAGGCGGAGTCCCGGGCGGGGGAATCGGATGTCCCGGCCGGCCCGGAGCGCGGGGTTGTCGTCCGGGAGGCGGGGGAGTGGCGGGCGGCGGTGGCCATGGAGCCACTGTTGCCGCAGGTCAGCCGCCCCGCCAGGGGTCTTCCGCCGATGACCCCATAAGCTGGACCTATGACCGAGGCCGCCGGGAGTGCGGGGTGGGTGCCGCTGGCGCACCGGGTGCCCGATCTGGGCGCCCTCGAACTGCTGCTCGCCGTCGCCCGGCACGGCAGTCTGGGCCGGGCCGCCCGCGAACTCGGTATCAGCCAGCCCGCGGCGAGCGGCCGCCTCCGGTCGATGGAGACGCTGCTCGGCGTGGCCCTCGTGGACCGGTCGCCGACGGGATCCCGGCTCACCCCGGCCGGGGTGCTGGTCACCGACTGGGCGCGCCGGGTCGTGGAGGCGGCGGAGGAGTTCGACGCCGGGGCCCAGGCGCTGCGGTCCCGCCGGGACTCCCGGCTGCGGATCGCCGCGTCGATGACGATCGCCGAGTACCTCCTCCCGGGCTGGCTGGTCGCCCTGCGGTCCCGCTGCCCGGGAACGGCCGTCTCCCTGTTCGCCGGGAACTCGGCCGCGGTTGCCGAACGGCTCGGCGCGGGCGGGGCGGACCTCGGTTTCGTCGAGGGGCTGCGGATCCCGGCCGGGCTCGACGGGGTGACCGTCGCCGAGGACCGGCTGCTGGTGGTCGCCGCGCCGGGCCATCCCTGGGCCCGGCGCCGTACCCCCCTGTCCCCGGCCGAACTCGCCGCCGCACCCCTGGTGCTGCGCGAACCCGGCTCCGGCACCCGGCAGGTCCTGGACGCGGCCCTCGCCGGACACGGCGGGCTCTGCGCGCCCCTGCTCGAACTCGCCTCCACCACGGCGGTGAAGGCCTCGGCGGTCAGCGGCGCGGGCCCCGCCGTGCTCAGCGAACTGGCCGTGACGGAGGAGCTGACCGCGCGGCGGCTGGTGGCGGTCCCGGTGGCGGACGTCGTCCTGCGGCGGTCCCTCCGGGCGGTCTGGCGCCGCTCGCAGAAGCCCGCCGGAGCGGCCCGGGAGCTCCTGGGCCTCACCACCGCCCCTCGCCCTCCTGTGTGACAACCCCATGAACCCTCGGCGGCCCGTCAACCGCCTTCAGCGGTACGGATTTTGCCGCCCGGCCCCCTGAAACGCCACCCTGGCCTGGGTAAACGTCCCACCTTCGGTCCGTCCGCGACCGCGTCTCACCATCTGGTTGTACTTGACATTAGTTCACCTTATGGAAGATAAAGATCAGGCTTTGGGTTGAACGTCGCGCCCTGTGACGAATGCGCGGAAGGCACCCCCGAGCATCCGTATGTCCGTATGGCCGCCTGCCCGGCGATGCGTATATACGTCTGTATGTCCGTTGTCCGTTCCCGTCTCTCCGTACCAAGTGAGCGAGTGCCGCCGTGTCCCACCCCGCCGCCCCCGTCCCTCCGGCCAGCGACCCCGTGGCGGAGTGGGAGGCCTGGTGCGCCGGGCGGCGGCGGTCCGTCACCGCCGCCACCGGCAACCTCGCCCTTGTGGAGACCCGGTGGCTCCCGGCCGGGGAGCGGCCCGACCTCGCCGCGGCCCGTACCGCCGCACCCGAGGGCGTGACCGTCACCACCGTCGAACGGACCGACCTCGTCACCGGCGCCCCCGAACACGGACTCCGCTTCTGGGCCGCCGACGCCCCCGCGCTGCTCGCCTACGAGCGCACCGAGGTCTTCCCGTACGACCCCGACTGGGTCATCGACGCCACGTACACCCCCGTCCCCGGCGCCCGGAAGGTCTCCTTCGAACACATCCGGGACAACGGCGGCACCCGCGACCTCGCCGTCCCCGGCGATATCACCCTCACCCTCGACGGCCGCGACTACACCCTGAGCGCCTTCGACGACGACGGCACCCTGCTGCTGGTCTTCGGCGACCCCACCAACGGCGCCGAAGGCGACGACGGAACCTACGGCGCCGGGCGCTTCCTCTTCGTCACCCGCACCGGCGAGGACTCCGTACGCCTCGACTTCAACCGGGCGTTCGTGCCGCCCTGCGGATTCTCCGATCAGTACAACTGTCCGATGCCGCCGTGGCAGAACCGCCTCCACCTGCCCGTCACGGCCGGTGAGAAGCGTGTCGTCAGCCGCGGCGGCGCGACCGCAGCGCACTGATCCCCGCCTCCGCTTCCACCACCTCGCACGAAAGCGCAGCCTCCTCATGAACACCCGAAGCGTCCGCTACGCCCTGCCCGCCGCCACCGCCGCCGTCCTGGCCCTCACCCTCACCGCCTGCGGCGGCACCCCGGCCGGTGGCACCGCATCCGGGAAGCACGACCCCGGCGCCACCGTCTCCATCGGCTCCCTCTACGAACCGCAGAACCTCGACAACACCGGAGGCGGCGGCCAGGGCGTCACCGAAGCCCTCCACGGCAATGTCTACGAAGGCCTGTTCCGGCTCACCGACACCGGGAAGGCCGAACCGCTGCTCGCCGCCGCCCACCAGGTGAGCCCGGACGGTCTCACCTACACCTTCACCCTCCGCGACGGCGTCACCTTCCACAGCGGCAAGAAGCTCACCAGCGCCGACGTCAAGTACAGCCTGGAGCGGGTGATCGCCCCGGCCTCCCAGTCCGCGCGGAAGAAGAACCTGTCCGTCATCAAGACGGTCGAGGCGCCCGACCCGAAGACCGTCCGCGTCACGCTCTCCCAGAAGTCGATCTCGTTCGTCTACAACCTGAGCTATGTGTGGATCGTCAACTCCGCCGCCGGTGACCTCCGGGCCACGGCGGACGGCACCGGACCCTTCCGGCTCGGCAAGTGGACCCGCGGCTCCAGCCTCGGACTCGACCGCGCCACCGGCTACTGGGGCACCGCCGCCGCCAGCAAGAAGGTCGTCTTCCGCTACTTCAAGGACGCCGCCGCGCTGAACAACGCCCTGCTCAGCAATGGTGTCGACCTGGTCACCAGCCAGCAGTCGCCCGACGCCCTCGACCGGTTCAAGAACAATCCGGCCTATAAGGTCACCGAGGGCAATTCGACCACCAAGCTGCTGCTCGCCTTCAACGACAAGGCCAAGCCCTTCACCGACGTCAAGGTCCGGCGGGCCGTCGCCGCCGCAGTCGACGACAAGAAGCTGCTGGAATCCGTCTGGGGCGGCCACGGCAAGCTCATCGGCTCCATGGTGCCGCCCACCGACCCCTGGTACGAGGACCTCACCTCCACCGACCCGTACGATCCGGCGCTCGCCAAGAAGCTGCTTGCGGAGGCGGGTTACGCCGACGGGTTCACCTTCACCCTCCAGACCCCGTCCTACGACCCGCACCCCACCGCCGCCACCTTCATCGCCGCCCAGCTCGCCGACGTCGGCATCAAGGTGAAGATCAACACCATCACCCCGGACGAGTGGTACACCAAGGTCTACAAGAACAAGGACTTCGACGCCACGCTCCAGGAGCACGTCAACGACCGCGACCTGGTCTGGTACGGCAACCCCGACTTCTACTGGGGCTACAACAACCCGCAGGTCACCCGGTGGGTCGACGAGGCCGAGCGGTCCAGCACCCCGGCGGAGCAGACCGAGCTGCTGAAGAAGGTCAACCGCACCACCGCCCAGGAGGCGGCCAGCGAGTGGCTCTACCTCTACCCGCAGATCGTGGTGGCGAGCAGCCGGGTCTCCGGCTACCCCCTCAACGGGCTGAACTCGCAGTTCCACGCCTTCGGCATCAAGAAGAGCTGACGCCCCGATGGCCCGCTATCTGCTGCGGCGGTCCGCCCTGCTCCTGCTCTCGCTGGGGCTGGCGACCGTGGTGCTCTTCATCCTGCTGCGGATGCTCCCCGGCGATCCGGCCAACGCGCTGACCGCCGTCGGCGCCACCGACGAGCAGATCGCCGCCGCCCGCGCGGCGATCGGCTCGGACCGGCCGCTGCCCGAGCAGTTCACCCACTGGACCGGACAGCTGCTCCGGGGCGATTTCGGCACCTCCTTCGTCAGTTCGCTGCCCGTCGGACCCGAGATCGCCACCCGGCTCCAGGTGACCCTTCCGCTGACCGCCGCCGCCTTCCTGCTGGCCGTCCTCGTCGCCGTACCCGCGGGCTTCGTCGCCGCCCACCGGCGGCACACCTGGTACGGCTCCCTGCTCAGCGGGGTCTCCCAGCTCGGCATCGCCGTCCCGGTGTTCTGGCTGGGCATGATCCTGGTCGCCGTGCTCGCCGTGAACGCCCGCTGGTTCCCGTCGGGCGGCTTCCCGCCCGACGGCTGGGCCGACCCCGCCGAAGCCGTACGCTCCCTCGCCCTGCCGGTGATCACCGTTGCCCTGGTCATGAGCGCCTCCCTCATCCGGTACGTGCGCTCCGCCGCCCTCGATGTCCTCGGCAGCGACTACCTGCGCACCGCGCGGGCCCTCGGCGGCACCTTCCGGGGCGCCATGTGGCGGCACGGGCTGCGCAACGCCTCCGTCCCCGTCATCTCGGTCCTCGGCATCGAACTCGCCTCCACCCTGCTCGGCGCGGTGGTCGTGGAATCCGTCTTCGCCCTGCCCGGACTCGGCTCCCAGCTCACCACCGGCATCAGCCAGCACGACTACCCCGTCATCCAGGGGGTGCTGTTCGTGTCCACGCTCGCCGTCCTGCTGATCGGCTTCGCCGCCGACGTCGTCCAGCGCATCGTCGACCCCCGCCTGCGGGGCGGACTCGCGGGAGGCCCCCGATGAACGCGAACGCCGAGACCGCCGAGACCGCCGAGACCGCCGCGACTGCCGCGGCCCCGGCGGTGGCCCCGGCGGCGGCCGAAGGCCGGCCGCGCCGCTCCCTCACCCTCGTCACCGGCTGCGTCCTCGCCGGAGCCGTCGGACTGCTCGCCCTGGTCGCCGTCTTCTGGCTGCCGTACGCCACCGACGACACCTCCGGCGGGCGGCTCGCCGCGCCCGGCGGCGAGCATCTCCTCGGCACCGACAAACTCGGCCGCGATCTGCTCACGCAGGTCATGAACGGGGCGACGATCGCCGTCCAGGCCGGCCTCGGCTCCGTCCTGATCGCCGCCTCCCTGGGCACCGCGCTCGGTCTGCTGGCCGCCTTCGCCCAGGGCTGGTTCGACGACACCGTCTCCGCGGTGCTCGACCTCCTCATCGCCTTCCCGACCCTGCTGCTCGCCATGCTGATCGTCGCCGCCCGCTCCGGCAGCCTCGGCTCCGCGATCATCGCCATCGGGATCGCCCAGAGCGCGGTCGTCGCCCGTCTCGTCCGGATCCTGGCCAAACGCGTCCTCTCCCAGGACTACATCACCGCCTCCCGGACCTCGGGCACCAGCTGGCCGCGGATCGTCGCCGGGCACGTCCTGCCCAATATCTGGCCGACCCTCGTGGTCAACCTCGCCCTGCAGTTCGGGCTCGCGGTCCTCGCCGAAGCCGGACTCTCCTACCTCGGCCTCGGCGCGCCCCCGCCCAACGCCTCCTGGGGGCGGATGCTGCTGGAGGCGCAGGCCACCTTCACCACCGCCCCCGCGGGCGCCCTCGCGCCCGGCATCCTCCTCGTCGTCCTCGTCATCGGTGTCAACCTCGTCGCCGACGGGCTGCGGGACACCCTCGACCCGACGGCCCGCGGAAGGCAGGCATGAGCATCCCCGACCCGCGTCCGGCAACAGCCACGAGCACCGGGAAGACACCCCCGGCGGATACGGACACCGGCGAACTCCTCGCCGTCCGGGAGCTGACCGTCCGCACCCGGACCGGGCAGGCACTCGTCGACGGGCTCTCCTTCGCCATCGGCCCCGGCGAACGCCTCGGTCTCATCGGCGAATCCGGCTCCGGCAAGTCCCTGACCTCCCTCGCCGCACTCGGCCTGCTGCCCGGCGGACTCACCGCCGAAGGCAGTATCCGGCTCGCCGGGACCGAGATCGTGGGCGCCCCGGAGAAGCGTCTGGTGAAGGTACGGGGACGGGACGCGGCGATCGTGTTCCAGGAGCCCCTCACCGCGCTCGACCCGCTGATGCGCGTCGGCCGTCAGATCGCCGGACCACTCGCCCGCCACCAGGGGCTCAAGGGCGCCGCGCTGCGGAGCGCGGTGACCGGGGCGCTGGAGCAGGTGAGGCTCCCCGACCCGGAGCGCATCGCCCGGGCCCGGCCGCACGAGATCTCCGGCGGCCAGCGGCAGCGCGTCGCCCTCGCCATGGCGCTGGCCTGCGCGCCCCGGCTACTGATCGCCGACGAACCGACCACCGCACTCGACGTCACCGTCCAGGCCGAACTGCTGGGCCTGCTCGACACCCTCGTCCAGGAACGGAACATGTCGCTCCTGTTCATCAGCCACGATCTGGCGGTGGTCGCGGGGATCGCCGACCGGGTGGTTGTGATGAAGGACGGACGCGCGGTGGAGGAGGGCAGCGTACGGGATGTCGTCGGCGCGCCCCGCGACCCGTACACCGCGGCACTCGTGGACAGCGCCCGCACGCTGGAAGACGCACTGGAACGACGGAAGGCCGCACGGTGAAGGGGACGGAAACGCAGGCTGCTGCCGGCGCCGGGGAACCGGCCGCGCCCGCCGCCCTGCTGGCGGCCGACCAGGTCTCGTACAGCTACCGGTCGTCCCGGTCCCACGGCCGCCCCGTGCTCGACAGGGTCTCCCTCGCGGTCCGCCCCGGTGAGAGCCTGGCCGTCGTCGGAGAGTCCGGCACCGGCAAGACGACCCTGCTGAGACTGCTCCTCGGACTCGCCAGGCCCACCTCGGGGGCGGTCCGCTTCGAGGGCGAGGAACTGCGGCCGCGCGACCGGGCGCAGCTGCGGCGCTTCCGCTCCGCGGTGCAGTGCGTCTTCCAGGATCCCTATGCCTCCCTCGACCCGCGCCGCCGGGTGGGCGACACGGTCGCGGAGCCGCTGCGCTCCCTCGGGCTGGCGGACCGGCGCGCGGCCGTGCCCCGCGTGGCCGCCGCGCTCACCGCCGTCGGGCTGCCCCCGGAGGCGGCCGGGCGCTATCCGCACGAGTTCTCCGGCGGGCAGCGGCAGCGGATCGCGATCGCCCGGGCGACGGTCTGCGATCCGCGGGTGCTGCTGGCCGACGAACCGGTCAGCGCGCTCGACGTCACGACCCGGGTCAAGGTCGTGGACCTGCTGCACCAGCTGCGCGAGGAGCGCGGTCTTGCGCTGGTGATGGTCTCCCACGATCTGTCGGTGGTGGCGTCGCTCTGCGACCGTACGGCGGTACTGGAAGGCGGCCGGGTGGTGGAGAGCGGGCCGACCGGGGCTGTGCTGGGCGCCCCGGAGCACCCGTACACGGCCCGGCTGGTCGCGAGCGTGCCCTCGCTGGCCCGGTCCCTGCCCGGCGGGTAGTTCCCCTCAGCCCGTCGCCGCTTCCACCAGTCCCCTGGTCACCGTGAGGTCGTCGGACGCCTCCGGATGCCACTGGACCCCCAGCACCCAGCCGGTGCCCGGCAGTTCCACCGCCTCGACCGTGCCGTCGTCGGAATGCGCCGATGCGGTCAGCGGCGGGGCGAGCCGGTCCACGGACTGGTGGTGGTACGTGGGTACCTCGACGGGCTCCGGGGCCAGTGACCCGTACCGGGTGCCGGGCACCGGTGTCACCCGGTGGCGGCCGAAGACGCCCGGACCGCCCGTATGGCCGTCGAGGTGCTGGACGAGGGTGCCGCCGAGGGCGACGTTCAGCAGCTGCATACCGCGGCAGATGCCGAGCAGCGGGGTGCCCGAGTCCAGCGCCGCGTCGATCAGGGCGAGTTCCCAGGCGTCCCGGTCCCGGGCGGGCGGCCCCGTCCGGGCGTCCGGCTCGGCGCCGTACCGCACCGGCTCGACGTCCGCGCCGCCCGCGATGACCACACCGTCCAGCCGGGCGACCACGGAACGCGCGGCGCCGGGGTCCGGGTCCGGCGGCAGCAGCACCGCCAGTCCGCCGGAGCGGTGGACCATGGCCGGGTAGGTGGCGGGCAGCAGCGCGGCGGGCACCGACCACACCCCCCACGCGGCCGGTTCGAGATAGGTGGTGACACCGATCAGAGGCTCGGGCACGACGCTCCTTCCGCGTTCTCTTGTGATGGGGTGCGGCGGGCCGAAGCCTCTCAGCCCCGGCCCTGATCGCGGTCGCGGGCCAGTTCCGCCTCGGCCTCGGCGAGCGCGGCGAACTCCTCCTCCGGAGCCCTCGCCACCAGATGGTGACGGCTGTATATCGCGAAGTAGGCGAGGGCCACGCCGTAGACGACGAGGGCGATCACCGCCGCCTCCTTGTCCACCAGGAACGTCGCCACCAGCGCGGAGAGCGCCAGGACGAAGGCGACGGAGGAGGTGACCGTCCCGCCGGGCGTGCGGTACGGCCGGTGCAGACCGGGCTCCCGGCGGCGCAGGACGATATGCGAGAGCGCCATCAGCGCATAGCTGATCGTCGCCCCGAACACCGCGATGTTCAGCATCCGCCCGCCGTTGCCGGTCGAAGCGGCGAGCGCGAACCCGATCGCGCCCGGGATCAGCAGCCCGAGATACGGGGAGCGGCGGCGGCTGGTGAGGGAGAGGAACCGCGGCAGATATCCGGCCCGCGAGAGCGCGAACAGCTGCCGGGAACCGGCGTAGATGAGGGAGAAGAAGGACGCCACCAGACCGGCGAGCCCCGCATAGTTGACGAACCGGCTGAGCGCCGTCGGGTCGCCGTCCCCCTGCAACGCCACCACCAGCGGATTCCCCGCCTCCTGGATCGCCGCGGAGCCCCGGGCTCCGGTCGCCGCGAAGAACGTCAGCACCGCCAGCAGCACCAGGACCGCCATCGAGATCGCCAGCGCCCTCGGCAGCGACCGCACCGGGTCCTTGGCCTCCTCCGCCGCCAGCGGCACCCCCTCGACACCGAGGAAGAACCACATGCCGAACGGGAACGCCGCCCAGATCCCGAGCAGTCCGAACGGCAGCCACGAGTTCGCGCCGAACGCGTCCTCGTCGACCGGGATGTCGTTCAGCCCGTCCGCGGAGAACTCCGTGAACGCCCCCAGCGCGAAGATCAGCAGGGCGGCCACCGCGATCGCCGTGACGACCAGGCTGAACCGGAGTGCCTCACCCACGCCCCACAGATGGATGCCGATGAAGACCAGGAAGCAGACGAGGTAGACCGGCCAGCCCGATTCCAGGCCGAAGAGGCCGAGGGATTCCACGTAGTCGCCGATGAAGATGGAGATCGCCGCGGGCGCGAGGACGTACTCGATGAGGATCGCGGTCCCGGTGAGGAAGCCGCCCCAGGTGCCCAGCGCCCGCCGGGCGAAGCCGTAGCCGCCGCCCGCGGTCGGCAGGATCGCGGACAGCTCCGCGAGGGCGAAGACCAGACAGGCGTACATCACGCCCATCAGGACGGTTGCGATCGCCAGACCGCCGAAACCGCCCTTGGAGAGGCCGATGTTCCAGCCGGAGAAATCGCCGGAGACGACATAGGCGACCCCGAGCCCCGTCAGCAGCAGCCAGCCCGCGCTGCCACGGCGCAGCATCCGGCGGCTGAGATAGCCGTCGGCGGCGGGGGCCCGCTCCGGAGGTGCCGGTTCCGGTGGGGTGTTGGTCTGAGTGGTTCCTTCGGCCATGGCTGGACCCCTCCCGCCTTCAAAGGTTGAGGGCGACACCTTTGCGGTACGGTCGGGATCCGCGCAAGCCCCCTGCGCCGAACTCGCACGCTCCGGCGAACCCCGGGCCCGCCCGGCCCCGTCATGCGGAACGACCGGCAGCCGGCCCCGGTGCCGCACGGCCCGGTCAGGACAGGAAGCCCCGCAGCAGCGCCGCCGTCCCCCCGCAGTGCTCGCGCATCGCCTGCCGCGCCCCCTCCGCGTCCCCCGCCAGCACCGCCTCGACCACCGCCGTGTGCTGCTGCTGCGAATGCTCCAGATTCCGGACCAGGATCGGAATGCAGTCCAGCAGCTCGTTCACCCCGGCCCGGACCGCCGCGTACTGCTCCGCCAGCGACGGCGAGCCCGACAGTTCGGCCAGCGTGAGATGGAACAGCGTGTCCCGGCGCCGGTACTCCGCGAGCGGCGCATCGTGCGTGGCCGCCAGCGCCGCCCGCAGCCGCCGCCCGCCCTCCTCCGTCAGCCCCTGCCCCGCGCACAGCCCCGCCGCCCCCACCTCCAGCACCTCGCGGAACCGCAGCGTGTCCTCCAGGTCCGCGCCCGCCAGCCGGCGCCGCAGCTCCTCCTCGCCGTAGGCCTCGGGACGCGGCAGCACAAATGTCCCGCCGTACCGCCCCCGCCTGCTCTCCAGCAGCCGCTGCTCCGTGAGGACCCTGAGCACCTCCCGCAGGGTCACCCGGCTGATCCCCATCCGCTCGGCCAGTTCGCGCTCCGCGGGCAGCCTCTCCCCGGCGGCCACCAGCCCGAGCCGCAGCAGCCGGAGTATCTGCTCCAGTGCCTCCTCGAAACCGTTGCCCGCCCGCACCGGCCGCAGCACGGCCACCGGCCGCCCCGGCTCCGCCCCGTCCCGCCCGTTCGTCTCCGCCACGTCCCCGTTCCCTCTTCCCAAGCAATGGTCTTCAGCAATACCTTATGGCTCCCGGCCGACCCGAGGAGGCGCGATTCCGTGGCTGACCGCACACCCCCGCTCGCCGTGGAGGAGCTGCGCTCCCTGGTGGCGGCGGGCGAGATCGACACCGTCGTGCTCGCCTTCCCCGATATGCAGGGACGGCTCCAGGGAAAGCGGTTCGCGGCCCCCTTCTTCCTCGACGAGGTCCTCGGCAACGGCACCGAGGGGTGCAACTACCTCCTCGCCGTCGACACCGAGATGAACACCGTCGACGGCTACGCGATGTCCTCGTGGGAGCAGGGGTACGGCGATTTCGCCATGCACCCCGACACCGCCACGCTGCGCCGCGTGCCCTGGAACGCCGGTACCGCCCTCCTCGTCGCCGATCTCGCCTGGGGCGACGGCCGCCCCGTCGCCGCCGCTCCCCGCCAGATCCTCCGCCGCCAGTCGGCCCGGCTCGCCGAACGCGGCTGGACCGCGAACGTCGGCACCGAGCTGGAGTTCATCGTCTTCAAGGACACGTACGAACAGGCCTGGGACCGCGACTACCGCGGACTCACCCCGGCCAACCAGTACAACATCGACTACTCCGTCCTCGGCACCGGCCGGATCGAACCCCTGCTGCGCCGCATCCGCAACGAGATGGCCGCCGCCGGGCTCACCGTGGAGTCCGCGAAGGGCGAGTGCAACCCCGGCCAGCACGAGATCGCCTTCCGCTACGACGAGGCCCTCACCACCTGCGACCAGCACTCCGTCTACAAGACCGGAGCCAAGGAGATCGCAGCCCAGGAAGGCGTCTCCCTCACCTTCATGGCCAAGTACAACGAGCGCGAGGGCAACTCCTGCCATATCCACCTCTCCCTCGCCGACGCCGACGGACACAACGTCATGGCCGGGGACGGGCCCGGCGGGATGTCGCCCGTGATGCGGCACTTCCTCGCCGGACAGCTCGCCGCGCTGCGCGACTTCAGTCTGCTGTACGCGCCCAACATCAACTCCTACAAACGCTTCCAGCCCGGCTCCTTCGCCCCCACCGCCGTCGCCTGGGGCCACGACAACCGGACCTGCGCCCTCCGGGTCGTCGGGCACGGCCGCTCCCTGCGCTTCGAGAACCGGCTCCCCGGCGGCGACGTCAATCCCTACCTCGCCGTCGCCGGAATGATCGCCGCCGGACTGTACGGAGTGGAACAGGAGCTGGAACTGCCCGAACCGTGCACCGGCAGCGCGTACACGGCAGGACACGCCCATGTCCCCACCACCCTCCGCGAGGCCGCCGAACTCTGGGAGACCAGCCCCCTCGCCAAGGCCGCCTTCGGTGCCGAGGTCGTCGACCACTACCTCAACATGGCCCGGGTCGAACTCGCCGCGTACGACGCCGCGGTCACCGACTGGGAGCGGCGCCGCTCCTTCGAACGCCACTGAGGCCGTAGCCGCCCGCGGCCTGCCGGGCCTGCGCCCGCACCTGACGCCCCCGGCCCGCCCGCGCCCCGGAAAGGAACGCCGTGCACCACCCCGAGTACCACGAGGTCCTCAACCCCGCCACCGGCGCCGTCGTAGACAAGGTCGCCGCCACCGCCCCGGCCGAAGTCGACGCCGCCGTCACCCGCGCCGCTGCCGCCCAGCGCGGCTGGGCCGCCGCCGCCCCGGCCGACCGGGCGAGACTGCTGCGCCGCTTCGCCGCCGTCGTCGACGACCACATCGAGGAGCTCGCCCGGCTGGAGGTCCTCGAAGCCGGGCACCTCATCGGCAACGCCCGCTGGGAGGCCGGGAACGTCCGCGACCTCCTCGACTACAGCGCCGGGGGAGTGGAGCGGCTCAGCGGCCGCCAGATCCCCGTCCCCGGGGGAATCGACCTCACCTTCCTCGAACCCCTCGGCACCGTCGGGGTGATCGCCCCCTGGAACTTCCCGATGCCGATCGCCGCCTGGGGCACCGCACCCGCCCTCGCCGCCGGGAACGCCGTCCTCCTCAAACCCGCCGAGACCACCCCCCTCACCGCACTGCGGCTCGCCGCGCTCGCCCTGGAGGCCGGACTGCCCGAGCACCTCTTCCAGGTGCTGCCCGGCGCGGGCGACGTCACCGGCGCCGCGCTGGTCGACCACCCCGGCATCGCCAAGATCGTCTTCACCGGATCGGGCCGGGTCGGCAAGGCCGTCATGGCCCGCTGCGCCGCCACCGTCAAACGCGTCACCCTCGAACTCGGCGGCAAGAGCCCCAATATCGTCTTCGCCGACGCCGACCTCGAAGCGGCCGTCGCCGCCACCCCCATGTCCTTCCTCGACAACAGCGGCCAGGACTGCTGCGCCCGGAGCCGGATCCTCGTCCAGCGCTCCGTGTACGACCGCTTCCTCGGACTCCTCGCCCCCGCGATCGAAGCCGTCACCGTCGGCGACCCCGCCGACGAGACGGTGCAGATGGGCCCGCTGATCTCCCGGGCCCAGCTCGACCGGGTCCGCTCCTACGCCCCCGGCGAACTGCCCGGCATCCGCGGCACCGCCCCGGACGGCCCCGGGTTCTGGTTCCCGCCCACCGTCCTCACCGGCCTCGACCCCGATGCGCCCGCCGCCCGCGAGGAGATCTTCGGACCCGTCGCCGCCGTCCTCCCCTTCGACGACGAGGCCGACGCGATCCGGCTCGCCAACGACACCGAGTACGGCCTCTCCGGCTCCCTGTGGACCCGTGACATCGGCCGTGCCGTCCGGGTCTCCCGCGCCGTCCGCGCGGGCAACCTCTCCGTCAACTCCCACTCCAGCGTCCGCTACTGGACCCCGTTCGGGGGCTACCGGCAGTCCGGCCTCGGCCGGGAGCTGGGCCCCGACGCCCTCACCGCCTTCACCGAGACCAAGAACGTCTTCATCAGCACGGAGGACTGACCCCATGAGCGAACCCCAGAACGTCTGCCGCCGGCTGGTGGGCCGTACCGCCGTCGTCACCGGCGCGGGCAGCGGCATCGGACTGGCCACCGCCCGCCGCCTCGCCTCGGAAGGCGCGCACGTCGTCTGCGGCGATATCGACGAGACCGCGGGCAAGGCCGCCGCCGAGGAGACGGGCGGGCTGTTCGTCCGAGTCGACGTCACCGACCCCGAGCAGGTCGAGGCGCTGTTCCGGGCCGCGTACGACACCTACGGCTCCGTCGACATCGCCTTCAACAACGCGGGCATCTCGCCCCCCGACGACGATTCCATCCTCACCACGGGCCTGGAGGCGTGGAAGCGGGTCCAGGACGTGAACCTCACCTCCGTCTACCTCTGCTGCAAGGCCGCCCTCCCCTATATGCAGCGCCAGGGCCGCGGCTCCATCATCAACACCGCCTCCTTCGTGGCGCTCATGGGGGCCGCGACCTCCCAGATCTCGTACACCGCGTCCAAGGGCGGGGTGCTCGCCATGTCCCGCGAACTGGGCGTCCAGTTCGCCCGCGAGGGCATCCGGGTCAACGCCCTCTGCCCCGGCCCCGTGAACACCCCGCTGCTCCGGGAGCTGTTCGCCAAGGACCCCGAGCGCGCCGCCCGCCGACTCGTCCACATCCCCGTCGGACGGTTCGCCGAAGCGGACGAGATCGCCGCCGCCGTCGCGTTCCTCGCCAGCGACGACTCCTCGTTCGTCAACGCCACGGACTTCCTCGTCGACGGCGGACTCTCGGGGGCCTACGTCACCCCGCTGTAGCCGGCTGCAGCCGCCCGGGCCGGGGGTCACAGGAAGGTGAGGCCCTCGCCCCGGTACGTCGGCACCGTGTCCACCACCCGGTCGCCGTCGATCAGATGCAGTACGGCGAACCGCTCGCACAGCTCCCCGGCCTTGGCATGCCGGAACCACACCCGGTCCCCGATCAGCAGATCGTCCGCCGGGGAGCCCAGCAGCGGCGTCTGTACCTCGCCCGCGCCCTCCATGGCGTCGTACCGCAGCCCCTCCGGCAGATACGGCACCGGCAGCCGGTCCCGGCCCGCCGGGCCCGACGCCGGATAGCCACCGCCGAGCACCGTCACCACGCCCACCCCCGGCCGGCGCACCACCGGCAGCGCGAACAGCGCCGCCGGACGCCCCGAGAACGCCGCGTAATGGTCGAACAGCCGTGGTACGTAGAGCCCCGAGCCCGCCGCTATCTCCGTCACCGCATCCTCCGCGGCCGTGCTCTGCACGCTTCCCGTCCCGCCGCCGTTGACGAACTCCAGGTCCGGCACCACGGCCCGGACCGCCCTCACCGACTCCGCGCGCAGCGCCGCCAGCTGACGGCGGGCCGTCCGCTGCATCAGCCGGATGCCCCGGGACCGCAGCGGACTCCCGGCCACCGCGTCCCCGACGCCCGCGATATGCCCCTCGTACGCCATCAGGCCCACCAGCCGGAACCCCGGCCGCCGGACCACGGAGCGGGCCAGCGCGGCCAACTGCTCCGGAGCGTGCCGCGGCGAGCGCCGGGCCCCGACCCGGACCCGCCCGCCGAACAGGCGCAGCGCCGTGTCCAGCTCCAGACAGACCCGGATCTCCTCCCGGCCCCCGTCCCGGGCCCGGTCGATCAGCTCCAACTGCGCCGGATCGTCGACCATCACGGTCACGGCCGCGGCCATCTTGGGATCGGCGGCGAGCCGCCCGAAGGACTCCCGGTCCACGGACGGATACGCCAGCAGGACATCCCGGAAACCGGCCCGCGCCAGCCAGAGCGACTCCGCCAGCGTGAACGACATCACCCCGGCGAAACCTTCCTGCGCCAGCGCCCGTTCCAGCAGCGCCCGGCAGCGCACCGACTTGCTGGCGACCCGCACCGGCTTGCCGCCCGCGCGCCGCACCAAATCGGCGGCGTTGGCGTCGAACGCCGCCAGATCCACGACGGCGAAGGGCGCGTCGAGTCGGTCGGTGGCCCGGTCGTACCGGGCCCGGTCGGCGGCTCGGTGAGTCATGGCCAGAGCCTGCCAGACCGGATTACCGAGGGGTAGGGGGAGGATCGGGGCAGATCCGGGCGGAGTCGGCGCCCGGTGCCTCCGCGCCCCCTCCACCCCGTAGAGTGACGCAGGCGCGGAGACGAACAAGCATGCTGCGAGGGGCGATCCGACGGCGGTAAGGGCATCGGACACGGGGGACGGTATGAGTACGGAGACACCGAGCCCGCCCGGCCACGCCGACGACACCCCGCCGCCTCCGCCGCGCTCCCGTATCACGGACGCCCTGCTGCCGGGTCCGGGACAGCGGTCCGCCGGTGTTCCGAAGGCACCCACCGGGCCGTCCGGCGCCCCGACGGACCCGTCGGCCCGCCGGCCACCGCAGTCCGCGCCCCGCCGCGACACCCCGACCCGCCCCCTCGGCACCCCGCTGCCGCTCCCCACGGACACCACGGACGCCACGGCAACGCGCCGCCTCGGCACGCGCGCGCCGGTTCCTCGGGAGAACACGGCTCCCCGCCCGGCTGGTTCCGGCAGACGCACGGACTCCGGGCCGACGGCCGCCGCTCGCGCCGGGAGCCCGGTTACGGCTCCGGACGCGCCGGGCGCACCCCGGCGCACGGGCCCTGTCGTTCCCGGTCCGCGGTCGGGCTCGGAACCGGCCCGCGGCCCCGCGCGGGACAGGGACACGGCCCGGCTCCGCATCCCCCTGCCGCCGTCGAACGCTTCCGAAGGCGGCCGTACGGTACGGGAGCCCGGCGCACCGGCCGCCGCCGCGTCCGGCGCACCGCACGATCCGCCGAGCCCGCCCCGCCCCGCGGCACCTCCGTCCGGCTCCGGGCCGGCACCCGCAGCACCCGCCGTACCTGCCGGGGGAACCGGCAGCGGTACGGCAGCGGTTCCCCCGGCCGGTACGGTGCCACCGCGCCCGGCAGGGCCTCCCGCCTCCGGCGCCCCGGCGGGGGAGCAGAGCACCGCGGAACGGGACGCCCGTCCGGCGCCCCCCGCGCCGAGGGCGCAGCGCCCCGCAGCGCCCGGCCCGGAACTGCCCCCCGAAGCCGGAACCGAAGCCCCGGCCGCGGGAAGGCCGGTGCGTACCGCCGGGCCGCCCGGCCAGGCTCCGGCGGCTGCCGGTGCCCGGCCCGCGGCGCCCGGCCCCGTCCGTACCGGTACGGGAGCACCGGACCCCGCCGGGCCCCGACGCCCGGCCGAGAACTCCACCGCCTGCCCGGACGCCCCACCGGCCGGAACGTCCCGCGCCGCGCGCCCGGTGAAGCCGGGGCACCCCACCGGGCCGACGGTTTCGCGTACGGCCGGGACCGGGGCGCCCGTCGAGGGGACGGCCCCGCCGTCCACCGCGCCCACCCCGCCCGCTCGGCCTGCCGGCCCGCCGCCCGCCCCGGGTTCCCGTGCTCCGCTCGCCGAGGGGCCCGGCCGGGGCCGGACCGCGGAGCCGGCCGCGCCTGCCCGGCCCGCGGTGCCCCCGCCGTCCCCCGCGGGCCCTGCGCCCGCACCGTCCACCGGTGCCGGTGCCGTACGGCCGCAGCCCGCGGGCCCGTTGCCGCCCGAGCGCACGGCCCGTCCCCCCGTACCCCCGCCCTACGCACCGCTGCTCCCGCCCGAGGAGTACGCCGAGATCACGGCCCGGCTCCGGCCCGTGCCCGAGCGGCGACCGGTGCGGACCGTCGCCGCCGCGGTCTGCGCCGTACTCGGACTCGGGCTGATCGGCGGTGCCGTCACCGCCGCCGTCCTCACCGGCGGGGCCGGCGGCGGCTCCGGCGCGGAGTCCGCCTACGACCGCGCGCACACGCTCTGGCACACCGCGCCCGTCGACAGCCTCTTCCCCCGGACGGTCCGCGGACTCAAGGCCGGACCCGGCAAGGCCGACCGCGTCTGGACCCGGATCGCCGTGGCACCCGACAGCGACTGCGTCACCGCACTCGACCCGGGGCTGGCCGCCACCCTGTCGAAGACCGGCTGCGCCCGCGTCGTCCGGGCCACCTACACCGACGCCACCTCGACCAATGTGACCACCGTCGGCATGGTCTTCACCGGCGCGGACGAGCACGATATGGCCGCCCTCGCCCAGCGCGTCGACACCCAGAGCCTGGACGAGCGCCCCGATCTGCTGCCGCGCGCCTTCCCGGCCAAGGGCACCGTCGCCGAGCGGTTCGGCGCCGCCCAGCGGGCGAGCTGGTCGCTCAAGGTACTGCCCGACGCGCCCGTCGTGGTCTACGCCGTCTCCGGCTTCGCGGACGGCCGGGCCGCGGAGGGGCCGCAGCCCGTCGCCGCGGCCCGGGACGCCACATCGACGGCCCCCGTCGCGCAGGCCGGTCTCGGCCACGAGGCCGCGGGCCTCGCCGCCGGAGCCGAACGGGCCCTCCGGGCGGCGCTCAACCCCCCGACGGAGGCCCCCGAGTGACCCCGACGCCCGCCTCCCGCACGGCCCGTACGCCCGCCGCCGCGCCCACTCCCCGTACCTCCGCCGCCGCCCTTGTGCCCGGGACCGTCCGCGGGGCCGTCCGGCGCCGGAGGCTGCACCGAGCCGCCGCGCTCACCGCGGCCACCGCGTTCGCGCTGCTGCCCGCCGTACCCGCGCGCGCTGACGGCATCCGCGTCCAGCAGTGGGGGCTCGACGCCCTCAACACCGACGAGGCCTGGCGCACCACCAAGGGCGAGGGCGTCACGGTCGCCGTACTCGACACCGGCGTCGACGACGAACACCCCGACCTCAAACGCAATGTGCTGCCCGGCAAGGACCTGATCGGCTTCGGCGCCGTACGCGGCGACCGGGCCTGGGCCCGGCACGGCACCGCGATGGCCGGGATCATCGCCGCCCACGGCCGGGGCTGGAACGACGAGTCCGGGGTCGTCGGCATCGCGCCCGAGGCGAAGATCCTGCCCGTCCGGGTCATCCTCGAAGGCGGCGACAACGCCCGCGAGAAGGCCCGCAAATCCCGGGGCACCGCCCTGGCCCAGGGCATCCGCTGGGCCGCCGACCAGGGCGCCGACGTCATCAACCTCTCCCTCGGCGACGACAGCGAGTCCGCACACCCCGAACCCGGCGAGGACGCGGCCGTCCAGTACGCGCTCGCCAAGGGCGCCGTCGTCGTCGCCTCCGCGGGCAACGGCGGCGAGAAGGGCGACCGGATCTCCTACCCCGCCGCCTACCCGGGCGTCATCGCCGTCACGGCCGTGGACCGCTTCGGCAACCGCGCCTCCTTCTCCACCCGCCGGTGGTACGCGACCGTCAGCGCACCCGGGGTCGACATCGTGATACCGGACCCGGACCGCAAGTACTACGAGGGCTGGGGCACCAGCGCGGCGGCGGCCTTCGTCTCCGGCGCCGTCGCCCTCGTCCGCTCCGCCCACCCCGGTCTGACCCCCGCCCAGATCAAACGGCTCCTCGTCGACACCGCCCGCGACCGCCCCGACTCCGGCCGGGACGACTCCCTCGGCTACGGCACGGTCGACCCGGCAGCGGCCATCGAGGAGGGGAAGCAACTCCGCCCCCGGGATCCGAAGACGGCCACGGCGGGCTATGCGAAGCCGCACTTCGGGCCGGGGCCGCAGCCCGAGGAGCCCGACGAGACACCGTCCAACTGGCTCGCGCCGCTGGTGGGCGGTGCCGGTGCGGTGGTCCTCGCGATCGCGGTCGTCCTCCGCCGCGGCACCGGTCCCCGGCCGGGCGCCTGATCCGCCCCGTACCGCATCTGCTTCTACGGCACCGGGCCGGGCGGCCGGGCGCGCGAACCGCTCAGGGCGCGGCCGCCACCGCCTCCCGCACCGCCGCCTCCACCCGCGCGATCCCCGCCTCCTTCGACGGATGCCCGTCCGACAGCGCCACCACGAGCCGGCCGTCCACCCGGCCGACGGAGTGGACCACCCACAGGCCCGTCGCCCGCATCGGCATCCAGCCGTTCTTCAGCGCCCGTCCGCCGTCCCCCGGGCCGGCCGCCGACACCCCCCAGGCCTGGTCCGCCCGGACCCGGCCCATCAGCTCGCGCAGCGGCGCGTACACGGGCTCCCGGAACACGGCCCGCAGCAGGGTCAGCTGATCGCGGGCGGTGGTCCGGGTCAGCCCCCAGGCCGGATCGGCGGTGGTACCGGTGAGGCCGAGGCGGGCATGTGCCGCGTCCAGCGCCCCGGGGCCGCCGAGGTCCCGCCAGAGCGCGGTCGCCGCGTCGTTGTCACTGCTGACGATCGCGTCCCGGGCCCACTCCCGGTGGTGCGCCTCCAGCGGACGCCCGCGCGCCAGCAGAGCCGCCAGGATCGACACCTTGACGATGCTGGCCGAGGGATAGCCCCGGTCCGCTTCCCCGCTGTACCACGCGTCGGTCGCGGTGCCGACCGCCACGGACAGCCCCGGGCGCGCCGGTCCGGTCACGGCGGTCGGGTCGGTCACGGCCGCAGGCTATCCGGAGGCCCGGTCCAGGACGGGCCGAGGGCCGGAAACCGGTCGGCGGCCCGTCCTGGACCGGCCCTCTGCCGACCACCCCGTGACGCTCCGCCGACCGGAGGGAACTAGGCTCGGCACGTGGCGCTCAAGAACATCCCCGATCCCGGTTTCTCCGAAGACGACGGCACCGCCGACCCGCGGCTCACGGCGGCCCTCGCCGCCTGGGCGGGGGACCGGACGGCCGAAGGGGCGGAAGGGGCCGTTCTGGCGGCGCTCGCCGGGGCCCGCCTGCTGGTGCCCGTCGTCGCCGTCCTCGGCGAGGTCGAGACGGACGAGAACGGACTCCGGCGCGAGAAGACCAGTGAGATGGCGGTGCCCACGCTCACCGCGGGGGACCGGCGCGCGCTGCCCGCGTTCACATCCCTGGAGACCCTCGCCCGCTGGGACCCGAAGGCCCGGCCGGTCGCCGTGCCGCTGCACCAGGCGCTGAAGGCGGTCGCCCACGAGCAGGCCGACACCCTGGTGCTCGACCTCGCCGGTCCCGTGCCCTACCAGCTCAGCGGTGCCGCGCTGCGGGCCCTGGCCGAGGGGCGGACCAGCGCCGACCCGCTGGACGATCCGGCGGTGACCGGGGCGGTCCGGGAAGTGATGGCGGCCGAGCCCGCCGTCGTCCGGGTCCATCTGCTGCCCGGCGACGGCACCGACGGCACCCTCGCCCTGGTCCTCGCCGACGGCGCCGAGCCCGCCGAGGCCGCCGGACGGGTGGCCAGGGCCGTCGCGGGCCACGACGTACTCAGGGCCCGCCTGGTGCGGGGCCTCGACCTGGCACTGCTGCCGGCCGGGGCCACCCCTCCGGGCGAGCCCTTCTACGTACGTTCCTGAACTTCTGAACTTCCGGTCGGCCGGAACCGCCCGGCCCCCGCGGCTACCCGTAGACCGGGCCCGTGTACTTCTCGCCCGGGCCCTGACCGGGACCGTCCGGCACCAGGGACGCCTCGCGGAACGCGAGCTGCAGCGACTTCAGACCGTCACGCAGCGGGGCCGCGTGGAACGAGCTGATCTCCGTGGTGCTCGCGTCCAGCAGCCCGGCCAGGGCGTGCACCAGCTTGCGGGCCTCGTCGAGGTCCTTGTGCTCGTCGCTGTCCTCGGTGAGACCGAGCTTCACGGCGGCAGCGCTCATCAGGTTCACCGCGACCGTGACGATCACCTCGACGGCGGGCACCTCCGCGATATCGCGGGTCAAGGCGTCGAAGTCGGGGGATTCGGCAGCGGCGCCCGGCTGAAGGGGCTCGCCGGCGCCGGGGTAAGGGGTCGCGTCACTCATGACGCCCACGATATGCCCCGCCGGGCACCGCGCCGCCGGGGCCACCGGTTAGCACCGCCCCGCCGGAGCTGCTAACCTTGTGTGATGACCGGCCGGACACGACTGTGCCCGGCCCACAAGTGGAGGCTCCGATCTCCCACCTGACCGCCCTCCGGGCGGCGGGTCACCGGTCAGGCGGTCCCCATCGTTCCGTACGGACGATGGAACCGCCCGATGTGCGCCCCGCGGGTTCCGCGGCGGTGCTCCGGTATTCGAGGAGCTGCCGCCTGTGTCCCGTCCGGGGCATTTTTTGTGCTCCTGCGCGGTTGGTCTCACCAGACGCTCGCGGCCGTCTGCCAGTCGGCCGCGCGGTGCTACCGAGGAGGATCCATCAGCGCCGAGCCCCGCATCAACGACCGGATTCGCGTTCCCGAAGTGCGGCTTGTCGGTCCCAGCGGCGAGCAGGTGGGCATTGTCCCGCTCGCCAAGGCTCTCGAACTCGCCCAGGAGTACGACCTCGACCTCGTCGAGGTCGCGGCGAACGCCCGGCCGCCCGTGTGCAAGCTCATGGACTACGGGAAGTTCAAGTACGAGTCGGCCATGAAGGCCCGTGAGGCGCGCAAGAACCAGGCGCACACGGTCATCAAGGAGATGAAGCTCCGGCCGAAGATCGACCCGCACGACTACGACACCAAGAAGGGTCATGTCGTCCGGTTCCTCAAGCAGGGCGACAAGGTCAAGATCACGATCATGTTCCGTGGTCGTGAGCAGTCCCGCCCCGAGCTTGGTTACCGTCTGCTTCAGCGCCTCGCTTCCGATGTCGAAGACCTCGGATTCATCGAGTCGAACCCGAAGCAGGACGGCCGGAACATGATCATGGTTCTCGGACCGCACAAGAAGAAGACCGAGGCCATGGCCGAGGCGCGTGAGGCTCAGGCCGCACGCAAGGCGGGCCGTGACCCGAAGGCTGAGGCCCAGGCCGAAGCCGAGGCCGAGGCTCCGGCCGAGACGCCCGCCGAGGGGTGATCCCGGGGGCAGCCGCAGGCAGCCCCGGGTCCGTCCCCGGACCTGACAAGACGAACTGGACGCTCCCGCGTGCCCGGTGCTCACGCGCCGGGCGAGAGCGCCACTGACGAGGAGATTACGGCGCGATGCCGAAGAACAAGACGCACAGCGGTTCCAAGAAGCGCTTCAAGATCACCGGCTCCGGCAAGGTGCTCCGTGAGCGCGCCGGCAAGCGCCACCTGCTGGAGCACAAGCCGTCCACGCTGACGCGTCGCCTCACCGGCAACGCGGAGATGGCCCCCGGCGACGCCAAGAAGATCAAGAAGCTTCTCGGCAAGTGACGTCGCCTCCCGCCTCCGGGCGGCCCCGCACCGGCGGGGCCCGCTGACGGGGCAGGGGAGCCGACGCCGGGACCGGGAGACCAAATTCGTATTCGGGCCGTGCCGCCGCACGTACGGCCCCGCTACAAGGAGTTAAACAAGTGGCACGCGTCAAGCGGGCAGTCAACGCCCACAAGAAGCGCCGGGCGATCCTGGAGCAGGCCAGCGGTTACCGCGGTCAGCGGTCGCGCCTGTACCGCAAGGCCAAGGAGCAGGTCACCCACTCCCTGGTCTACAACTACAACGACCGGAAGAAGCGCAAGGGCGACTTCCGTCAGCTGTGGATCCAGCGCATCAACGCCGCCGCCCGTCAGAACGGTATGACCTACAACCGTCTGATCCAGGGTCTGAAGGCCGCCAACATCGAGGTGGACCGCAAGATCCTGGCGGAGCTGGCCGTCAACGACGCCAACGCGTTCGCCGCGCTGGTCGAGGTCGCGCAGAAGGCGCTCCCCGCCGATGTGAACGCGCCGAAGGCCGCCGCCTGATCGCCGCGTGATCGTCCCGCCCGCCGTCGCGCCATGCGCTGCGGCGGTGGGACACCCCGCGTTCCGGACCCGCGGGCCCCTGTGGCCTGCGGGTCCGTCTGCATCCGCCGCCCGGGCACCCCGCCCGTACACCCCGTCCGGGCCGGCTTCCCGGGTGCGCCCCCTCCGCCCGTCCGTCACGCCGCCCGTGCTTGTCTGCACCTGTCTGCACTTGTCTGTGTTTGTCCGTGCCCGCGCGGTGCCCCTCCCGGAAGTGAGTCCATGGCCGCCCCCGAGTTGATCTCCCCGCGCTCCCCGCGCGTCGGCGCCGCCCGGCGGCTGGCGAGGCGGAACTTCCGCGGCAAGGAGCGCCTGTTCCTGGCCGAGGGACCGCAGGCGGTACGGGAGGCCACCGGCCACCGGACACCCGCCGGGGACGACACGCTCACCGAGCTGTTCGCCACCCCCGAAGCCGCCGAACGGTACCCGGACATCGTGGAAGCGGCCCGGACCGCCGGGGTGCGGTTCCACCTCGCCGACGAGACGGTGATCGCGGACATCTCCACCACCGTCACCCCGCAGGGGCTGGTCGGCGTCTGCCGGTTCGTCGACTCCCCGTTCGACGACATCGTCGCCGCCCGGCCCCGGCTGGTCGCCGTGCTCGCCAACGTCCGCGACCCCGGGAACGCGGGCACCGTACTGCGCTGCGCCGACGCCGCCGGAGCCGATGCCGTCGTCCTCACCGACGCCTCCGTCGACCTCTACAACCCCAAGGCCGTACGGGCCTCCGTCGGCTCCCACTTCCACCTCCCGGTCGCCGTCGGCGTCCCGGTGGAGCGTGCCGTACGGGAGCTGCGGGGCGCCGGGGTGCGCGTGGTGGCGGCCGACGGCGCCGGGGACGACCTCGACACCGAACTGGACGCCGGAACCATGGGCGGCCCCACCGCCTGGGTCTTCGGCAACGAGGCCTGGGGCCTGCCCGAGGAGACCAGGGCGCTCGCGGACGCCGTGATCCGGGTCCCGATCCACGGAAAGGCGGAGAGCCTGAACCTGGCGACCGCCGCGGCCGTATGTCTCTACGCCTCGGCGCGCGCCCAGCGCACCGGCGGGTGAGTACGGCCCGGAGCGCGCCGCAGCAGCGGACGGCGCATCCGGGGAGCAGAGCGGGATCGACAGGTGGTACAGGGGGCGCACTCGCGCAGGGGGTCCGGACCGTCACCTTGAGCTAGTAGGGTGACGGGCTCGGGGGCCCACTGCGGCGGCGGAGAGGTGGGGGCACGGGTATGGCGGTCGGCACGAGCAGGCTCGCGGAGACGCACGGCACCTACCCGTGCGCGTCCACCGATCCCGAGGCGCTGATGATCGACCCCGACGACCTCCCCGACGGCCTCGTCGTCGCCGACGAGAACGGCCGGGTGATCTGCTTCAACGCCGCGGCCGTCCGGATCACCGCCACCGCCCGCGCCGACGCCGTCGGACTGCCCCTGGAACGCGCCCTGCCGCTGGAGGACCTCAAGGGCCGCCGCTGGTGGGCGCTGACCGATCCGTACGGCGGACTCGCCACCCGGGTCGGCCAGCCCGAGCGCAATCTGCTCCTCCCCGGCGGACGCGAGGTCCTCGTCTCCGCCCGGTACGTCCGCGAGCACCCCACGGGACCGCTGCGCCGCCTCGTCGTCAGCCTCCGCGGCACCGAGGCCCGCCGCCGCACCGAACGCAGCCACGCCGAGCTGATCGCCACCGTCGCCCATGAACTGCGCTCCCCGCTGACCTCGGTCAAGGGTTTCACCGCCACCCTGCTCGCCAAATGGGAGCGGTTCACCGACGACCAGAAGCGGCTGATGCTGGAGACCGTCGACGCCGACGCCAACCGCGTCACCCGGCTGATCGCCGAACTCCTCGACATCTCCCGGATCGACTCCGGACGGCTGGAGGTCCGCCGCCAGCCCGTGGACATCGCCGCCGCCGTCACCCGCCATGTCCAGGCCCATATAGCCAGCGGGCGTAGCCCCGACCGGTTCGTCGTCCGGATCCACCCGGGCCTGCCCGCGCTCTGGGCCGACCCCGACAAGGTCGACCAGGTGCTCGGCAATCTGCTGGAAAACGCGGTGCGCCACGGCGAGGGAACCGTCACCATTGACGTGGCGCCGACCGCGGCGCCGCGCGACGACGAGGAAGGCACGGCCGTCACCGTGAGCGACCAGGGCCCCGGCATTCCCGAGGAGTCGATGGCCCGTGTCTTCACCCGCTTCTGGCGGGGCAGCAAACGCGGCGGCACCGGCCTCGGCCTCTATATCGTCAAGGGCATCGTCGAGGCCCACAGCGGCACGATCACCGTCGGCCGGGGCCCGGCCGGCGGCGCCGAGTTCCGATTTACCCTGCCCGTCGGTCTGCCCGCTCATCTGAGCTGAGCCGCCCGCGGGCCCTTCCAGACCGCCCGGTCCACCGGGCCCCGGGACATCCCCCGGAAACGCGCCGCCGCCCGCGCAATCCCGACCCCTTAGACTCGGACTTTGGCACCTTTGCGTCCTTCGTCTGCGTCCGTCGTCGCCGAGCGGGGCCGCGCCCACCCAGCCAACCGGAAACACGGGAAGAGATGTCGGCACCCAACAAGTCGTACGACCCTGTCGAGGTCGAGGCACTGAAACCGGAAGAAGTCGAGCGCATGCGGGACGAGGCGGTCGCCGCCTTCGCCGCGGCGGGCGACCTCGAAGCGCTCGCCCAGGCGAAGATCGCGCACACCGGTGGCACCTCGCCCCTCGCCCTCGCGAACCGCGAGATCGGCGCGCTGCCCCCGCAGGCCAAGGCCGAGGCGGGCAAGCGGGTCGGCCAGGCCCGCGGCGCCGTGAACAAGGCGCTCGCCGCCCGCCAGGCCGAACTGGAGGCCGAGCGCGACGCCCGGGTGCTGGTCGAGGAGGCGGTGGACGTCACCCTGCCCTACGACCGGGTCCCGGCGGGCGCCCGCCACCCCATCACCACGCTCTCGGAGCGCATCGAGGACGTCTTCGTCGCCATGGGCTACGAGGTCGCCGAGGGCCCCGAGGCCGAGGCCGAGTGGTTCAACTTCGACGCGCTGAACATCGGCCCCGACCACCCCGCCCGCGGCGAGGCCGACACGTTCTTCGTGACCGGTTCCGCCGAGGGGGAGGCCTCCGGGATCGTCCTGCGCACCCACACCTCCCCGGTCCAGATCCGCTCCCTGCTCGGCCGCGAGCTGCCGGTGTACGTGATCTGCCCGGGCCGCGTCTACCGCACCGACGAGCTGGACGCCACCCACACCCCCGTCTTCCACCAGGTCGAACTGCTGGCCATCGACGAGGGCCTGACCATGGCCGACCTCAAGGGCACCCTGGACCACATGGTCCAGGAGCTGTTCGGCGGCGAGGGCATGAAGACCCGGCTCCGGCCGAACTTCTTCCCCTTCACCGAGCCGTCCGCCGAGATGGACATGGTCTGCTACGTCTGCCGCGGCGAGTCCGTCGGCAACCCCGACCGGCCCTGCCGCACCTGCTCCAGCGAAGGCTGGATCGAACTGGGCGGCTGCGGAATGGTCAACCCCAAGGTGCTCGTCGCCTGCGGCGTCGACCCCGAGAAGTACAGCGGATTCGCCTTCGGATTCGGCATCGAACGGATGCTGATGTTCCGCCACAACGTCGAAGACATGCGAGACATGGTCGAGGGTGACATCCGGTTCACCCGGCCCTTCGGGATGGAGATCTGATGCGGGCCCCGCTTTCCTGGCTGCGGGAGTACGTCGACCTGCCGGCGACGGAGACCGGCCGTGACGTACAGCAGAAGCTGATCGCGGCGGGTCTGGAGGTCGAGTCCGTCGAGCAGCTCGGCGCCGGGCTCACCGGCCCCCTCGTCGTCGGCCGGGTGCTGTCGATCGAAGAGCTCACCGAGTTCAAGAAGCCCATCCGGCACTGCATGGTCGACGTCGGACAGGCCAACGGGACGGGCGAACCGCAGGAGATCGTCTGCGGCGCCCGCAACTTCGCCGTCGGCGACAAGGTCGTCGTGGTCCTCCCCGGCGCCGAGCTGCCCGGCGGCTTCAAGATCGCCGAGCGGAAGACGTACGGCCGGATGTCCCGCGGCATGATCTGCTCCGCCGCCGAACTGGGCATGGGCGACGACGGCACCGACGGCATCATCGTGCTCCCGCCGGAGCACGAGGCAGGCACCGACGCGATCGCACTCCTGGAGCTGCGCGACGAGGTCCTCGACATCGCCGTCACCCCCGACCGCGGCTACGCCCTTTCGCTGCGCGGTATCGCCCGCGAGACCGCCACCGCGTACGGGCTGCCGCTGCGCGACCCGGCGCTGATCGACGTCCCCGGGCCCAACGCCCACGGCTACCCCGTCCAGGTCACCGACCCGGTCGGCTGCGACCGCTTCACCGCGCGCACCGTCACCGGCGTCGACCCCGAGGCGCGCTCCCCGATCTGGCTCCGCCGCCGCCTGCAGAAGGCCGGTATGCGGCCGATCTCGCTGGCCGTCGACATCACCAACTACGTGATGCTGGAGCTGGGCCAGCCGCTGCACGCCTACGACCGCTCCCGGATCGACGGCCCGATCGGGGTGCGCCGCGCCGAGGCCGGTGAGAAGCTCACCACCCTCGACGGCACCCGCCGCGTCCTCGACGCGGAGGACCTCGTCATCACCGACGGCCGCGGCCCGATCGGCCTCGCGGGCGTCATGGGCGGCGCGCACACCGAGATCGCCGACGCGGTCGTCGACCCGGAGACCGGGCAGACCACCGGCACCACCGACATCGTCGTCGAAGCCGCCCACTTCGACCCGGTCGCCATCGCCCGCACCGCCCGCCGCCACAAGCTGTCCTCGGAGGCGTCCCGGCGCTTCGAGCGCGGCGTCGACCCGCTCGCCGCGGCCGCCGCCGCCCAGCGGACCGTCGATCTGCTGGTGCTCCTGGCCGGCGGCACCGCCGAACCCGGTGTCACCGAGGCCATCTCGCCCTCCGCGCCCCGCACGGTCACCATGCGCGCCGACCACCCCGACCGGGTCGCCGGTGTCGTCTACGGCCGCGAGACCGTCGTCCGCCGCCTCCAGGAGGTCGGTTGCGACGTCTACGGGCAGGACGAGCTGATCGTCACCGTCCCGTCGTGGCGCCCCGACCTCGCCGCGCCCAACGACCTCGCGGAGGAGGTCATGCGGCTGGAGGGGTACGAGAACCTGCCCGCCACGCTGCCCCGGCCGTCCTCCGGCCGCGGGCTGAACGACCGGCAGCGGCTGCACCGCCGCATCGGCCGGGCGCTCGCCGGGGCCGGCTACACCGAGGCGCCGAACTACCCCTTCATCGGCACGCAGGTCTTCGACAAGCTGGACCTGGCCGCCGACGATCCGGCGCGCCGCGTCGTCACCCTGGCCAACCCGCTCTCCGACGAGGAGCCCGCGCTCCGCACCACGCTGCTGCCCGGACTCCTCGGAGCCCTCCGCCGCAACGACGGCCGCGGCAGCCACGACCTGGCCCTCTTCGAGACCGGTCTGGTCTTCCACCCCTCCGCCGCGCCCCGGCGGACCGACGCCCTCCCCGTCGACCGGCGCCCCACGGACGCGGAGCTGGCGGGCCTGGACGCGGCCCTGCCCGAGCAGCCCCGGCACGCCGCCGTGGTGCTCGCCGGAGCCCGGGAACAGGCCGGCTGGTGGGGCAAGGGACACCCGGCGGACTGGGCGGACGCCGTCGAGGCCGCCCGTACCGTCGCCCGTGAGGCCGGTGCCGAACTCGCCGTCGAGCAGGCACAGTACGGCCCCTGGCACCCCGGCCGCTGCGCGGAGCTGTTCGTCGTCGTCGACGGGGTGAAGACCTCCGTGGGCCATGCGGGCGAACTGCACCCGCGGGTGGTGAAGGTCTTCGGGCTGCCCGCCCGGACCTGCGCCATGGAGATCGACCTGGACCTGGTGCAGCGGGCGGGCGAGGGCGCGGTCACCGCACCGCGGATCTCCTCGTTCCCGGTGGCCACCCAGGACGTCGCCCTGGTCGTCGACGCGGACGTCCCCGCCGCCTTCGTCGAGCACGCGCTCGCCGTGGGCGCCGGTGAGCTGCTGGAGTCCATCCGGCTGTTCGACGTCTTCACCGGGGAGCAGCTGGGCGAGGGCAAGAAGTCGCTGGCGTACGCGCTGCGCTTCCGCGCCCCCGACCGGACGCTGACGGTCGAGGAGGCCACAGCGGCCCGGGACGCGGCGGTCGCCGCCGCGGCCGAGTCCGCGGGCGCGGTCCTCCGCGGCGTCTGACACCCTGCCTCCACCGCAACCGCGGCCCCCGGAACCGTAACGGCTCCGGGGGCCGCGGCCTGTTCCGCGCTGCGGGTACGTTCCCGGGCCGGGCCCGGGTCGCCGCGCTGCCGCGGGGCGCCTCGCGCGAGCGCCGCAACCACCGCGGTCCGTTTCGGCACGCTGAACGGAGGCTCAGGCGGCTGTCGGTGCGGTGCTGTACGGACGGCTGTCCGGAGCCGCGCCACCGCACCGTACGGCAGTGGTATCGCCCGCCGAGAGACCGGGACGGAGGATACGGCAGGGCCGAACGTCTCCACCTCCGCCGAACTGCGCGCCGCGAACTGCGCGCCGGGGGCGGCGAGCCGCTGGGGCGGCCACTGCCACGGCGGCCGGTTTCGAGCCGGGTTGCTGCGGTGCGCCGGACGACTCGTACCGCCGCGGTACGTTCCCGGGGCGCTGGATGCTGTGCCGTGTCCGTACGGGGCGCCCTGGGTACCCGTCGTACAGCCGTGGTCCGTTCCGGGCCGCGCGGGGCGCTGTGCGGTGGCCGTACGCAGGGCGGCCCGTGCAGCCGTCGTACCGGGAGCGCACCGGGTCGCCGTGCAGTGGCCGTGGCCGTACGCCGCCGCCCGCGCCCACCGGGCGCGAGGGCGGGCACCACTCCGGGGCACCGAGCCGGAGCCCGCGGCCGTACCCCTTTCGTGGCCGATACCGGCCCGACCCGGGAGCAGGCTCGTCGCCCGGACCCCGGCGGGAAGCCCCGCGCGCCGAACCCATGGCCCGCGACCGCCCGGCCCCCGGGCCCTCACCTCCTGCCCCGCCGGGAGGCCCCGGTGGCACGGTTGACGTCCGCCGCGGCCGTCCCGGCCCGCCCGCACCCCGCGAGAACTCCGCCCCGCGCCACCACCCGCCCCGGCGTGCTTGACATCAACTTCCCATGCCTGCAAGCGATATGACAGGGCATCGGACGCGGGCGGCCCGCCGGGGCGAACCGCCCCCCGCCTGCCCCGTCCGGTCTGTCGGTGTACTCACTCATTCGAGTGAGAACGGGGCAGGTTGTTCCCTTCCTCCCCGTACGGTCGACACAATCGACCCGGCCGCAGACCGTGCCCGTCCAGCCCCGTCCGCCCCTTGAGGGGGGTAGCCGGCACCGCTGTCCGGACGGGGGCGCGGGGCGGCCGGAGCGCCGGGCAGGGGCCTATGAGGGGACCATCGGCATGATCCGTAGCAGTTCTGCACGTCCCCGTCCGGGCCCGCCCCGGGCCGGACGGCCACGCGCCCACGGTCCGGCCGCGGCCCGCGCCCGGCCCGGTGCGATCCGGCCGCTGCGCAGGCTGCTCCCGTTCGGTCTGCCCGTGGCCTGCGCCGCCGCCGCGCTCGTCGGACGGGTGGTGATGCCCCACGACCACCCCGAGAGCCTTGCCGAGCGGATCGTCGCGGCCCTGGTCCTCCTGACCGTCGGCACCGCAGTCGTCATCGGCGCCCGCCGCCGGCTCCGCCGCGAACTGCGCCGGGCGCGCGCCGTGGCACACGCCACCCAGAGCGTTCTGCTGCGCCCGCCCCCCGCCCGTCTCGAAGGGCTCTCCGTCGCCGCGGGTCAGCTGTCCGCGAGCCGGGGCGCGATCGTCGGCGGCGATCTGTACGAGGCCGTGGCCACGCCGTACGGGGTGCGTGCCGTCATCGGGGACGTACGCGGCCACGGGCTGCCCGCGATAGGGGCCGTCGCCGCGGTCCTCGGCAGCTTCCGCGAGGCCGCGCACGACGAACCCGAACTCGGCGGCCTGCTGCGGCGGCTGGACCGCGCCGTCCAGCGCCATCTGCGCGAACGCGCCCGCGACGAACACCCGGCCGCTTCCGGCACCGACCCCGAGAACCCGTCGGCCGAGGAGTTCGTCACCCTGCTTCTGCTGGAGATCGACCAGGACTGCGGCGTACGGGCGCTGAACTGCGGCCACCCCTGGCCCTACCGGCTCGGCCCCGGCGGCGCCCGGCCGCTCGCCGCCGCCGAACCCCTGCCCCCGCTCGGGCCGTTCCCCCTCCCCGCCGTACTCGACCCCTACCTCGCCGAACCCCTGGGGCCGGGCGAGGACCTGCTCCTCCACACGGACGGGGCGCTGGAGGCGCGGGACGCCCGGGGCCGGTTCTTCGGCCTCCGTACCGCTCTGGAACGCATCGCGGCCGCCCCGCCCGCCCCACCCGCCGCCGTGATCGCCACCCTGAGGGCCGCACTGCTGCGGCACACCGGCGGCCGCCCCGGCGACGACGTCGCCCTGCTGCTGCTCCGCAACGACCGCCACGACCGCGCCGCGAGTACGGGGAAGGAAGCGAGGGGGAACCGTACCGGCGAACCGGCGGGCACCCCGGCGGCCGAGCCGCCCGCGGTCGTACCGGCCGCCCCGGCCCGGCACTGATGCCGGAAGCCGGCGCGGGCGCGGCCCCGGGCCCGTCCACCGGACGGACCCGGTCGGCCGCACGCTGCGAAGGAAAGCCCTCCGAGGGCTGCCCGCGCGGCCTGCGCCGTCCGCCCTGCCGCGGAGTGTCGGGCAGATCAGCAGGGCAGACGACGCGATCGGGGACCGCCGCACTGTACGAGGGGGAGCCGGCGGTCCGGCCGCCTCCTTGAGAGGCACCTCAGTCAAGCGGCTGCGGGCGGGCGGCGGCAGCGCACACGGGCCCCCGGTCCGGGCATTCCGTTCACACCCCGTGTGAACCGCCCGTCCACTACGCTGGGCGCACCGAGCCTCCGGAGCGCCTGCATGCAGCCGAACACCCTGCTCGACGCCCTCCTCGACGAGGCGGGCTTCTCCCACGCGGGCCTCGCCGCCCGGGTCAACCAGGCGGGCCGGGCCAGGGGACTCTCCCTGCGCTACGAGCACACCGCCGTCGCCCGCTGGCTCAAGGGCCAGCGCCCGCGCGGACAGGTGCCCGATCTGATCTGCGAGGTCCTCGGCGCACGGCTGCACCGCTCCCTCGGTCTGGGCGATATCGGCCTCGGCGTGGACGGTGCCCAGCCCACCCCGCCCGGCACCCCGCTCTCCGGTTTCGTCGACCGGGCCACCGCCCTGTGGCGCTCCGACGAACAGCAGCGCAGACATGTCATCGAGGCCCCCGCGGTCACCGGCACCCCGGCGGTGATGCCGGTCTGGGAGTGGGAGAACCCCCCGGAGGACGCGGACGTCTCCCGCTCCGGCGTCACCCGGGTCTCCATGGCCGACGTCACCATGCTGCGGGCCGCGCGCGCCCACTACGAGCTGATGTACCGCAGGGCGGGCGGGGTGGCGACCCGTACCCGGATCGTCGGCTTCCTCAACGCCGAGACCGCGCCGCTGCTGCGCGGCTCGTACAACGACGCCCTCGGACGGCAGTTGCACCGGGCGACCGGCGGACTCGTCGCCGTCGCCGGGATCTGCGCCTACGACTCCGATGCGCACGGACTGGCCCAGCGCTACTTCCATCAGGCGCTGCGGCTCGCCAAGGCCAGCGGCGACCAGGGGCTCGGCGCCTATGTGATCGCCCTGCTGGTCAACCAGTCGCTGTTCCTCTCCGAGCACCGGCAGGCCGTCGCCTTCGCGGAGGCCGCCCTGCGCACGGCGGGCGGCCGGATCACCCCGGCGCTCTCCGCCGATCTGTACGCGATGCAGGCGAAGGCCTACGCCCATCTCGGCGACCACGCCTCGGCGCTGCGCTGCATCGGCCGGGCCGAGACCGAGGCCGAGCGGATCCACTTCGGGGACGAGCCGGACGAGACCGGCTATGTCCAGCCGGGCCTGGTCAATGTGCAGGCGGCGGAGGCGCTGCTCAGTCTGGGTGATCTGGCCGGGGCCCGGGAGCACGCCGCGGCCGCGGCCGGGACGCCCGCCCACGACCGGGGCCGGGTGCACCGGCTGGCGATGCTCTGCGAGATCGAACTCTGCCAGGGCGAACCGGACCGGGCCGCGGCGACGGCCGTCGAGATGACGGAGCGGGTACGGGGCATGGAGTCCCGGCGGCTGCGGGACCGGCTGCGGGGGGTCCGGGAGCATCTGCTGGCGAGCGGCAGCGCCGGTGCGCAGGAGGCGGCGGGGCTGATCGACGAGACGCTGCGGGTCCCGCTGTGAGACCGGCGGAGCACCCGGCGCCGGACCGCCGGTCCGCGGCGGCCCCCGGGGTGCCGTGGGGTGTTCCCGTGGCTTGACCACAACGGTGGGCGATTCCACTGGACAAGATCGACTGCTGCGATGTTGCCACCTACGGCCCGAAAGGTGGCAGAACTGTGCAGTGGACGAACCTCAATGAGCAAACTGTGTATGAAAACCGCTGGTTCAGGGTGAATCTGGCGGATGTGCGGCTGCCCGATGGCAGGCATCTGGACCACTTCCTCATCCGGCTCCGTGCCGTCGCCGTGGCGACGGCCGTCAACGAGGACAACGAGGTCCTCATGCTCTGGCGACACCGGTTCATCACCGACAGCTGGGGCTGGGAGCTGGCCGCGGGAGTGGTCGAGGACGGCGAGGAGATCGAGTCCGCGGCGGCCCGGGAGATGGAGGAGGAGACCGGCTGGCGGCCGGGCCCCCTCCGGCATCTGCTCACCGTCGAACCGGCCAACGGTCTGATCGACGCGCGGCACCATCTGTACTGGGCGGAGGGCGCGACCTACATCGGCCACCCCGAGGACGACTTCGAGTCCTCGCGCCGTGAGTGGGTCCCGCTGAAACTGATCCCCGAGCTGATCGCCCGGGGCCAGATCCCGGCCGCCAATATGGCGGCCGGGCTGCTGATGCTGCATCACATGCGGCTGGGCTGAGCCCCGGTGGCCGCCGGTGCCGGGACCGGCGGCGTCGCGGGTGACGGCGGGCGCGGACGCCCGTCACAGCGCACGGCGGGCCCGGCGGGCCCGTGAAGGACCGGACAGCGGGCGCAGAGGCCCGTGGAACAACGGCGGGACGTGCTCGTCCGTCCGGCCGGGGGCGGGCGGCAGGGCGCCCGGCCTCAGCCGTACGCGCACGCGCGCCGCAGTCTCAGCCGTACGACCGCCTCGGCCTCGGCTGTACGAGTGTCCCCGCACGACCGCTTCCGTACGACCGCCTCGGCCCCGGCCGTACGAACGCTCCCGCGCGACCGCTTCCGTACGATCGCCCCCCGCCGTACGGACACCGGGCCCTCAGCCGTACGGATAGAACCCCGAGCCCGTCTTACGGCCCAGCCGCCCCGCGTCCACCATCCGCTGGAGCAGCGGCGGCGCGGCGTACAGCGGCTCCTTGAACTCCGCATACATCGAATCGGCCACCGAGGCGACGGTGTCGAGACCGATGAGATCCGCCAGCTTCAGCGGCCCCATCGGATGCGCACAACCCAGCTCCATGCCGTTGTCGATGTCCTCACGGCTGGCGATCCCCGATTCGAACATCCGGATCGCGGAGAGCAGATACGGGATCAGCAGGGCGTTCACCACAAAGCCGGACCGGTCCTGGGCCCGGATGGGATGCTTGCCCAGCACCTGCTCGACGAGGGCCTCCGACCGCTTCACGGTCTCCTCGGACGTGGTCAGCGCGGGAATCAGCTCCACCAGCTTCTGCACCGGCGCCGGGTTGAAGAAGTGGATGCCGATGACCTGGTCGGGGCGGGAGGTCGCCACGGCCAGCTTCACCAGCGGAATGGAGGAGGTGTTGGAGGCCAGGATCGCGTCCGGGCGGGTCACCACCTGGTCCAGCACCTGGAAGATCTCCGTCTTCACCTGCTCGTTCTCCACGACCGCCTCGATGACCAGATCGCGGTCCGCGAACTCCCCGAGATCGGTGGTGAAGCTCAGCCGCCCCAGGGCCTCGTCCCGCTCCTCCTCCGTGATCTTGCCCCGTTCGGCGGCCTTCGAGAGGGAGTTGACGAGCCGGGTGCGCCCGAGCTCCAGCGCCTCACCCGTCGTCTCGGCGACCTTCACCTCCAGACCGCTGCGGGCGGCAACCTCCGCGATGCCCGCGCCCATCTGGCCACAGCCCACCACTCCGACGCGTGCAATGTCGGCCATTGAGTCCGTCACCTCGTGCCTTTCGCTGCTTCCGTGCGGGATTCCCCGTATGGTTCCGGCGCCCGCCTCGACTGTACGACGTTACTCCGGATTCACTTCGGGCACGATCACCAGGGCAGGGCGGGCCGGGTCCGGAACAGAAAGGCGACAGGGCGTATGGGACGTATCAGCAGAAGAGGGTTCATGGCCGCGGCCGGGATGATGGCGGGGCTGGCCACCGCCGGGGACGCGGCCGCGGTGCCGCGCGGTGCCCCGGCCCCGGCCGCGGGGGGACGCGCCGCCGACTCCCCGGAGTTCCGGGGCATGTGGCTGGCGACCATCACCAACCGCGACTGGCCCTCCCGGTCCGGGCTGACCGCGGCCCAGCAGCGGGCGGAGCTGATCGCACAGCTCGACACGGCCGTCGCCCGCCGGCTCAATGCCGTGGTCTTCCAGGTCCGGCCCGCCGCGGACGCGTTCTGGCCGTCCCCGTACGAGCCCTGGTCGCAGTATCTGACCGGCGTCCAGGGCCGGGACCCCGGCTGGGACCCGCTCGGCACCGCCGTCACCGAGGCCCACCGGCGGGGCCTCGCGCTGCACGCCTGGTTCAACCCGTACCGGGTCGCCACCCACACCGACCCCACCCGGCTCGCCGCCGGGCACCCCGCCCGCAGCAACCCGGACTGGGTGCTTCCGTACGGGGGGAAGCTCTACTACAACCCGGGGGTTCCCGAGGTCCGCGCCTTCGTCCAGAACGCCATGATCGACGCCGTACGCCGCTACGACATCGACGGCGTCCACTTCGACGACTACTTCTACCCCTACCCGGTGGCCGGACAGACCTTCGGCGACGAAGCCACCTTCGCCCGCTACGGCAGCGGCTTCGCCTCCAAGGCCGCCTGGCGGCGCGACAACATCGACCGGCTGGTGCGGGAGATGTCGGAGCGCATCAAGGAGACCAGGGCCGGCGTCGCCTTCGGGATCAGCCCGTTCGCCGTCTGGCGCAACGCCTCCACCGATCCGCGCGGCTCCGACACCCGCGGCGGTATCCAGACGTACGACGATCTGCACGCCGATACCCGCACCTGGGTCAAGGAGGGGTGGATCGACTACGTCGTCCCGCAGATCTACTGGAACATCGGCTTCGCCGCAGCCGACTACGCCAAGCTCGTGCCCTGGTGGAACACGCTGGTCAAGGGCACCGGCGTGGACCTCTACATCGGTGAGGCCCTCTACAAGGCGGGCGATCCGGGGCAGGGCGCGCCCTGGCAGGATCCGGCCGAGCTGTCCCGGCATCTGACCCTGGCGGGGGAGTACGCGCAGGTGCGGGGCCACTGCTTCTTCTCGGCGAAGGAGGTCGGGGCCGACCGGATCGGGGCGATGGCGCGGGTGGTGGCGGACCACTATCCGAGCCGGGTGCCGGTGCCGTAGCGGTTGTCGGGGCCGACCGGGAACGCCTCCGGTCCGGTCGGCCCGCACCTCTAGGGCGCACCCACAACCGGCCGGGACGGATCGCGGCCGGACACCGGTCGGCCCGTGCGGGCCGGGGAGCGGATCAGGCGACGGGCTCGTGGGGCCGGACGACCGTATCGGGCCCGGGGGACATCACGGTCTCGTGGCCGTCCTCGAACCGTACGCGGAAGGGCGGCCCGCCGTGCTCGCCGAGCACCTCGACGACCTCGGCGACCCGGTCGTGGTGCCCCACGGTCCTGCCGTGCACCAGCAGCTTGTCGCCCACGTTCGCATGCATCGGGAGTGACCTCCTCGAAGCCGGGTGGTGGTCCGTGTGCTTCCGAGTCTACGGCCGCCCCGGGGACCGTACCTCCGCTGTTCCGGTTGCGGTCCGGCCTCCCGCGGACCGTACCTTCGCTGTCCCGACCTTCCGGTGGGCCGACCGTACCTCCGCGGTTCCGGTCGCGGTCCGGTCCTCTCTCGGATCGCCCCTCCGCCGTCCCGGCCCGCCCCCGGACGCCCGTGCCTCAGGTACGTGCCCGCTGGGTCGCCGCGATGCAGACCAGCACCGCCACCGCCGCCACCGGCGCCGCGGGGGCCAGGTCCTCGCCCAGCAGGGCGACCGACCAGACCAGCGTCAGCAGCGGCTGCGCCAACTGCAACTGACTCGCCCGGGGGATGCCGATCGCCGCCATGCCCCGATACCAGACGTACAGGCCGAAGAAGGCGGAACCGCAGGCCACCCAGGCCAGCCCGGCCACGCCCTGCGCGGTCAGCCGCACCGGCTCGTACGCCAGCGCCACCGCCGAACCCGCGACGGCGAGCGGCAGACAGAAGATCAGGGCCCAGCCGACGACCTGCCAGCCCGGCAGCTCCGCCGCCAGCCGCCCGCCCTCCGTATAACCGGCCGCGCACACCAGCAGGGCGCCGAAGAGATACAGGTCCGCGACCTGCAGCGCGCCGCCGCTCTGCGACACGGTGAAGACGATCACCACGGCGGCACCGGCCAGCGCCGCCAGCCAGAAGGCCCGGGACGGGCGGCGGCCGGTGCGCAGCGCGGCGAAGACCGCGGTCGTCAGCGGCAGCAGCCCCACCACCACCGCCGCGTGCGAGGTACTGGACGACCGGAGCGCGAGGGTCGTCAGCAGCGGAAAACCGACCACCACACCGCCCGCAACCACCAGCAGCGAACCCCAGTGGCGCCGCTCCGGCAGCCGAACGCGGAACGCCAGCAGAAAACCACCGGCGACCAGCGCCGCGAGCACACTGCGCAGCGAGACCAGTGACCAGGGGCCGAAGGAGTCCAGCCCCCATACCGTGGACGGAAAAGTGAGGGAGAAGGCGACCACGCCGGTGGCCGCGAGGGCCGTACCCGCCCGGTCCCCGCTCCGCCGGGGGCCCGGCGGGGTGCCGACTGCTATCGGCGCGGAAGCGATAGCGCTATTCTGTGCTCTCATGAATGAGAGTAGCAGTGTGGTCGAACTGGCCAATGCCCTGCGGGATGAACTCGACCGCTACTCACCGGGTGGAAAGTTGCCATCGAGTCGGACCCTGGTCGAGCGCTATCGGGTCTCCCCGGTGACGGTCACCCGCGCGCTCGCCCGCCTCGCCGCCGAAGGCCTCGTCGTCACCCGGCCCGGAGCAGGCGCCTTCCGCGCCGAACGGCCGTCCGCGACCGCGCCCGCCGGGGACACCTCCTGGCAGGAGGTGAGCCTGAGCGCCGCCACCGCCGCCGAATCCGTACCGCGGTCGGTCGACGCCTCCGGAGTCCTCGCCACCCTCGCCGCGCCCCCGGCGGGCGTCATCGAACTCAACGGCGGCTACCTCCACCCCACCCTCCAGCCCGAGCGCGCCCTGTCCGCAGCCCTCGCCCGCGCCGCACGGCGCCCCGGCGCCTGGGGCCGGCCGCCCACCGACGGACTGCCCGAACTCCGGGAGTGGTTCGCCCGGGGCATCGGCGCCCCGCTGACCGCCGCCGACGTCCTGGTGACGGCCGGCGGCCAGTCCGCGCTCACCACCGCCCTGCGCGCCCTCGCCCCGCCCGGCGCCCCCGTCCTCGTCGAATCCCCGACCTACCCCGGGCTCCTCGCCATCGCCAGGGCCGCGGGGGTCCGGCCCGTACCGGTACCGGTCGACAGGGACGGCGTCCGTACGGAACTCCTCGCCGCCGCCTTCGAAGCCACCGGCGCCCAGGTCTTCGTCTGCCAGCCCCGCTTCCAGAACCCCACCGGCGCCGTCCTCCACGCCGACCGGCGCCCCGAGGTACTGAGGATCGCCCGCGCCGCGGGCGCCTTCGTCGTCGAGGACGATTTCGCGAACCGCCTCGGCCACGAGGACGCGCCCCCGCTGCCGCGCCCGCTCGCCGCCGACGATCCGGACGGCGTCGTCGTCCATGTCGGCTCGCTGACCAAGGTCTGCTCCCCGAGCCTGCGCGTCGGCATGCTCGCGGCCCGCGGACCCGTACTCGAACGCCTGCGCGCCATCCACGTCGTGGACAGCTTCTTCGTCGCCCGCCCGCTCCAGGAGGCCGCCCTCGAACTCGTCGGCGCGCCCGCCTGGAACCGCCACCTCCGTTCCCTCGCCGCCGCGCTGAAGGGCCGCCGCGACACCCTTGCCGCCGCGGTCACCGGCACCCTGCCCGAACTCGCCCTCACCTCCGTCCCGTACGGCGGCCACCATCTGTGGCTGCGGCTGCCGGACGGCACCGACGAACTCGCCCTGCACTCGGCGGCGCTGCGGGCGGGCGTGGCGGTCACGGCGGGGCGGCCGTACTACTGCGCCGAGCCCCCGGCCGGGTATCTGCGCCTGAGCTTCGCGGCCGTCGCGGCGCCCGCGGAACTCACCGAGGGGGTGCGGCGGCTGCGCACCGCGTACGACGAGGTCCGCGGCTGAGGGCCGGGCGGCGTCCCGGAGCCGTCGGACGACGGCCGGGCAAGGCCGCCCGACAGCGGAGGCGCGTCGTCGGCCGGAGTGCCGCAACCAAGCGCTCCGGTGCGGGCCCGGGCGCCACCGGTACGGCGCGGAGTACGCCCGGGCACGCGCTGAGCGAACACCTCTCGGCGGCCGAGGCGAGCCCGTGGCCCCGGGGCTCAAGCCGCTGCGTTGTGGCCGCACCGCAGTGGCGCGGCCGGTCCGCCCCTGCGTCAGGGCCGGTCGAGGCGCCGCCCGGGCTCCCCGGTGCCGTCCGGGGGCGCCGCGCCGCGGATCCGTCCGGCGCGCCGGTGGGCCGCGACCCGCTCCCGGGTCGCGCAGCGACGGGAGCAGTAGCGGCGGACGGGGCCGCTGCCCTGCGTCAGGAAGACGTCTTCGCACGCGGGGGAGGCGCAGATACCGCCGGGCGGCCGCTGCCGGTCCCAGACCAGGACGGTCAGGGCCAGGGACGAGGAGGCCAGCAGCCACTCGCCCCACGGTGCGTCGTCATGGCTGTCGAGATGAGGGTGCCAGGGCGATGCGCCGCCGTGCGA
This sequence comes from Streptomyces tsukubensis, assembly GCF_003932715.1. Lineage (NCBI taxonomy): Bacteria > Bacillati > Actinomycetota > Actinomycetes > Kitasatosporales > Streptomycetaceae > Streptomyces > Streptomyces tsukubensis. The sequence goes on along the minus strand of NZ_CP020700.1, from coordinate 1,348,297 downwards.
CGTCAGCCGCAGCGGTCCGGCGCTCAGCGGCAGCAGCGCGTTGAGCCGCTCCGCGGCCGTATCGACGTCGTCGGCCGCGAACACCGCGCGCAGCTTCTCCGCGGCCTCGCGCAACTGGGCGACGTCCCGGCCGGACAGCCCGTTTGCCACCTGCTCGCCGTGGGCGCGCAGTACCGCCGCCACCTCGTCCGGTGCCGGGACCCGGGGGCCGGACAGCGCATTGACGAGAGCGGCGGTACGGGCGGCGACCGCCGCCACGGAATGCCGGGCCGACCAGCCGTCGCGCCGGTTTCCGCCAAGGGCCGGAGTATCTGCCGAGACCATGCGGAGACCGTAGCGCATGTAACGCATCTGGTGAATGTTTGAGTTACCCGCGTAACGTGCTGCGCATGCAGAAGCGTTACGGATGGTGGTGCTCCGACCTGCGGCGGTACGCCCGGCACCGCACCGGTCCCGCCCGGACCGGCAGCCGCGCACCCCGCCACGGCCGACCCGCGCCGCACGACGGTCCATCGGCGCCGCACGACGCAACCGAGCGCGGGGCCGCCCCCGGCGACCGGCGGTCGTACGGGCTCGCGCAGTACACGGCAGGAGCGGTGGTCGCCCGCACCGGTGACGAGATGTCCGGGCCCGCCCTGCTGCTCGCCGGTCTCGCCACCACCGGCTCCGCCGTGACGGCGTCCACGCTCCTGGCCGCCGTCACCGTCGCCGCGGCGGCGGGCGGGCCGCTCCTCGGCGCCCTGCTGGACCGGTCCGCCCGTCCCGGCAGGCTCCTCGCCGGGGCTCTCGCCGGATACGCCCTGGCCCTCCTGGTGATCCTGCTCTGTCTGGGCCGGGCACCCATCGGGCCGACCCTCGCGGTCGCCGTGCTCGCCGGACTCCTCGGACCCGCCGTCGCCGGCGGCTGGACCTCCCGGCTTCCCGGCGTCGTACGGGCGGACCGGCTCGACCGGGCGAACACGCTCGACGCGATGACCTTCAACGCCGCCGGGCTCCTCGGCCCTCTCCTCGCCGGGGGCACCGCCCTGTTCGCGGGCGCGGGCACCGCGGTCGTGGTCTCCGCTGCCCTGGTCGCGACGGCAGTGCCCGCGGCCCTCCACCTCACCGGACCCCGACCGCGCACCGTCCCCTCCGCCTCCACATCCGCCTCCGCCTCCACATCCGCATGCGTCTCCGCGAAGGCTCCCGTCCCCCCGGCCCCCGCCGACGCTCCCTCCGGCCCGTCCCCCGCACCCGCCCGGGAGGCGCGGACCGGGCCGGAGACTCCGCACCGGCCGTCCGTCCGCACCGAACTGGCCGCGGGATTCCGGGCGATCGCGGAAACCGGACCCCTGTCCCGGGCCACCGCCTCCTCCGTCCTCTCCTGCGCGGGCCAGGGCACCTTCCTCGTCTGCGCGCCGTTCCTCGGGGCACAGGTGCTGGGCGACCCCGGCCACGGGACGCTCCTGCTCGCCGTCGTCGCGGCGTCCGCCCTCGCCGCCAACGCCCTTGCCGTCAACGCCCTGTCGGCCCGCCGCCGGACGCCGCCGCGCCCCGAGACGGTGCTCGCGGCGAGCACGGCCCTGCTCGCCACCGCCCTCGCCCTCATGGCCACGTACCACCCCCTCGCCGTCGTCGCCGGTGCCGTTCTCCTCGGCGCGGGCGAGGGGCCGCAGCTCACCGCGCTCTTCGCGATCCGCCACCGGGAAGCGCCGGAACGGCTGCGCGCCCAGATCTTCACCACCGGAGCCAGTCTGAAGATCACCGGCTTCGCGGTCGGCGCGGCCGCCGCCGGACCTCTCGCCGCCCACTCCCCGGCGATCGCCCTGACGGCCGCCGCGATCGTCCAGCTCCTCGCCGTCCTCCCCCTCTCCGGCCGTGGCCGCCGCCGGGACGGAAGAATGGGACGACGAGACCGCGGTACGACACCCGTGACCAACACCCCGCCCGGGAGGCCACCATGCTCCACACCGACGACTTCGCCGACACCGGATGGGTCACGGTCCGCGTCGCCGGGGACCGGGAACTGACGGTCTCCTTCGACGCCACGCCCGGCACCGGGCCCGGCGGCCCTTCCGCGCAGATACTCGACGCCCTGCTGCCCCGGGTGCGGGACCTGCTCACCGACTTCGACACCGTCCGCCGTACCGCCGTCGACCATCTCTGGCAGTGGGGAGCGGAACCGTCCGACACGGACGACGACCGGGCCGAGTTCATCGCGACCATGCACCCCGCCGAACTCGTCGTCCGCGAGGACGGCGGATTCGCCCTCCACTACACGGAGACGGGCGGCCGGATGCTCGACGGCTACTGGCCCGCCGTCCACTTCACGGCCGACCGGGCCCCCACCGAGGTCACTGTCGAATGCTGATCCACCGGACTCCCGCCGCCGCCCCGTCACCTCCTCCACGGCCCTGACGCTCCAAGGGCCCGAGCCGCCCGGCTGCCCGCGCCGACTGCTCCCGCAGACCCGGCCGGGCCACCGGGCCGGGTCCCGGCGCGATCGGCGAAGCCCCGCCGGGCGGCCTCCGGTCCCCGCCGGATCCCCCGGCGGCCATCCGGCGGAACCGTTTTTGCGCCCCCCTCCACCCCGTTGGACGATCACCGAAAGGCGAGGACCGGACCGACGCACAGGAGTGCTCGTGGACGACGGCGACCACCGGCCACCACCGGCGGACGGCACGGCGAAGGCCGCCGGGGAGCCACGCGGCGGACTGGACCGGCGGCGCTTCCTCGGTGCCGCGGCGGCGGGCGCGGCCGGTATCGCCACCGCGGCCACCGCCTGCGACACCGGTCCCGGCGGCCCGCCGACCACGGCACCCCGGCGTGATCGCACCGGAGCCGGTGAGACCAGCGCGGCCGCCGAGCGGGCGGAACGCGACCGCCCCGGAGACGCCGACTGGCGGATCACCTCCCAGGGCCCGCCCGACGCCGTCGAGGGCTATACCGACCGCACGGCCGTACCACCCGGCGGCGCATTCGGCCTCCACGTCTCCACCACCGCACCCGGATTCACCGTCTCCGCCTACCGCATCGGCTGGTACGGAGGCGCCAGGGCCCGCCTCGTCTGGCGCTCGGACCGGCTCCCCGGCCGCCGCGCACCGGCCGCCCGCTTCCTCCCCGACACCCGGACCGTCCGGGCGGACTGGCCGCGCACCACCACCGTCCGCACCGACGGCTGGCCACCGGGCGCCTATCTGCTCCGTCTCGACGCGGACCACGGCCACCAGCGCTACATCCCCCTCGTCGTGCGCTCCCCGAGCGCCGAGGGCCGCACCGTGGTGATGCACGCCGTCGCGACCTGGCAGGCGTACAACACCTGGGGCGGTTACGACCTCTACCGCGGCCGTGACGGCTCCTACGGCTCCCGCGCCTACGCCGTCTCCTTCGACCGGCCCTACAACGCCGACGGGGCCGAGAAGTTCCTGGCCTACGAGCGCGCCCTCGTCGTCCTCGCCGAACGGCTCGGCATCCCCCTCGCCTACACCACGGGACTCGACGTCCACCGCGACCCCGACGCCCTGCGCGGCGCCCGCGCCCTCCTCTCCCTCGGCCACGACGAGTACTGGACACCGGAACAGCGGCAACGGGTCACCGGCGCCCGGGACGCCGGGACCAATCTCGCCTTCCTCGGTGCCAACTGCTGCTACCGGCGGATCCGCCCGGAGGAGGGACCGCCCGGCGAACTCCGCACCGTCGTCTGCTACAAGACCGACTACCGCCGTGATCCCTACCTCGCCTCCCATCCCCGCTTTCCCACCAACGACTTCCGCCAGGATCCCGCGCCCGACCCCGAGTCCCGGCTCGTCGGCGTTCTCTACGAGGGCTTTCCCGTCGATGCGCCCTATGTCGTCCACAGCCCCGACCACTGGCTGTTCGAGGGCACGGGGGTACGGCGGGGAGACCGCTTCGACCATCTGGTGGGTGTCGAGTACGACCGGGTGATGACCGATATGCCCACCCCCCGGCCGCTGGAGATCCTCGCCCACTCACCCCTGGTGTGCCGCGGCCGGCCCAGCCACGCCGACTCCTCCTACTACACGGCCCCGAGCGGTGCCGGAGTCTTCTCGTCCGGCACGATGCGCTGGGTCGAAGGGCTGATGGCCGGGACCACCGAGAACGGACGCAACCACGCCATGGACGCCCGTACCGGAGCCTTCACCACCCGGACCACGGAGAATCTGCTCCGCGCCTTCGCCGAGGGCCCGGCGGCGACCGTCCGGCCACACCCCAGGGACAACGTCGCCACGTTGTACCCGGCCTGACGATCCCGGACCCCGGCGCTCCACCTCCGCGGAGTTCGCTACCCACGCCGCACCACCAGCCCCTCCACCTCGTACGACATCTCCGAAACGGCGGGATCCGGAGCCGGGTGATAGCGCCCCGCGCAGACCGAGAGATTGACGATGAGATACGCCTGCCAGCGTCTCCCCACGCCCCGGTAGTCCGCGTACACCCGTCGGCCGTTGACCCACCACACCACCGAGCGGGCCCCCAACTCCACCAGCAGATCGACCCAGCCGCCGGGCTCGATCGCCGGATCCCGGTAGTAGCGCTGCCCGCCCCGGACCCGGTTCGACAGCTCCAGCAGATCGGGATTGTCCGGGTGGTACTCGAAGACGTCGATCTCCTGGCCGCCGTCGCGCCAGGTCCAGATCGCCGGCCAGGCCCCCATCTCCACCGGCAGCTTCACCCGCGCCTCCAGCACATCACCGGCGCGCACCATGAAGCCTTCCTCACTGCCCTCCGTCGTGAGCAGCCCCGCGTCCCACTTGCCGTCCTCCCGCCGGGTCGCCCGGAACACCCCGCCCCGGCTGTACGCGGGATCCTCCACCAGATGGTCCAGCTTGTTGTCCCCCGGATTCTCCGGACCGCCCCCCGGATAGGCCCAGGAACGTCCCGCGACCCACTGGGAGGCCGACGCGAAGTCCGCGGTGAAGACCACCTCACCGCCCCCCGGGCCGCCGCCCCCGCCGGGCAGCGGCCACCAACGCCTCAACCTCTCGAATCCGGTCACCAGCACCGCGCACCTCCCGTACAAACAGTCGATCAGTCCCCGATCCGGGTTCTGCCCGCGCCGTCACCACCCATGCCGAAGCCCTTACGCAATGACACGAATTGGTGACACAGGGCGACAGTGAAGTGTTCGGGAGTGCTCGGGAGTGCGCTGCGGCGCACGGCCGGAGGTGCTACCCCGGCGGCCCGAGGTCTCCCTTCACCGCCCTCCGGATGATCGGCGGCCGGCCCCAGAGGGCCAGGAGTTCATTCGCCAGGTCCACGTTCGGCAGCGGATCCCGGCCGTAGTCCTCGATCCCGGCGGCGAGAAGACTCCGGGGAACGGCTCCCGCGTCCAGCAGGACCCGCCAGTCCGCGGGGCCGAGTTCGAGGAACTCCAGCCCGGTGAGACCGGCGATCTCCCGGGGGTCGGCAAGCGTCCCCGGATGCGCGGACAGCGTCCGCAGTCCGGGCAGCCCGACGACCGGGGCGAGACTGAACGGCTCCCCCTCCCACACCCCGAGGGACAGCACCTCCAGCCCGGGGTGCGCTGCGGCCTCGACGCTCCGCACGGACCGCTCGTTCACCCAGGCCACCGGCTCGGGACCGGGCTCCCGCACCGCGCCGCCCGCGCTGTGCCGGCCCAGCACCAGGTCCGTGAGGGAGTCGGCGACGAGCCCGGCGCCGATGTTCTCCTCGTGCGAGATGACGATGATCTGGCCGATATGTCCCCCCGCGCCCGGCGTCAGGTCGATCGCCAGCCGGTCCCCGCCACCGGTGTCCCCGAACACGATCCACCCCGGTGACCCGACCAGCCCCTGTACCGCGTCACCGGGCCGGGCGCCGGACGCGTCCAGCGCAGCGGACGCCCAGGACCAGGGGCGGGACGACGGGTCCGCGATATGCACCCGGTCCGGTTCGAGCAGCTCGCAGCCCACCGCCCGGAAGATCTTCGAAGCGGGCCGGTCCGCCCGGCGGGCCCGGGTGGCCCGGTACAGCGCCTTCAGCTCCGCGGGCAGCGCGATACCGAGACGCTCCTCCGCCGCTGCGAGCTCTGCCTCCGTCGCCCCGACGGCATCGGGCAACCGCTCCCGCAGCGTCCGCTCCAGCAGCCCGGGATCCGCCGAAGGAGCCGCCACCGCCCCGGGTGCGGATGCGGGAAGCCGGCGCCGGGGGGCGGGAACGGCCCCCTCGACCAGCAGCAGCACCCCCGGACCCGTACCCCCGGCCGCGGACTCCACCGCGGAACTCGGCCCGATCAGCTGGAGCGCGGTCCGGCCGTCGGCCGCGATCTCCGCGCAGAACGAGACCTCTTCGGCCCCCACCGCCTCCAGCGCGCCCCGGACCCGGTCCACCGCGTCCATCTCGTCCTGCACGCCCTCGACCCGCGCCGCACCTCCCGGCCCCGGGCCGGGCCGCACCAGGTCCAGGCTCCACGAGCCCCGCCCGATGCGCCCCACCACCCGAACCGGAGGCCCACCGCTCCGGGCCGCCCGGCCGGCGCGGAGCAGCCGCAGCACCGGCTCCCAGGTCGTGAAGGCGAACACCGGCGCGGATGAAGGGATGTTGTCGGTCATGCGCCGACCGTACGAGGCGCCACTGACGCGCCACCGAGCAACACCGACACCGCCGCCCGTCCCGGCGGTGTCGGCCATTCGAGTGATTGCATAAAAGTTCGGCGCTGCGTATAGTCATGCCATCGACGAGGAGGGTTCGATGGTGGTACGTGTCGCGGTAGCAGGCGCAAGCGGGTACGCGGGCGGGGAGCTGCTCCGGCTGTTGTCGGCGCACCCCGGTGTCGAGGTGGGTGCCCTCACGGCGCACTCGAACGCCGGGCAGACGCTCGGTGCGCTGCAGCCGCATCTCGTGCCCCTGGCGGACCGGGTGCTGCAGGAGACGACGGTCGAGGTGCTCTCGGGGCACGACGTCGTCTTCCTCGCACTGCCCCACGGGCAGTCGGCGGCCGTTGCCGAGCAGCTGGGCGACGAGGCGCTGGTGATCGACATGGGCGCCGACTTCCGGCTGGAGTCCGCCGCAGACTGGGAGAAGTTCTACGGGTCCGCCCACGCGGGGACCTGGCCCTACGGACTGCCCGAGCTGCCCGGCGCCCGCCCGGGGCTCGCCGGGGCCAAGCGGATCGCCGTGCCCGGGTGCTATCCCACCGCCGTATCCCTCGCGCTCTTCCCGGCGTACGGGGCGGGGCTGGCCGAGCCCGATGCCGTGATCACCGCCGCCTCCGGCACCTCCGGCGCCGGAAAGGCCCCCAAGCCGCATCTGCTGGGATCCGAGGTCATGGGCTCCATGAGCCCGTACGGCGTGGGCGGCGGCCATCGGCACACCCCCGAGATGATCCAGAACCTCAGTGCCGTCGCAGGCCGGCCGGTCACGGTCTCCTTCACCCCCACCCTCGCCCCCATGGCCCGCGGCATCCTCGCCACCTGCTCCGCCAGAGCCCTTCCCGGCACGACCGCGGCGGACGTCCGGACCGCCTATGAGAAGGCCTTCGCCGACGAGCCCTTCGTCCATCTGCTCCCGGCCGGACAGTGGCCCGCGACCGCCTCCGTCTACGGCTCCAACGCGGCACAGGTTCAGGTTGCCCTCGACGAGGCCGCGGGCAGGATCATCGCCATCAGCGCCATCGACAACCTCACCAAGGGCACCGCGGGCGGCGCCGTCCAGAGCATGAACATCGCACTCGGACTGCCCGAGGGGACCGGTCTCTCCGCGATCGGCGTCGCCCCATGAGGACCAGCGCCACCGCAACCGACACCGATACCGAAACTTGGAACACATCCGCGGCTGTCGCCGCCACAGAGGAGACCCAGTGAGCGTCACCGCAGCGCAAGGATTCACCGCCGCGGGCATCGCGGCAGGAATCAAGCAGAACGGCAATCCCGACCTGGCTCTCGTCGTCAACACCGGGCCCCGCCACGCCGCCGCGGGCGTCTTCACCAGCAACCGCGTCAAGGCCGCTCCGGTCCTCTGGTCCGAGCAGGTCCTCAAGGGCGGCGCCGTCACCGCCGTCGTCCTCAACTCCGGCGGAGCCAACGCCTGCACCGGCCCCCAGGGCTTCCAGGACACCCACGCCACCGCCGAGAAGGCCGCCGAACTGCTCGGACACAGCGCGGGCGAGATCGCCGTGGCCTCCACCGGCCTCATCGGCACCCTGCTCCCCATGGACAAGCTGCTCCCCGGCCTCGACACCGCCGCCGCGCAGCTCGACACCGACGGCGGGGAGAAGGCCGCCATCGCCATCAAGACCACCGACACGGTCCACAAGACCGCCGTCCACCGGGGCGACGGCTGGACCGTGGGCGGTATGGCCAAGGGCGCGGGCATGCTCGCCCCCGGGCTCGCCACCATGCTCGTCGTCCTCACCACCGACGCCGACCTGGACTCCGCCACCCTCGACCGCGCCCTGCGCGACGCCACCCGGACCACCTTCGACCGGGTCGACTCCGACGGCTGCATGTCCACGAACGACACCGTGCTGCTGCTCGCCTCCGGATCCTCCGGCACCACCCCCGGCTACGAGGACTTCGCCGCCGGAGTGCGCACCGTCTGCGACGACCTCGCCCGCATGCTCATCGGCGACGCCGAAGGAGCCTCCAAGGACATCCGGATCGAAGTCATCGGCGCCGCCACCGAAGCCGACGCCGTCGAAGTCGGCCGCTCCATCGCCCGGAACAACCTCCTCAAATGCGCCATCCACGGCGAGGACCCCAACTGGGGCCGAGTGCTCTCCGCCATCGGCACCACCGGCGCCGCATTCGACCCCGACCGGCTCAATGTCGCCATCAACGGCGTCTGGGTCTGCAAGAACGGCTCCTTCGGGGAAGACCGGGACCTCGTCGACATGCGCTACCGCGAGGTCGGCATCACCGCCGACCTCTCCGCCGGATCCGAGTCCGCGGTGATCTGGACCAACGACCTCACCGCCGACTACGTCCACGAGAACAGCGCCTACAGCTCATGAGCACCCGGAAGCACACCGCGCTCCCCAAGGCCCGGATCCTCATCGAGGCCCTGCCCTGGCTGACCCGCCACCACGGGAAGACCGTCGTCATCAAATTCGGCGGCAACGCCATGGTCGACGACGACCTCAAAGCCGCCTTCGCCCAGGACGTGGTCTTCCTCCACCACGCCGGGCTCAAGCCCGTCGTCGTCCACGGCGGCGGCCCCCAGATCAGCGCCCAGCTCGACCGGCACGGCCTCGACAGCGAGTTCAAGGCCGGACTGCGCGTCACCACCCCCGAAGCCATGGACGTCGTCCGGATGGTCCTCGCCGGCCAGGTGCAGCGTGAACTGGTCGGACTGCTCAACCAACACGGCCCCCTCGCCGTCGGCATCACCGGCGAAGACGCACACACCATCACCGCCACCCAACACCGGCCCACCATCGACGGCGAACTCGTCGACATCGGCCGGGTCGGCGAGATCAGCGCAATCGACACCGGAGTCGTCGAAGCCCTCCTGGAGAACGGCCGGATTCCCGTCGTCTCGTCGATCGCCCGCGCAGAGGACGACGGACATGTCTACAACGTCAATGCTGATACGGCGGCTGCGGCACTCGCTGCGGCGCTTGGCGCGGAAACCCTGATGGTCCTCACCGACGTCGAAGGCCTCTACGAGGACTGGCCGAACAGCGACGAAGTGATCAGCAGACTGACCGCCACCGAGCTGGAGAAGCTCCTGCCCGACCTCTCCAGCGGCATGGTCCCCAAAATGGAGGGCTGCCTCCACGCCGTACGCAACGGAGTGCAGACCGCACGCGTCATCGACGGCCGCGTCCAGCACTCCATCCTGCTGGAAATCTTCACCGACGAAGGCATCGGCACCATGGTCGTGCCCGATGGACGGGCCACCCCCGGCACCCCGGGGAATCAGGGGGAAACAGCCGTATGACCACCAACCACGAGAACGTCCAGCGCTGGCGGGACGTCATGGCCGACAACTACGGAACCCCCGGACTCGCCCTCACCCACGGCGAAGGGGCCACGGTCCACGACGCCGACGGCACGGCCTACCTCGACTTCGTCGGCGGAATCGCGGTCAACGCCCTCGGCCACGGCCACCCCGCCGTCGTCGAGGCCGTCACCCGCCAGATCTCCGCCCTCGGCCATATCTCCAACCTCTTCATCGCAGAACCCCCCGTCACCCTCGCCGAACGGCTGATCCAGCTGTCCGGCCGTCCGGGCCGGGTCTTCTTCTGCAACTCGGGTGCCGAAGCCAACGAAGCCGCCTTCAAGATCGGCCGGCTCACCGGCCGCCGGCATATGGTCGCCACCCACGGCGGCTTCCACGGACGCACCATGGGCGCCCTCGCCCTCACCGGCCAGCCCGCCAAACAACAGCCCTTCCTCCCGCTCCCCGGCGATGTCACCCATGTGCCCTACGGGGACGCGGAAGCGCTGCGCGACGCCGTCACCGAGGACACCGCCCTGGTGATCATCGAACCCATCCAGGGCGAAAACGGCGTGGTGACCCCGCCCAAGGGCTATCTCACCGCAGCCCGCGACATCACCCGGGCCACCGGCACGCTCCTCGTCCTCGACGAAGTACAGACCGGCATCGGCCGAACCGGCCACTGGTTCGCGGCCCAGGCCGAAGGCGTCGAGGCCGATATCGTCACCCTCGCCAAGGCACTCGGCGGCGGACTGCCCCTCGGCGCCACCCTCGCCTTCGGCCCGGCCGCCGACCTGCTGAAGCCCGGACAGCACGGCACCACTTTCGGCGGCAACCCCGTCGCCTGCGCCGCCGGACTGGCCGTCCTCGACACCATCGCGGCCGAAGGCCTCCTCGACGAGGTCAAACGCCTCGGTGAGAAGATCCGCAGCGGAGTCGAATCGCTGAACCACCCACAGGTGTCCCATGTCCGCGGTGCCGGACTCCTGCTGGGTATCGTGCTCAAGGAGCCCCTCGCACCCCAGGTGCAGAAGGCGGCTCAGGGCGCCGGGTTCCTGGTCAACGCCCCCGCCCCCGATGTCGTACGGCTGATGCCGCCACTGACCATCGGAGAGGAGGCGGTGGACGCCCTCCTCCAGGCACTGCCCGGCATTCTGGACCAGGCGGAAGGACAGAACGGGGAATGAGACGACGATGACCGAGGCGCGAGACAGTGCGGCACAGGACGCCAGGGACGCCCGCGATATCCAGGCGGCCGCGGTGGCAGCACAGATGGCCGAGGCCGGCGGACCCGCGGTACCGCAGACCCGGATGGCCCGCCACCGGCGGATCGTGGACATCCTCAACCGCCAGCCGGTGCGTTCCCAGAGCCAGCTCGCCAAGCTGCTCGCGGACAACGGGCTCAGCGTCACCCAGGCGACGCTCTCCCGGGACCTCGACGAACTGGGAGCCGTCAAGATCCGCAACACCGGCGGTGAGCTGATCTACGCGGTCCCCAGCGAAGGAGGCTTCCGGACCCCCCAGGCCCCCCTGGGAGAGTCCGCCAAAGAAGAGCGCATGCGCCGGCTCTCCGGCGAACTGCTGATCTCCGCAGAGGCATCGGCGAACCTGGTGGTGCTCCGCACCCCACCGGGAGCGGCGCAGTTCCTCGCCTCCGCCATCGACCAGGCCGAACTGCACGACATCCTCGGCACCATCGCCGGGGACGACACCCTGATGCTGATCAGCCGGGACCCGGTCGGCGGCCAGGCGCTCGCCGACCATCTCCTCCGGCTCGCCCAGGGAGCCCGCTGACCGCGGTCCGCCCAAGGACCACCGACGGATCGCCCACGAATCGCCGACGGATACGGGGCCCACCGCCGACACGCTCATCCACGCGTGACGGCCGTGGGCCCCGACTCCGTTCCCACGGCGATATGCGGTCGCCGCCCGGGATCCGCCCAGACCAGAATCCGCGCCATGTCCTCGGCCGGTACGGAAACACAGCCCGCCGTCGGACCCTCCCCGTTCACATGGAGGAAGATCCCGGCCCCCCGGCCGCGCACCGGCCGGTCGTAGTTGAAGCCGATGACCAGCCCATGGGCGTACTGAACGCCGTAGTCGGCCATATGCTCCGCCTCCGCCGCCCGGCAGTCCGGCGGCAGGCCCTCCACCCAGCGGTTGTACTCGGCGGAGTCGTTGTCCTGGCACCAGTACGACCGGTCGGTCACCTGCCGGTAGGGAAAACCGGCCCCTTCCGGCGCGGGCGAGAGACCGAAGGCGTACGGCAGGTCGTACAGCCCCGTCGGAGTGGTCGAGGTGCCCTGCACCCGCTCGCCGCCCGCCACCAGCCCGTTCGCCCCGAACCGCGCGGGCGCCGACCCCGCCTCGGTCCACCGTCCGTCGGCTCCCCGGTCCCACCACACCACCCGGCCCGTCGTGGACCCCGTATCGGGCGCCACCGCGGTGATCAGCTGCGTACCCCCGCCGGTATCCGCCATCCGCTCCGGCAGAGGAGTCTCCGGAGCCGGTTCCGCCGGTCCCGGTACGGCCGCCGACGGGGGCGCCGCGAGCGGCGCGGGCGGCGGGGAGAACGCGACCGTCCCGGCCGTGAGCAGCAACAGGACGGAGAGCGGAAGGAGGCGACGGCGCATGTCTCCCGACCGTACGCACACCCCGCGGGCCCCGCGTCCCGAGCCGGTCCGTCCGGGCCCGCACACCCCCGAACGGGGGCGTTGACGAAACATACGGGATCATGCATACTTATGCCATCACCGAATGCATCGTTAAGGAGAAGCCCGTGACCGAGCGCGTCGTACTCGCCTATTCGGGCGGTCTGGACACCTCCGTCGCCATCGGCTGGATCGCCGAGGAGACGGGCGCGGAGGTCATCGCCGTCGCCGTCGACGTCGGCCAGGGCGGCGAGGACCTCGACGTCATCCGCAAGCGCGCGCTCGCCTGCGGTGCGGTCGAGGCCGAGGTGGCCGACGCCAGGGACGAATTCGCCGACGAGTACTGCCTCCCGGCGATCAAGGCCAACGCTCTCTACATGGACCGCTACCCGCTGGTCTCCGCCCTCTCCCGGCCCACCATCGTCAAGCACCTGGTCGCCGCCGCCCGCAAGCACAATGCGGGCATCGTCGCCCACGGCTGCACGGGCAAGGGCAACGACCAGGTGCGCTTCGAGGCGGGGATCACCGCGCTCGGCCCCGACCTCAAGTGCATCGCGCCGGTCCGGGACTACGCGATGACCCGGGACAAGGCGATCGCCTTCTGCGAGGAGAAGCAGCTTCCGATCGCCACCAGCAAGAAGTCCCCGTACTCCATCGACCAGAACGTCTTCGGCCGCGCCGTCGAGACCGGCTTCCTCGAAGACATCTGGAACGCCCCGATCGAAGACATCTACGAGTACACCTCCAACCCCGCCGAGCCCCGTGAGGCCGACGAGGTCGTCATCTCCTTCAAGGAAGGTGTCCCGGTCGCCATCGACGGCAAGCCGGTCACCGTCCTCCAGGCCATCCAGCAGCTGAACGAGCGGGCCGGAGCCCAGGGCATCGGCCGGATCGACATGGTCGAGGACCGACTGGTGGGCATCAAGTCCCGCGAGGTCTACGAGGCGCCGGGTGCCATCGCCCTGATCACCGCTCACCAGGAGCTGGAGAACGTCACCGTCGAGCGCGAGCTGGCCCGCTACAAGCGGCAGGTCGAGCAGCGCTGGGGCGAGATGGTCTACGACGGCCTGTGGTTCTCCCCGCTGAAGCGCGCGCTGGACGGCTTTATCAACGAGGCCAACCAGCATGTCACGGGCGATATCCGGATGACCCTCCACGGCGGCCGCGCCGTGGTCACCGGCCGGAAGTCCGAAGAGTCGCTCTACGACTTCAACCTCGCCACCTACGACACCGGTGACACCTTCGACCAGTCGAAGGCCCAGGGCTTCATCGAGATCTTCAGCCTCTCGGCGAAGATCGCCGCCCGGCGTGATCTGAACGCCTGATCCGTTCCACCCGGCCCCGCCTCCCCGCTCTCCGGGGGAGGCGGCGGCCCCACGTCAGAGGAGCTCAAGCTGTGAGCAGCAACAACGGTGACGTCCGGCTCTGGGGCGGCCGGTTCGCCGACGGTCCGGCCGAGGCCCTGGCCAAGCTGTCCGCCTCCGTCCACTTCGACTGGCGGCTGGCGCCGTACGACATCGCCGGATCCCGCGCCCATGCCCGGGTGCTCCACAAGGCGGGGCTGCTCACCCGTGACGAACTCACCCGGATGATCGCCGGACTCGACCAGCTGGAGACCGACGTCGCCGACGGCTCCTTCACCGGCACCATCGCCGACGAAGACGTTCATACGGCGCTGGAGCGCGGACTGCTGGAGCGCCTCGGCCCCGAGCTGGGCGGCAAGCTCCGGGCCGGCCGCTCCCGCAACGACCAGGTCGCAACCCTCTTCCGGATGTACCTCCGCGACCATGCCCGGATCATCGGGGGGCTGATCGCCGAACTCCAGGACGCGCTGGTGGGCCTGGCCGAGGCCCACCCCGAGGTCGCCATGCCCGGGCGTACCCACCTCCAGCACGCCCAGCCGGTGCTCTTCGCCCACCATGTCCTCGCCCATGTGCAGTCCCTCTCCCGGGACGCCGAGCGACTGCGGCAGTGGGACGAGCGGACCGCCGTATCGCCCTACGGCTCCGGCGCCCTGGCCGGCTCATCCCTCGGCCTCGACCCCGAAGCCGTCGCCGCCGACCTCGGCTTCGAGCGGGGCTCCGCCGGAAACTCCATCGACGGCACCGCCTCCCGCGACTTCGTGGCCGAGTTCGCCTTCATCACCGCGATGATCGGCGTCAATCTCTCCCGGATCGCCGAGGAGATCATCATCTGGAACACGAAGGAGTTCTCCTTCGTCACCCTCCACGACGCCTTCTCCACCGGCTCGTCGATCATGCCGCAGAAGAAGAACCCGGACATCGCCGAACTGGCCCGCGGCAAGTCCGGCCGGCTCATCGGCAACCTCACCGGACTGATGGCCACCCTGAAGGCGCTGCCCCTCGCCTACAACCGCGATCTCCAGGAGGACAAGGAGCCCGTCTTCGACTCCTGCGACACCCTGGAAGTACTGCTCCCGGCCTTCACGGGAATGATGGCGACCCTCACCGTCCACCGTGAGCGGATGGAAGAGCTGGCCCCCGCCGGATTCTCCCTGGCCACCGATATCGCGGAGTGGCTGGTGCGGCAGGGAGTGCCGTTCCGGGTCGCCCATGAGGTGGCGGGGGAGTGCGTCAAGGAGTGCGAGACGCAGGGCATCGAGCTGGACCAGCTCACCGATGCACAGTTCGCCAAGATCTCGGAGCACCTCACCCCGGACGTCCGGAGCGTGCTCCAGGTCTCCGGCGCTCTCGCCTCCCGCAACGGCCGGGGCGGCACCGCCCCCTCCGCGGTCGCCGTCCAGCTGGCCGAGGTCAAGGCAGACCTGCTGATCCAGCACGCCTGGACCGCCGCCAAGCAGTAGCCGCGCCAAGGAGCCCCACCGAGCAGCAGCCCAACCAAGTAGCTCCGGCATGCAGGAGCCGCGCCGAACAAGTAGCCCTGGACAGCCGGAGCGCTCCTCCAGGACCGGCTGCCACGGTCACTCACTGCCTACAGCGCCGCCGCCCACTCCTCCAACGCCTTGAAATCCGGCCCCGTCAGCCCGATTCGATGGTCGATACGGAGGAGCAGGGCGGCGGCCAGGTGTTTCTGCTCCACGAACTCCCGGTCCAGCTCGGTGATCTCGTCATCCACCCAGGCGAACGGCCGCCCCGCCGCATAGTCGAGGACGTACCGCGTCTTCCAGAAGGTGCCGCGCGGCGACCCGCCGTGCATCACCGGCCAGTCGATGTACGGCAGCTCCGGCAGCCCCAGCGGCGGAGCTATCCAACGGTTCGCCTCGCCCTTCCAGGTCGTCGCCCACACCAGCTCGAAGCGGTCCGCAAGCAGAAGCAGCTCGCCCCCGTGCCCCGGATTCAGCCAGACCCGCAGCGGCTTCTTCTCCCGCCAGCCCTCGGGCCGCATCCGATGGGTCGCATAGCCCGCAGGGCGCCGCTCCGGCTTCGCCCCGTACGGATTGAGCGGGCCGTCGACGTCGATCAACAGCAGCGGTTTCATCACCACATCCTTCCAAGAATCGCCCCCCTCGCGCGGGGCGTCGACATATCGAATGAGACATTCATGTCTCACATCGGCTAGTCTTGTCTCATGACTGTTGATCGTGAGCAGGTTCTGCGGGCTGCCGCCGCCCTTCTCTCCCGGAAGGGGAGCGCGACCATGGACGAGGTCGCCCGGGCGGCCGGGATCGGCCGGGCGACCCTGCACCGGCACTTCGCCGGGCGGGACACCCTGGTGCGGGCGCTGGAGGACTACGGACTGCGGGAGCTGGAGACGGCGATCGAAGCCGCGAAGCTCGACGAGGGCAGCGCGGCCGATGCGCTGCGGCGCCTGGTCGCGGAGTCCGAGCGCTGCGCCCATCTGCTCTCGTTCCTGATCACCGAGAACCAGCTCTTCGAGGGCGAGGACGTCCACGAGGGCTGGCAGCGGGCGGACCGGCGCATTGTGGCGCTGGTGCAGCGGGGCCAGGAAGAGGGGGTGTTCCGGATCGACCTCACGGCGGCCTGGATCACCGAGGCCCTCTTCGGGCTGGTCAGCTCGGCCGCCTGGGCCGTCCAGTCCGGCCGGATCGCCGCCCGCGACTATACGTTCATGATCACCGAGCTGCTGCTCGGTGGTGTCACCCGACGGAGTGTGGAGAAGTGACCGGTACCGTCCGCCTGACGAAGACGGAGGAGATCACCAAGGCCCCCGGCCGCTGGGTCGCCCTCGGCGTCCTGGTACTGGCCGTACTGCTGGTGGCGGTCGACGCCACCGTACTCGGTCTGGCCACACCGTATCTGAGTGAGGATCTGCAGCCCTCGGGTACCCAGCTCCTGTGGATCGGCGACGTCTACTCCTTCGTCATCGCCGGTCTGCTGATCACCATGGGCAGTCTGGGTGACCGGATCGGCCGGAAGAAGCTGCTGCTGACGGGTGCGGTCGCGTTCGGCGCGGTCTCCGTCCTCAACGCCTATGCCACCAGCCCCGAGATGATGATTCTCGCCCGGGCCCTGCTCGGTGTCGCCGGTGCGACCCTGATGCCGTCCACGCTGGCGCTGATCCGGAACCTCTTCCACGACGCCCGGGAGCGCAGCATTGCGGTCGGTATCTGGGGCGCCGCGGCCTCCGCCGGTGCCGCGGTCGGCCCGCTGGTCGGCGGTGTGCTGCTGGAGCACTTCTGGTGGGGCTCGGTCTTTCTGATCAACCTGCCGGTGATGGCGCTGCTGGTCCTCATCGGTGTGAAGCTCCTCCCGGAGTCGCGCAACCCCAACCCCGGCCCCTGGGACCCGATCAGCGTCGTCCTCTCCCTCGTGGGCATGATCGCCTCGGTGTACTCCATCAAGGAGCTGGCCGTGCACGGCTTCGGCGCCGGGGCGCTGCTGGCCGGGACCCTCGGAGCGACGGCCCTGGTGTGGTTCGTCCGCCGGCAGCTCACCCTGCCGTCGCCGCTGCTGGACGTCCGGCTCTTCCGCAACCGGGGCTTCTCCGGTGCCGTACTGGCGGATCTGCTGACCATCCTCGGCCTCTCCGGGCTGGTGTTCTTCCTGTCGCAGTTCCTCCAGCTGGTGCAGGGCAGGTCGCCACTGGAGGCCGGTCTGATCGAACTGCCCGCGGCGATCGGCGCCGTGGGAGCGGGTCTGCTGGCCGGTTTCGTGGCCCGCCGGTTCTCCGTCCGGGGCACCGTCGCCGGTGGTCTGGCGGCCGTCGGCGCCGCCCTCGCGGGCTGTACGGTGCTGAGCGCGAGCACCGGCGCCCCCGCGATCGGTGTCGCCCTGTTCATCGGTGGTCTCGGTGCCGGCTTCGCCTTCACCGTGACGGCGGACGTGATCCTGTCCAGCGTGCCCAAGGAGCAGGCCGGTGCCGCGTCCGCGGTGTCGGAGACCGCATACGAACTGGGTGCCGCCCTCGGTATCGCCGTACTGGGCTCGGTCGTCACCGGTGTCTACCGGGGCTTCACCGTGCCGGAGGGGGTGCCGGTGGAGGTCGCGGAGGGGGCCCGTGAGTCCCTGGGCGGGGCCGCGGAGGCCTCGGCGGTGCTGCCGCCCGAGCAGAGTGCGGAGTTGCTGTCCGCCGCCCGCGACGCCTTCGCCGACGGTTTCCACATGGCCGGCGCGGTCGGCTCGGCGGTGCTGTTCGCGACCGCCGTCGCGGCCTGGTTCCTGCTGCGGGGCCAGAAGCTGGAGGACGGCGTCGAGCACCCGTGACGCCGTAGCCTGCGAACGGACCGAACGGACCGAACGGGCCGCACAGACAGAGAGCCGGGCCGGAACCCCACGAGGTTCCGGCCCGGCTCTCTGCCGTGGTGCGTGCCCGGGGCGGTCAGGCGGCCTTCTTCGCCTTGGTGGCGTAGATGTCGACGTACTCCTGCCCGGAGAGCGCCATCACCTCGGCCATCACCGAGTCCGTGACGGCCCGCAGAACGTAGCGGTCCCGGCCCATGCCCTCGTACCGGGAGAACTCCATCGCCGCACCGAAGCGGACGGTCACCCGGCCGGGCCGGGGCAGCCCCGAACCGCCGGGCTGGAGCTTGTCGGTGCCGATGACGGCGAACGGCACCACGGGCGCACCCGTCATCAGGGTGAGCCGGGCGATCCCGGGGCGGCCCCGGTAGAGCCGGCCGTCGGGGGAGCGGGTGCCCTCGGGGTAGATGCCGAAGATCTTGCCCTGCTCCAGCAGCCGACGGCCGGTGTTGAGCGCGGCGACACCGCCGTTCGCCCCGTCCCGGTCCACGGGGACCATGCCGACACCGGTGAAGAACCAGGCCATCAGCCTGCCCTTGACGCCCTTTCCGGTCACGTACTCGTCCTTGCCGATGAAGTACACCGGCCGGGAGCAGACCAGCGGCAGCACCATCGAGTCGATGAAGGTGAGGTGGTTGCCCGCCAGGATGACCGGGCCGGTGCCGGGAATGTTCTCCGCGCCTTCCACGCGGGGCCGGAACATCAGGCGCAGGACCGGTCCGAGGACGGCCTTGATGAGCGACATGCGGGACAACGGGGGCCTCCGGCGGTGACCTTGGTTCGGTGTCGGATCGGGTGGCGGATCGGTCGGTACAGCAGGTGGTGCAGGTGCAGGTGCAGGTGCAGGTGCTGGTGCGGTGCTGGTCTGTCGGCGCGTGAACCACTGTGGTCCGCGCAGGTGAGGACCATACTCGCGGCTCTGCCCTCCCCGCACGTCGGGTTCACGGACTCGATACACACCGATACTCCGTGTTGACATGTGTTCGACCGCCGTTCGCCGGGGAGCCGCCACCCGTACCGCGGCACTCCCTAGCGTCGGGCCGTCGGACAGCGGGCCGGTATCCGCCGGAATCGGGCGGGAACCGGCGCCGGACACCGGACGACGGACACGGACCACGAGGGAGGAACCCCGATGACACAGGGCGCACAGGCACGGCCCGGACGGCGTACGGTGCTGGGGGCGGCGGCGCTCGGCGCGGCCGCCGCCGGAGCGGGCGGGGCGGCGGGCACGGCGCACGCGGCCGCGGACCGTCCGGCGCGACGGGGCCGCGGCGGGTACCGGGATCTCCCGTACCCCACGGTCATCGCCCACCGGGGCGCCAGCGGCTACCGCCCCGAGCACACCATCGGCGCCTATCAGCTCGCCCTCGACATGGGCGCACATGTGATCGAACAGGATCTGGTGCCCACCCGGGACGGCCATCTGGTCTGCCGTCACGAGAACGACATCACCGGCACCACCGATGTCGCCGACCACCCGGAGTTCGCCGCCCGCCGGACCACGAAGACGGTCGACGGCACGTCGATGACGGGCTGGTTCACCGAGGACTTCACCCTGGCGGAGCTGCGGACGCTGCGGGCGAAGGAGCGGATCCCGGGCGTCCGGCCGGACAACACCCTCTACGACGGACGGTGGACGGTGCCCACTTTCGAAGAGGTCCTGAAGTGGGCGGACCGTGAGGGGCGCAGGCGGGGCCGGCCGGTGTGGCTGCACGCCGAGACCAAACACCCCACCTACTTCCGGAAGCTCGGCCTCGGCCTGGAGGAGCCGCTGGCCCGGCTGCTGCGCCGGTACGGCCGGGACGGCCGCGACGCCCCCGTCTTCCTCCAGTCCTTCGAGCCCAGCAGCATGCAGCGGATGGCCCGGCTGGTGGACGCGCCGCGCGTGGTGCTGCTCTCCGGCGCCGGAACCCGGCCGTGGGACTTCACCGAGGCGGGCGATCCGCGGACCGTGGCCGATCTGATCACCCCGGCGGGGCTGAAGTGGATCGCCTCCTACGCCCAGGGCATCGGGCCCACGCTGGACCTCGTCATCCCCAAGGGCCCGGACGGCAGGCTCGGCACCCCCACCACCCTGGTGCGGGACGCCCACCGGCGGGGCCTGATCCTCCACCCGTACACCCTGCGCAACGAGAACACCTTCCTTCCGGCCGACTTCCGGCGCGACCGGGACACCACGACCCCGGGCACCGACCCCAACGGGTACGGGGACGTCTTCGGTGCCTACCGCCGCTACTTCGCGACGGGCATCGACGGCATCTTCACCGACCACCCCGACACGGGCCTGCTGGCCGCGGCCGACGCCGTACAGGACTGAAGAGTCAGGGAACCGGCTGCCGTCGGGGACCTGCACCCGTACGGGGGAGTGTTCCCTCGTACGGGTGAGGACGCCGCCACCGGGCAACTCCGCCGGGCGGCGGCACGTTCCGGCCGGTATGACACGTCCCGCAGACCGACCCCCGGGCGTACCGGCGGAGGAAGTGGTGGCCGCACTCGGCCCGCTGGTCGCCGCGGAGGCGACGGCCGAGGCCCCCGGCGCCGCGGCCGACGCCGGGGATCTGGAACAGGCCGTCTGGGTGAGGCTGTTCGAACGGCTCGGCCGGGCCGGTCCGCCGGGGGATCCGGCCCGCTGGGTACGGGCCGTGGTGCGGGCCGAGGTGCGGCGGGCCCGCCGCAGGACGGTCCGGGAGCGGCCGCTCACCGACGGTGCGCCGTACGGCTCCGGGGCTGCCGCGCAGGGGGAGAGCGCCGAGCACGCGGCCCTGCGGGCGGAGACGGGCCGTACGGTCCGGTCGGCGGTCGCCCGTACGCCGGGTGACTGCCCCCGGCTTCTTTCTGCGATGTTGTCGCCCCACGACCCTACATACCGTGAAATCGCAGGAGAGTTGAATATCTCACAGGGGAGTCTAGGGCCGATACGTTCCCGTTGCCTGGGATGTCTGCGCAGAATGCTCGCGGCAGAGGTTGCGGCTCCTGAACATCGGGGAAAGGAGCGTTAGACAATCGGTAGGGACAGGTGAGCGGGAGGCATGCGCGCATGGGCATGAGCGTGACCATCTCAGCGGCGACGGCGCAGGACGCGGAGCAGATCCTCAAGCTCCAATACCTCTGCTACCAGTCCGAGGCGGAGATCTACGGCGACTACGCCATCGAGCCGCTCACCCAGTCGCTGGGGGGTGTGCGGGCCGAGCTGGACCAGGGGCACGCGCTGGTCGCCCGGCTGGGCGACGAGGTGGTGGCCTCGGTGCGCGGCTGGATCGACGCGACCGGTACGGCGCAGATCGCGAAGCTCATCGTCCATCCGCGGATGCAGCGCCACGGCCTCGGCGGACGGCTGCTGGCGGCCATCGAGGCCCATTTCGCGGGGGCGCCCGCCGCGAAGAAGTTCCAGCTGTTCACCGGTCACCGCAGCGAGGGCAACCTCCGGCTCTACCGCAGCCACGGCTATGTGCCGGTGGCCCGCGAGGAGGTCGGCCCCCGGCTCACCCTGGTCACGCTGGAGAAGGAAGCGGCGGCGGGGACGTTCGTCACCAGCGCCTGAGCGGAGCGGGCGGGTCCGGCCCGGTGCCGGGCGCTACGGGGGAGCCCGCGTTCACGCCCGGGCGGCGGCCGTCTCCGTACGCGAGCGGCGCAGCCACAGCAGGCCGGTGACCGGCAGCAGTACGGGCAGGAAGACATAGCCCCAGCCGTAGCCGGACCAGACCGTGGAGTCCGGGAAGGCGGACGGGTCCACCAGGGTCCAGGTGCCGACGACCAGTACGCCCGCCAGCTCGACCGCACAGCACACCAGGCCGGCTTTGCGGGCGGTCTCCCCGCCGCGGACCAGGGTGTAGGTGATGAACACGTACACCGCCGCGGCGGCGGCCGACAGTCCGTGGGCGAGCGGGGCCCGGTCGAAGTCGGTGAGGATATGGAGTACGGAGCGCGATACGGCGCCCACCGACATCACTCCGTAGAGCCACACGAGCAGCAGCCCGGGGCCCTTGACGAGCCGGGAGTCCCGGGCGGCGGCCGTGGCCGTACCGGTTCCGCCTACGCTCCCCGGCCCGTCGGAGGTCCCGGTTCCGCCCCTGGCCTCCGGCCCGTCGGAGGTCCCGGTTCCGCCCCTGGCCTCCGGCCCGTCGGAAGTTCCGGTTCCGCTTCCGGTCAGGGCTCCGGTCTCCGGGTCGTTGCCGGTCCGTGCGCCGGTTCCGGTGGTGGTGGGCTCGGTCATCGTCAGCCTCCCCAGATGTCGTACAGCCGTACTTCGAGGACCGCGAGCAGGACCGCACCGGCGGCCACGGTCGCCGAACCCCAGCGCGTCCGCTCGGCCAGCGACAGCACCCCCGCGGACGGTACGGTCGCGAGCGCGCCGATCAGATAGGCGACGAAGATCGTGGTGCCCTGCGCGGGCTCGTCTCCCCCCGCCAGCCGGACGATGCCCACCACCAGCTGGACCAGCGCCAGCACCGTCACCACGGCCATGCCGATGAAGTGCCAGTCCTTGGTGGGCTGGTCGCGGTAGGCGGCGTAGCCGCACCAGGCGGCGAGGGCGAGTGCGGTGACGGAGATCGCGACCGTGAGGGCGTCGAGCATGGCCCCGAGCGTATTACGGCGTGCGGAGCCCGCCGCGGGCGGCCCCGGGGTCCTTCGCGGTGGCGCGGCGGCCCCGGGCCGGACGGTCCGATCGTGGCCTTGACCACAGCGCCCGTCCGCCCCGTACCGGCCGCACTCGGTCCCCTGCCGTGGGCAGCTCCGATGATTTCGCAGGTCAGAGCCGTGAGACGGGCGGCCGGAGCGGCTGCCTCGGCCATCTGATGGCCGAACCAAAGTGTCCGCTATTCGGACGCTCGGTTGCTCGCGGAAAGCGGTCTGCTTTACTTACCGCCATGACCAC
Source organism: Streptomyces tsukubensis (assembly GCF_003932715.1). Taxonomy (NCBI): domain Bacteria; kingdom Bacillati; phylum Actinomycetota; class Actinomycetes; order Kitasatosporales; family Streptomycetaceae; genus Streptomyces; species Streptomyces tsukubensis. The sequence goes on along the minus strand of NZ_CP020700.1, from coordinate 1,325,210 downwards.
GACGAGCAACCGCACCCCTGCGACCGAGGCGAACACCACGCCCGGTGCTCGTTGTCTGTGTCGAATGTGCGCCTTCTGAGGGCCCCCGAACCGCACCTCGCGCCCCGAAGTGAGAGACCGCGCGGCCTGCGACGTCCTCTGAGAAGGACCGTGGCTGCCCCCCGAACCCCGTGACCGCTTCCGCAACGCCCCCGCCCCGGACCTCGTCGACGAGATCCCCGCGCGGTGGCCGCGGAGGACTGTGCGCGGCAGCGCCCCGAGCCGGTGTCTGCCCCGTACGGGAACGGCGGTTTCCGGCCGGTCCGACGGTATCGACGACGAAAGCCCCGTGCCCGGCGACGACCTTGCCGCGCACTCGACAGTGACGGACGAACCCAGTGATCACCACAACGGGCCTGACCAAGGTCTACCGCTCGCGAGGACGCGAGGTCACCGCCCTGGACGGCGTCGACCTCCATGTCAGGGAAGGCGAGGTGTACGGCGTCATCGGGCAGAGCGGCGCCGGCAAGTCCTCCCTGATCCGCTGCGTCAACCTGCTGGAGCGCCCCACCTCCGGCACCGTCACCGTGGACGGCGTCGAGCTCACCGCCCTCGCCGGGAAGGGCCCGCGCGCCGGTCGGGAACTGCGCGCGGCCCGCAGCCGGATCGGCATGGTCTTCCAGCACTTCAACCTGCTGTCGTCCCGCACCGTCCAGAGCAACGTCGAACTTCCGCTGGAGATCCTCGGGCTCTCGGGCCGCGAGCGGAGCCGCAAGGCCCTCGAACTCCTCGACCTGGTCGGTCTCGCCGACAAGGCGCGGTCCTACCCCAGCCAGCTGTCCGGCGGCCAGAAGCAGCGCGTCGGCATCGCCCGCGCCCTGGCCGGCGACCCCAAGGTGCTCCTGTCGGACGAGGCCACCAGTGCCCTCGACCCGGAGACCACCCGCTCCATCCTCCGGCTGCTGCGCGATCTGAACGAGCGGCTCGGCCTGACCGTACTGCTGATCACCCACGAGATGGACGTCGTGAAGTCGGTCTGCGACTCCGCCGCCCTGATGGAGCGCGGCCGGATCGTCGAATCGGGCACGGTCAGCGAGCTGCTCGCCACCCCGGGATCGCAGCTCGCCTCGGCCCTCTTCCCGGTCAGCGGAGCGGCGTCGGGCGACGACCGCACGGTCGTCGACGTCACCTTCCACGGTGACGCGGCGACCCAGCCGGTGATCTCGCAGCTCTCCCGGACCTACAACATCGACATCTCGATTCTCGGTGCCGCGATGGACACCGTCGGCGGCAAGCAGGTCGGCCGGATGCGGATCGAACTGCCCGGCCGGTTCGAGGAGAACGTCGTCCCCATCGGCTTCCTGCGCGAACAGGGACTCCAGATCGACGTGATCACCGGAACGGACCCCGCTTCCGCTTCCGCTCCCGGTTCCGGTTCCGGGTCGGACGCCTCGGACCCGGACCCCTCGGATCCTGATGCTTCCGCTCCGAACGCTTCCGCTCCGAACCTGGTGAAGGACGGTGCCCAGTGACCTGGTCCGAGATGCAGCCGCTGCTGGAGCAGGCGAGCTGGGACACGCTCTACATGGTCGGCTGGTCCGCCCTGATCGCGGTGGCCGTCGGACTGCCGCTGGGCATCGTCCTCGTCCTCACCGACAAGGGCGGTCTGCTCGCCAACACCGTCGCCAACAAGGTGATCGGCCAGATCGTCAACGTCACCCGTTCGATGCCGTTCATCATCCTGATGGTCGCCCTGCTGCCGTTCACCAAGGCGATCACCGGCACCACCATCGGCCGCGAGGGCGCGATCGTCCCCCTGGCCATCGGGGCGATCCCCTTCTTCGCCCGGCTGGTGGAGACCTCCGTACGGGAGGTCGACGGCGGTCTCGTCGAGGCCGTGCAGTCGATGGGCGGCAGCACCTGGACCGTGGTCCGCAAGGTCCTGGTCCCCGAATCCCTGCCGTCTCTGATCTCCGGCGCCACGACGACCGTCGTCGCCCTGATCGGCTACTCCGCCATGGCCGGCACGGTCGGCGCCGGCGGACTCGGTGACATCGCCATCCGCTACGGCTACCAGCGCTTCGAGACCGAGATGATGTGGATCACCGTCGCCGTGCTGGCCGCGGTCATCGCCGTCATCCAGTTCGCCGGGGACTACGCGGCCCGGGCCCTGCACCGGCGCGGCCGCGGCGGACCGGCCCCCCGGCTCAGGCTGCTGAAGGCCTCCCGGGCCGCGGACGCCATCGCCGTCGCGAACACCGCCGGAGCCCTCGAAGCGACGGGCGCGGCCGGTGCGACCCGGTCGCCGCAGCCCGTCAAGGCCGACTGACCCCCCCCCGAAACTTTCCCTCCCCGCGACCCGTCCGGGTCCGCACCACCGCACCACCCATGGAGAAAGGCACTTTTCGTGCGTAACACTGCCAAGATCACCACCGCTGTCCTCGCCGTCGGAGCACTGACCCTCGGGCTGACCGCCTGCGGCAACGACGACAACAAGACCGGGGCCGGGGCCGACCCGTCCAAGCCCCTGGTCGTCGCCGCCAGCTCCGTCCCGCACGCCGAGATCCTCGGCTTCGTCAAGGACGAGCTGGCCGCCAAGGAAGACCTCAAGCTGGAGGTCAAGGAGTTCGCCGACTACGTCACCCCCAACACCGCCACCCAGAGCGGTGAGGTCGGCGCCAACTACTTCCAGCACAAGCCCTACCTGGACGACTTCAACAAGAAGAACAAGACGACCATCGTGCCGGTCGTCACCGTCCACCTGGAGCCGCTGGGCCTGTACTCCAAGAAGGTCGACAAGCTCGCGGACCTCAAGGAGGGCGCCACCGTCGCCCTGCCCAACGACACCACCAACGAGGCCCGCGCCCTCCGCCTGCTGGAGCAGAACGGCCTCATCAAGCTGAAGCCGGGTACGGGCAACGAGGCCACGCCGAAGGACATCGCCGAGAACCCCAAGAAGCTCACCTTCAAGGAGCTGGAGGCCGCGGCCGTGCCGAGGGCCCTCGGGGACGTCGACGCCGCTGTGATCAACGGCAACTACGCGGTGCAGACCAAGCTCAGCCCGAAGAACGACTCCCTCGTCCTGGAGTCCGCCGAGAACAACCCGTACGGCAACTTCCTCGCGGTCAAGGAAGGCAGCGAGAAGGACCCGCGCGTGGTCAAGCTCGCCAAGCTGCTCACGACGCCCGAGGTGAAGAAGTTCATCGCGGACAAGTACGACGGCTCGGTCATCCCGGCCTTCTGATCCACCGGCCACCCACTCACCGGCCGGCTGACCGGTTGCCCGGTTCACCGGCTGACCGGCCGGTCCGCCGTCCGGCGCCACGCCCCGCACCCCCGCCCGGGGTGCGGGGCTCCGCCCGTTCCGCCCCCGCCCCCGCGGTGCCACCCGGTCGGCCCATGCTGCATGCTGGGCCTTTCGGCAGGCCACTGGTCGCCTGTTCCCCGCAGAGCATGGTTACGGAGCGGCGCATGACTACCACCTTTCCGGACGTGTCCATCAGTACGGAGCGACTGGTGCTGCGCCCCTTCGAGGAGGCCGACGTCCCGGCGTACACCGAGATGATGAACGACGAGACGGTGACCGCCTGGACACCCGTACCGCACCCCTTCACCCGGGCCGACGCCGAGCGGTGGATCCACGAGATAGCGCCCGCGCAGCGCACCACGGGCCGGGGGATCGTCTTCGCCGTCACCGAATTCCTCACCCAGCGGCTGGTGGGGACCGTACGGCTGAAGAACACCGACTGGCGGGTGCTCACCACCGAGGCGGCGTACGCCACCGCGCCCTGGGCCCGCGGCGAGGGCTACGCCACCGAATCCCTTCTCGCCGTCGCCAAGTGGCTCTTCCGCGACCGGAAGTTCGAGCGGCTCGAACTCCGCACCGCCGCCGACAACACCGCCTCGCAGCAGGTCGCCCAGAAGATCGGCGCCATCAGCGAAGGGGTGCTGCGCAACGCCTGGCTGGCCCGGATCCGGGCCGCCGACGGCACCTGGACCGACACCCGCACCGATCTGATCGTCTGGAGCCTGCTGCCGGAGGACCTCGACGGGGTCGCCGACGGATCGGCCGAGTCCGGATACGCCTACTCCGACTGGAGCTGAGGCTGACCGGTGCTGAGGCTGACCGGAGCTGAGGCCGGCACCGGTTCGGAGCGCACCGCGCGCGGACGGGACCGGTCCCGGTCGGTGCGCAGAGGCCGGTCCCGGTGGGCCTCGGTGGACTGCCGTACGCCCAACTGATTCAGTGTTCCAACTGGTTCAATGGGTACCTCCTCCCGAGCCGCCCCGGTCCACCTCCGTGTGCCCCTGCGGCCCCGGGAGACCCACCACCCCCACCTGCGACGAATCCAGGGAGACTGACGACCATGGCCGACCGCGTCACGGTGATCGGCTGGGACGGCTCACCCCTGACCGCCGCGGCCCGCTCCGCCCTCGCGGCCGCCACCCTGGTCGCCGGGGCGGCCCACCATCTCGCCCTCCCCGAAGTCCCCGGGAACGCCGAGCGCATCCGCCTCGGCAGCATCGGCCTCGCCGCCCGCCGGATCGCCGGACACCGCGGCAGCGCCGTCGTGCTCGCCGACGGCGACCCGGGCTTCTTCGGAGTCGTCCGCACCCTCCGCGCTCCCGAGCACGGCCTGGAGGTGGAGGTGGTGCCCGCGGTCTCCTCCGTCGCCGCCGCCTTCGCCCGGGCGGGGATGCCGTGGGACGACGCCCGGATCGTGGTCGCCCACCCCCGCACCCTGCGGCGGGCCGTCAACGTCTGCCGCGCCCACCCGAAGGTCGCCGTGCTCACCTCCCCGGGCGCGGGCCCCGCCGAACTGGCCCTGCTCCTGGACGGCATCCACCGCACCTTCGTGATCTGCGAGGAACTCGGCACCGAACGGGAACAGGTCACCGTCGTCACCTCCGACAAGGCCGCCGACCACGTCTGGCGCGATCCGAACGTGGTCGTGGTGGTGGGCGGGGCGGCCGGCGGGGCGGTCGCCGACAGCAGCTGGATCGCGGGCCGGGAGCCCGGTTTCCCGGCCGGGGTACGGGGCTGGGCGCCGGCGGACGGCGGCGACCTGAGCGAAGGCACCGGCGCTTCCCTGCGCGCTCTCCAACTCGCCCGGCTCGGCCCCCGGGAGGGCGATCTGGTCTGGGACGTCGGTTCCGGCGGCGGGCTGCTCGCCGTGGAGGCGGCCCGATTCGGAGCCGCGGTCATCGCCGTCGACGCCGACCCGGCCGCCTGCGCCCGCACCGAGGCCGCGGCCCGCCGCGCCGGAATCCGGATGCAGACCGTGAACGGCCGGGCCCCGCAGGTGCTGGAGCAGCTGCCCGAACCCGATGTCGTCCGGATCGGCGGCGGCGGCGTGGAGACCGTCACCGCCTGCGCCGACCGGCGCCCCGAGCGGATCGTCACCCACGCCGGAACCCGCGACGAGGCCGAGGCCCTCTGCACCGCCCTGGCGGCCGGTGGCTATGCCGTGGAGTGCGTGTTCGTCCAGTCGGTCGATCTCGACCCGAAGACCTGGTCGGAGCGGGAACGCGCCGTGGTTTTCCTGGTCTCGGGACGGCTGCCCGAGCGTGCCCCGTGACCATGGTTGTCGGTGGCGCGAGGTAGGCTGACCGACCGTCGTACCGCACCGGACGTGCCGTCGCTTCCTTCGGCATGGTCCGGGAAAACCGGAAAACGAGTGTCGTATTGGCTCCGGTATGTGGTACGCCGTAACCGGGGGACGCGCAGCGTGGCGCAGCCCACAGCGGGCCGTGGCGGATACCACTGCCGGGTCCGCGAACGGCCGCGAGAATGCTGGTAGTCCGTCGTGCCGGGTGGCGCATGCGCTCGTTCTCGTCATGAGACCGGCGGGCGCACCGCGAGCGGCCGTCCGGGCGGATGGACGAAGGATCACAGAGCGATGGGGCGAGGGGTACGCATGACCGACACCGGCCAGATCCCGGGCGAGGGGCTGCCGGGGAACGCAGGCGTGGTGGAGCAGCAGCCGGGCGTTCCCGCCCCTGATGCCTACACCCTCGTGGACCCCTCCGGCCGGCCGGCCGCCGGTCCGGCGGAGCCCGCACGGCCCGCGGCGCACCCGGCCGGAGACGATCTGCTGCTGATGCCGGGCGCCCAGGGTGCCTGGAGCGACCCCCAGGGGACCCTGGGCGGCCAGTATCCGTCGCCCGTGCAGACCCTGGGCGCGGCACCGGTGGCCCAGGCAGCTCCCGTCGCGGCCCCGGCTTCCGTACCGGCTCCGGTTGCCGTCGGGGCAACGCCCCCGCAGGGAGTGCCCGTGGCGCAGCCCGCCGCCCCTGCGGCCCCTGTCGACCCCGGCCATATGTACGAGGCCGTTCCGGCCCCCGCACCGCATCCGGCTGTGCCTGTGGCGGCGGCCGGGGCGCCCGCACCGGCGCAGAGCCCGCCGGCCGCGGGTCCCGAGTTCACCGGGCCGGGCTTGGCCGCGCCCACGGATCTGGGCTCCCCGGAGCAGCCGGGTGCCGCCGATCCCGTGGTGATGCCCCCGGCCGGTGCGGTTGCCGCGCCGGCGCAGACGGCCCCCACGGATCTCGGAAGCCCGGAGTCCGCTGATGCCGTGCAGGCCGACCAGACGGCGCCCGTCATACAGCCGGGCGGGCAGACTCCCGCCGCCGGGGTGCCCGTCGACGAGGGCAGCGCTGCTCAGGCTCCCGCGCCGGAAGTTCCCGACCAGGTCCGGGTGCCGGCACAGGCCGGGGCACCGGAGGACCAGCAGCCTTCGGAGGCTCCGGTTCCGGCCGCCGCCGTGCCCATGGCCGCGGACGGCCCGGCCGTAACCGACCCGGCGGAACCGTCCGTTCCGGCCCCTGCTTTCGCGGCCGGGTCCGCGACCCCGACTCCGCCGCCCGCGCGCCGCCCCCTGCACATGGGGCCGCCCCTGCCCGACAACACCGGTGGTGTGGTCCGTTCCCTGGCCGATCGCGGGCCCGCCGGAGTCGCTCCGCACCCGCTGACCGTGCAGCCCGATTCCGGACCGCCGACGCTCGGCCCCGAGTATCTGGACGTGCCCGGCGAGGACGAGGCGCCGGTGCTGCCCGGGCCGCAGCTCGCCGAGATCCCTCCGCAGGCCGGAGCCCCCTGGGACGCCGTGCCGCAGCAGGGCGAGGCCACCCCTGCCCCGGCCGCAGAAACGGTCGTCCCGCAGCCGGCTCCGGAAGAGCCCGCGGTACCCCCGGCGGCAGAGATGCCCTTGGCAGTCGAGCCGGCCGAGACGGCCGAGGCGGCCGGGACTGCCGGGACTGCCGGGGCGGACGAGGCCTCCGAGCAGCCGGTGGCGCCCGAGCAGGCCGTGGCGCCCGATGCCGCTGATACCGCAGAGGTGCCCGCGCAGGTCGCGGCTCCTGAGCAGGTCGAGGGCACCGGCGATGCGCTGACGCCGGAACAGGCTGCCGCGCCCGAGGCGGCCGTGGCACCCGAGCAGCCGGTGGCCCCTGAGGCGGTTGCGGCGCCCGAAGGGGACGCGACGCCCGAGCAGCCGGTGGCGCCGGAGCAGGCCGTGGCCTCCGAGCAGGCCGTGGCGCCCGATGCCGCTGATGCCGCAGAGGTGCCCGTGCAGGCCGCGGCTCCTGAGCAGCCCGAGCCCGACGAGGCCGCCGCTCCCGTGGCCGTTGCCGAGCCGTCGGCCGAAGGCGCCGTCGCCGTGGAGCCCGTTGCGGGGGAGCAGCAGACGCCCGGATCCGTCGAGGCGCCCGGCTCCGCTCCCGTACCTCCGCAGGCCGCGCCCGAGCAGGCGGAGACCCCCGCCCCCGAGGCACAGGCCCCCCAGGCACAGGCCGCCGAAGCGCAGCCGCCCGCCCCGGAGCAGGCTGCCGATGGCCCGGCCCCGGCCACCGCCCCCGAGCCCGAGCAGACGCCGCAGGAGGCCCCCGCGGCCGAAGCAGCACCGGCTCCGGCCGACGCGACCGCGGAGCCCCCGGCCGAATCCGCGCCGGAGGCGCCCGAAGGGGTAGCCGCGTCCGGTGCAGAAGCCGCCACCGAAGCCCCGGCCGCTCCTGCGTCCGAGCCCGTGCCCGGAGCCGAGGTTCCCGCCGAGGCCCCTGCCGAGCCCGCAGGCCTGCCCGCGCCCGCGTACGACGACGCCGAGCGCGAAGCCGTCCTGAAGGTGATGCGCGAACGCCGCGACATCCGCAACGGCTTCCGCAGCGACCCCATCCCGCACGACGTACTGCTGCGCGTTCTGGAGGCCGCCCACACCGCCCCCAGCGTCGGCCACTCCCAGCCCTGGGACTTCGTCGTCATCCGCTCCGCCGAGACGCGCACCACCATGCACGAACTCGCCCAGCGCCAGCGCGACGCCTACGCCGAGTCCCTTCCCAAGGGCCGCGCCAAGCAGTTCAAGGAACTCAAAATCGAGGCCATCCTCGACACCCCGGTGAACATCGTGGTGACCGCCGACCCGACGCGCGGCGGCCGCCACACCCTCGGCCGGCACACTCAGCCGCAGATGGCCCCGTACTCCTCCGCGCTCGCCGTCGAGAACCTCTGGCTCGCCGCCCGCGCCGAGGGGCTCGGCGTCGGCTGGGTCAGCTTCTTCGACGAGCGCGAGATGGTCCGTACCCTCGGCCTGCCGGAACACCTGGAGGTCGTGGCCTACCTCTGCGTCGGCTACGTCGACGAGTTCCCCGAGGAGCCCGAGCTGGCGCAGGCGGGCTGGTCCAAGCGCCGCCCCCTGTCCTGGGTCGTCCACGAGGAGACGTACGGCCGCCGGGCGCTGCCCGGCGAGGAGCCGCACGACCTCCTCCAGGAGACGGTCGCCGCGATCCGCCCGCTGGATGCCAAGGCGCTCGGCGAGGCCTGGGAGCGCCAGAAGCGGATGACCAAGCCCGCGGGCGCCCTCGGCATGCTGGAGATCATCTCCGCCCAGCTCAGCGGATTGTCCCGGGTCTGCCCGCCGCCGATCCCGGAGCCCGCCGCCGTCGCGATCTTCGCGGGTGACCACGGCGTCCACGCCCAGGGCGTGACGGCCTGGCCCCAGGAGGTCACCGGCCAGATGGTCGCCAACTTCCTCGGCGGGGGAGCGGTCTGCAACGCCTTCGCCAACCAGGTCGGGGCCGAGGTCTGCGTCATCGACGTCGGCGTCGCGACGGAGCTGCCCGCGCAGCCCGGTCTGGTGCCCCGCAAGGTCCGCCCCGGCACGGCCGACTTCACCACCGGCCCCGCCCTCACCCGCGAGGAGGTCCTCGCGGCCGTCGAGGTCGGCGTCGAGACCGCCCGCGATCTGGTGGCCGCAGGCAACAAGGCCCTGCTCACCGGCGAGATGGGCATCGCCAACACCACCGTCTCCGCGGCGCTGATCAGCGTCTACACCGATACCGACCCGGCGGAGATCACCGGCCGCGGCACCGGTATCAACGACGAGATGCACGCCCGCAAGGTCGACGTCGTCCGGCGCGGACTCGAACTGCACGCGCCCGACCCGGAGGACCCGATCGGGGTCCTGGCCGCGATCGGCGGCCTGGAGCACGCCGCGCTGGTCGGCCTGATCCTGGGCGGTGCGTCCCTGCGTATCCCCGTCGTCCTCGACGGAGTCTCCGCGGGTGCCGCGGCCCTCGTCGCCCGGGCGATCGCCCCCGAGGCCATCGCCGCGTGCATCGCCGGTCACCGCGGCGCCGAGCCCGGCCATGTCGCCGCCCTCAACAAGCTCGGTCTGCGGCCCCTGATCGACCTCGACCTCCGGCTCGGCGAGGGCACCGGCGCGCTGCTGGCCCTGCCCGTCGTCCAGAGCGCGGCCCGGGCCATGCACGAGGTGGCGACGTTCGACTCGGCGGGAGTCACCGAGAAGTAGCGGCCCCGGGCGGCCGGAGCCGGGACACCCCGGCCCGGCCGCCCGGAGCGACCCGCAGCCGTTCCGCCGCGCGGGCGGCTCCCGGCCGACCGGTGCACGGTTTCCGGCCGCCCCCGGCCCGGTCCCGATCCGGATCGACGGGCCCATGCCCCGTATCCCCGGGTTCCCCGGGCGGTGAGCGGGTCCCGGCCCGGGGCCGCACTGCACGGCGGAGGCGCGGCAACCGTGCCGCCGCCCTCCGTCTGCCCCCGCTCCCGGCGCCCGCGGCGACCGGTCGCGGCGCCCCGCCCCGGTGACCTGCCGCGATGTGTGACCTTCGGCGTACCGCTGAGGAATCGCCGCATCGTAAAGTGGGCCCGGAACCGCCCGAAGTGGGCCTGGAACCGCCCACCGGCGCCGCCTCAGTGCCGATGCGGTCCGGACGCCCCCGCCCGCCCCGTCATCCGCAGTGCCCGAGGGAGTCGTACCCACATGTCCGAGCAGCCGCCCGCGCACCAGCACCCCGCCTACCCCGTGGGCCTGCGCCTCACCGGCCGCCGCGTCGTGGTCCTCGGCGGCGGCCAGGTCGCCCAGCGGCGACTGCCCTGGCTGATCGCCGCCGGAGCGGACATCACGCTCGTCTCTCCCTCGGCCACCCCCTCCGTCGAGGCCATGGTCACCGCCGGCGAACTGCGCTGGGAGCGGCGCCGCTACCGCGAGGGCGACCTCGAAGGCGCCTGGTACGTCGTTGTCGCCTCCTCCGACGCCGAGGCCAACGACCGCGCCTCCGCCGAGGCCGAGCGCCTCCGCGTCTGGTGCGTACGCTCCGACGACGCCGACGCCGCCACCGCTCTGACCCCGGCCACCGGCCGCTCCGCGGGCGTCACGGTCGCCGTACTGACCACCGACGTCCACTGCCGCGACCCCCGCCGCTCCGCCGCCGTCCGCGACGCCGTCGTCGAAGGGCTGCGGGACGGCACCATCTCCGCCGGGCGGCACCGTACGAGAACCCCGGGCGTCGCCCTCGTCGGCGGCGGCCCCGGCGACCCCGACCTGATCACCGTGAAGGGCCGGCGGCTGCTCGCCGAGGCGGACGTCGTCATCGCCGACCGGCTCGGCCCGCGCGATCTGCTCGACGAACTGCCCCCGCACGTCGAGGTGATCGACGCGGCGAAGATCCCGTACGGCAGGTTCATGGCCCAGGAGGCCATCAACCAGGCCCTGATCGAACACGCCAAGGCCGGCAAGGCGGTCGTACGGCTCAAGGGCGGCGACCCCTTCGTCTTCGGCCGCGGCATGGAAGAGGCCGAGGCGCTGGCGGCTGAAGGCATCGCCTGCACGGTCGTCCCCGGCATCTCCAGCTCCATCAGCGTCCCCGGCGCGGCCGGGATCCCGGTCACCCACCGCGGGGTCGCCCATGAGTTCACCGTGGTCAGCGGGCACGTCGCCCCCGACGACGAGCGGTCCCTGGTCGACTGGGCGGCCCTCGCCCGGCTCCGCGGCACCCTGGTGATCCTGATGGGCGTCGACAAGATCGGCGCGATCGCCCGGACCCTGATGGACCACGGCCGGGACGGCGCCACACCCGTCGCCCTCGTCCAGGAAGGCACCACCGCCGCCCAGCGCCGCGTCGACGCCACCCTGTCGACCGTCGCCGGGACCGTCGCCGCCGAAGACGTCCGGCCGCCCGCCGTGATCGTCGTCGGTGAGGTCGTCGCCGTCGGCGGCCACCCGGCCGCGACCCCGCCGGTTAACCTTCAGTAACCCGACCCCTGTCCAGGCGTTGGCACCCCTCCCTGGAGAAGGCAGTATCACCCTGTGGCTGATCTCATCACCGTCGAAGACCCCGACGACCCCCGCCTGAGCGACTACACGGGACTCACGGACGTCGAACTGCGCCGCCGCCGCGAACCCGCCGAGGGCCTGTTCATCGCCGAGGGCGAGAAGGTCATCCGGCGGGCGAAGGACGCCGGTTACGCGATGCGGTCGATGCTGCTGTCGGCCAAGTGGGTCGACGTCATGAAGGACGTCATCGACGAGATCCCCGCGCCCGTGTACGCGGTCAGCCCCGAGCTGGCCGAACGCGTCACCGGCTACCACGTCCACCGCGGCGCGCTCGCCTCCATGCAGCGCAAACCACTGCCCCCGGCTGCCGAACTGCTCGCGGGCGCCCGCAAGGTCGTCGTCATGGAATCCGTCAACGACCACACCAACATCGGGGCAATTTTTCGCAGCGCGGCGGCCCTCGGCATGGACGCCGTACTGCTCTCCCCGGACTGTGCGGACCCCCTGTACCGCCGGTCGGTAAAGGTCTCCATGGGCGCGGTGTTCTCCGTCCCGTACGCCCGCCTCGACACCTGGCCCCGGGGCTTGGAGGCGGTCCGGGAGGCCGGGTTCACCCTGCTCGCCCTCACTCCCGACGAGAAGGCCACCGCCATCGACGAGGCCGCGCCGCACCGGATCGACCGGGTGGCGCTGATGCTCGGTGCGGAGGGCGACGGGCTCTCCACCCCGGCGCTGGTCGCGGCGGACGAATGGGTACGCATCCCGATGGCCCACGGCGTGGACTCCCTCAACGTGGGCGCCGCGGCGGCCGTCGCCTTCTACGCCGTTGCCACGGGCCGCCCCGGCCTCTGAGCCCCGGCGGCGACCGGCCGGGCGGCGCCCCCGCCGCCCGGCCCTCCGCGGCATCCGCGGGGGGCCGACGAGCTGCCGGGTCGCCCCGGTCAGTCGCGGGTGAGGACGACGAGCTGCCGGGTCGCCCGGGTCATCGCGACATAGCGGTCGACGGCCCCCTCGATACCGCCCCCGAACGCATCCGGGTCGACGAGGACGACCAGATCGAACTCCAGCCCCTTCGCCAGCTCCGGCGTCAGCGACCGCACCCGGGCCGTCTCCCGGAACGAGGGATCACCGATGACGCAGGCCGTCCCCTCGGTGTGCGCGGCGAGCCACCCGTCCAGCACCGTGTCGCGTTCCGCGACCGAGCCGTGCACCACGGGCACCTCGCCGCTGCGGACGGAGACCGGCACATTGGCATCCGGCAGCGCGGTCCTGATCACCTGCTCGGCCTCCGCCATGACCTCGGCCGGAGTCCGGTAGTTGATGGTGAGCGCCGCCACCTCGATCCGGTGGAACCCGATCCGGCGAAGCCGCTCCTCCCACGGCTCCGTGAACCCGTGCCGGGCCTGGGCCCGGTCCCCGACGATCGTGAAACTCCGGGACGGACAGCGCAGCAGCAGCATCTGCCACTCCGCGTCGGTCAGCTCCTGCGCCTCGTCCACGACGATATGCGCGAACGGCCCGGCCAGCCCGTCCCGGACCGCGGCCGACGGTACGGACCCGTCGACCAGGGTCTCCTGGAGGTCCTGCCCCAGCAGCATCGTCACCGCCCCCTCGCCGTCGTCGTCGGCCCCCACCACGCTGTTGATGACGGCGGCCATCCGATCGCGTTCCGCGGCTACGGCGGCCTCGCGCCGACGGCTGCGCAGCGCCGCCTTCGGATCACCGAGCCGCTGCCGGGCCGCGTCCAGGAGCGGCAGATCGGACACCGTCCAGGCCGTGGTGCCGGCCCGCTGGAGGCGGCGTACGTCGTCCGGCTCCAGCCAGGGAGCGCACAGCCGCAGATAAGCGGGTACGGACCAGAGGTCCCCGACCAGGTCGGCGGCGTCCAGCAGCGGCCAGGCGCGGTCCAGCGCCCCGTTCAGCGCCTTGTCGTGCCGCAGGGCGGCCCGGAACCGCTCGGGCGGCACGTCCTCGTTGCCGAGCTTGTCCAGCAGGATGGTGAACAGCTCCGCGCGGACGAGTTCACGCGACTCGTTGTGCGGCGCGCCCGGCCCCGGCGCGTCGAAGGCCTCGGCCCAGTCGTCGGCGGTGACCCGGACGACGCCCCAGTCGGTCCGGACGGCCAGGCCCTCGGTGGGCGGCTCCTCGTAGAAGCGGACCGCCTTCTCGATCGCCCGCACCAGATCCGCGGAGGACTTCAGCCGGGCGACCTCCGGATCGCTCTCCGGCACCGCCCCCGGACCCTCGGGAACGAGGTCCCGCAACGTGCACGTCTGTACGCCCTCCTCGCCCAGACCGGGGAGGACGTCCGCGACGTAGTTCAGATAGGGCTGGTGCGGGCCGACGAACAGGACGCCGCCGCGGCGGTGCCCGAGACGGGGGTCGGAGTAGAGGAGGTACGCGGAGCGGTGCAGCGCGACGACGGTCTTCCCCGTCCCCGGCCCGCCGTCGACCACCAGGGCACCGCGGGAACCCGCCCGGATGACGGCGTCCTGGTCGGCCTGGATGGTGCCGAGGACATCGCGCATCCGGGCCGAGCGGGCACCGCCGAGACCGGCGATGAACGCGGACTGGTCGTCGAGGGCGGCATGCCCCTCCAGCCCCTCGGGGGTGAACACCTCGTCCCAGTAGTCACCGATCCGGCCACGGGTCCACCGGTAGCGGCGGCGGCTCGCCAGACCCATCGGGTCGGCGTGGGTCGCCCCGAAGAACGGTTCGGCGGCGGGGGAGCGCCAGTCGACCAGCAGCCGCCGCCCGGAGGCGTCGGTGAGACCGAGCCGCCCGATGTACACGGGCTCGCTGCCGTCCGCGTGGACGATCCGTCCGAGGCAGAGGTCGAGGCCGAAGCGGCGCAGGGTCCGGAGCCGGGCCGTGAGCTGGTGGATCCTGGTATCCCGGTCCATCGCCGCCCGGCCTGCGCCGCCGGGCGACCGCAGCTCGGCGTCGAGACGTCCGGACAGTTCGGCGATCGCCTCCGCGAGGCTCCGGGCGACGGCCGTGAAATGGCGCTCGTCATCGGCGATCAGTGCCGGGGCCGCCTTGGCGGCGAGCGGGCCGGACAGTTCGAACGGGCTGGTGGCCGCGGTGACCAGGGGGTTCATGACATCGGCTCCGATCAGGGGTCGCTCCGGCGAGGTCGGACGGTCCGCGACCGATGGATCGACAACAGCGCACATACTTCGTGAATCTCCCGTTTCCGCAGGTTCCGGCCTGAGGAGGTGATTCTGCGCTACGACGGGGGCCTTGCCGCAAGCCCCCCGGTGCGCTATACGTTGAGAGTGGCAAGGAGCAGGGCTCCTCGCCTTTTCTTTTGCCCCGGTGCCTGTACTCCGCGTCACCGTTGCGTCACCACCGGGTCGCTGCAGGGTCACGGGCAGCGGGAAGCGCCGGGGACCGGCGGGGAGAAACAGGCGGGGGAGAAACCGGCGGGGAGGAGCAGCCTCAGAGCTGCTGGGCCGCCGCGATGCCCAGCGCCACGATCAGCGTCACCACGAAGAAGACCACGATCCGCTGCCGCAGCAGCCGGGGGTTCGCCGGGCGGCGGCCCGTGGAGGTGGTGCGGACCCCCTGCCGTCCGGTCGGACGGCCCTGGGTGCGCGAGGGGGCGCCGCCGCGGGACGGCACGGGCCGGGCGGAGCCGCCGGTGCGCGGAGCCTGCGAGCGCGGTCCCCCGCCGGTCCGGCGGTCGCGCGGGTCGCGCTCGGGCCGGTCGGGGCGCTCCAGCCGCTCCGTACGGTCCAGCTTCTCCGTACGCTGCGGATGACGCGGCGGCTGCCCCGTGCGGAGCGTGTCGATCCGCTCCCGGGACACCGGGAGCCGTCCGTCCGCCGGCCCCTGGGCCTCCCGGGCGGCGATCTCCTTCAGCCGCATCGAGAGCTGGAGGGTGCTGGGGCGCTCCAGCGGATCCTTCGCCAGACAGGCCCGCAGCAGCGGGGCGAGCGCGTCCGGGACCCCGTGCAACTGCGGCTCCTCGTGCACCACCCGGTACAGCATCACCTCCGAGCCGCCGTGCCCGAAGGGGGAGTCGGCGGTTGCCGCGTAGGCGAGGGTGGCACCGAGCGCGAAGACGTCGGTCGCCGCGGTGACGGCGACCCCGCGGACCTGTTCGGGGGCGAGGAAGCCGGGGGAGCCCACGGCCGTGCCGACATGGGTGAGGGTGGAGGCGCCGGTGGCCCACGCGATGCCGAAGTCGATGATCCGCGGGCCCTTGGGCGAGAGCAGGATGTTCGACGGTTTGAGGTCGCGGTGCACGACCCCGGCCTCGTGGACGGCGACGAGCCCCTCCGAGAGCGCGGCCCCGATCGCGGCCACCTCGGCGGCCGGGAGCACCCCGTCCTCGTTCACCTTGTCGTGCAGTGAGGGCCCCGGCACGTACTGGGTGGCGAACCACGGCCGCTCGGCCTCCAGATCGGCCGCCACCAACCGGGCCGTACAGCCGCCCCGGATCCGGCGGGCCGCCGACACCTCCCGGGCGAACCGGGACCGGAACTCCTGATCCTCCGCCAGATCGGGCCGGATCACCTTCAGCGCCACCCGCTGGCCGCGCCGGTCCGACCCCAGATAGACGACGCCCATCCCGCCCGCGCCGAGCCGCCGGTGAATACGGAACGAGCCGACGACACGCGGGTCCTCGCGCCGGAGCCGCATCATCGCCATCGTCCGTCCCCTGCCTACGGTGGGGAGTCCCCACCCCGTGTCTCTCGGTGGGAGTCCCCACCCGCTTGTTCCGGCCGGCCCGTTCCCGGACGGCCCCGACCGGTGGTGTCCGATCGTCCGTTTCGACGTGGCACAGCTTACGTACCGCCGCCCCGGTGCGCTCATAGGCCGCGCCCTCTCGGGACGACCGATTGTCAGTGCCGGATGGGAGAATTGACCAGAGGTCAGGGAGCGCGGGATCCGGCTCCCCTGGCCCGCGCGCAATCTCAACCGACCGTCGCCGGAGGGGGATTGGATCTGTGAAGGGTGATCGCGTGGAGATCGTGGTCGACGCGGGTGACAGCACACGGACGTACGAAGTCGTGGCAAGCCGGGCAGGCCGCCGGGTGGAGACCGCCGTCCGCAGGGGGGTGGTCGAAGTGAGCGAAGTCACCCGTACCGGGGCCGTGGTGCGGACGGCCCGATTTATGGCCAACCGGGTGCTGGCCCTGGTGGAGCAGCCGGTGCCACGGGACGACGCCTCGGAGCGTCCCCTCAGGGAAACCCCTCAGACCTGAGTCGGCTTCTCCACCCTGGGGAGTACACCGGAGAGGCCCGGCTCATCCTCTCGGAGGCCCGCCAATAGGTACGCGGGCATGACGTTCCGTCCCCGCCGGAAACCTAGTGTTGAGGTCAAGCGGCGGGTGCAGTACTCGTCCCCCGAGGTCGGACACCCGCCGCTGTTTCGACCACGACAGGAGAGGAACCATGGCCGACACGGCAACGCGGACCGTGATCCGCACGCAGGAACGCCGGGCAGCCGCGTTCGGCGGCCGGCGGCCCGGTCAGCGCCACCCGCTGGTGGCCACGGCCATGGTTCTTCCCCTGGCGGCACTGCTGCTCTATGTCATCGGTGGCTGGGAAGCAGTAGTGACACAAGCGTCGTCCGTGGGCGTGATGCTGGGGCGCTGAGCGGCGCCCCGGGCCCGGAAGAGCGGTCCGGGCCGGGGACATCCGGCCATAACCCCGTGGGGACGGGGGTGCGGCGGACGGCAGTGGTGGCCGGTTGGCTGGGGAGCCGACCGGCCTCCGCATTTTCCGGTACGGGTGCCGGTACGGGGCCGGGCACGCTGCCGTCGTCCGTTACGGGGCCGGCCGCTTCCGTTTCCCCGTACGGAATCACCGCCCGGCACCGGACCCGTCTCCGCCTCGCTGCCTCGCTGCCTCTCCGGACCGGGCCGGGCCCCGGCCCGCGGGCCGCCCCGCTCCGCCGCGTACCCTCGCACCGAGCCGTACCGCATCCGGGGGGAACGTGAGCACTGCCGTCGTCGACGCCCTCGCCCGGGCCGCCCGGGCGGCGGCCCATGCCGGGCCCTCGCCGCTCCCGGACTGCCGGGGCTGTGCCCACGGCCCGGAGGTCCTCGCGGACCGCCCCGACGGAACCGTCGTCCGGCACGGCTCCGCGGTCGCCAAGGCCCATGACCCCGCCACCGATCCCGCCGCCCACCGCAGCCGGATCGCCCTCGCCGCCGACCCCCGGCTCGCCGGAATCCTGCTGGCACCGCTGCCGCTGCCGCCGGAGGTACGGGAGACCTCGGGCCGCCCCGTCACCGTCTGGCCCCACGGCATACCCGTCGACCCGGCCGACCCCGGTGCCGCGCCCTGGGAGGAGACCGCCGTCCTGCTGGCCGCGCTCCACCGGTTCCCGGCGGACGGCCACCGGCCCGCACCGCCCCGGGGACAGGCGCCGCCCGTGATGCGCGGGCCCCTGAAGGCCGCCCGAGCGATGGCCCGGATGCGGCGGGAGTCCCGGCACCCCGCCTGCCGGGACGTGGAGCGGGCCTGGCACCGGCTCCCGGCCTGGGCCCGGGGCCAGACCCCGGCCGCCGCACCGCCCGGCGGACCCGTCGGGCTCTGCCACGGCGATCTCCACCTCGGCCAGCTCGTCCGGCACCCCGCGCCCGGCGGGCCCTGGCTGCTGATCGACGTCGACGATCTCGGGCTCGGCGCCCGGGCCTGGGACCTGGCCCCCCCAGCGGCCTGGTTCGCCGCCGGACTTCTGGCACCCGAGGTCTGGCAGCGGTTCACCGGCGCCTACTTCGCCGCCGGGGGACCGGCCGCCGATCCGGCCGACCCCTGGGCCGCGCTGGATGTGCCGGCCCGCGCGCTGACCGTGCAGAGCGCCGCGCTCGCCCTGGCGAGGGCGGCCAGGGAGGACCGGGCACCGGACGAGACGGATGCCGCCGTTCTCGACGCCTGCGCCCGGATCGCCGCCCTGCCCCCGGAGCGGGCGCCGGACTCCTCGTCCCCGGCCGGGGCCCCGAAGTAGGGTGCTGCTGCGGCCGGGCACCTCAACCGGGCCGCACGGAACGACAGGCGAGGAGCTGAGCCCGACGATGCAGTGCCCCAAGTGCCACGCGATGATGCACACGTACAACCGCAACGGCGTCCAGATCGAACAGTGCAGCGGCTGCCGGGGGATATTCCTGGACTACGGCGAGCTGGAGGCCCTCACCCGCCTGGAATCCCAGTGGACCCAGCAGGCGCCGCCGCCCGCCCCGCCCGCCGCCTACCCCGCGCCCCAGGCGCCGGCCTGGGGCGCCCCGCACCACGGGGGACACCACGGCCACGGGCACCACGGCCACCACGGTCGTCAGCGGGGCTTCGGCCGGATGCTCTTCTCGTCCTGATCCGCCCGGTCCACCTGATCCGCAGGCAGAACTCCTGCAGACACAATGACGGAGCCCCGGCCACCGAGAAGGCGGCCGGGGCTCCGGACCTGTGCGCGATACTGGGATTGAACCAGTGACCTCTTCCGTGTCAGGGAAGCGCTCTCCCGCTGAGCTAATCGCGCGGGAACCGACCACGGGACGCATCCCGCGGAGGGCAGTGTACTGCGTGCGCGATACTGGGATTGAACCAGTGACCTCTTCCGTGTCAGGGAAGCGCTCTCCCGCTGAGCTAATCGCGCGGGGGATCCGTCAGGATCCTGGTGGACGATACTGGGATTGAACCAGTGACCTCTTCCGTGTCAGGGAAGCGCTCTCCCGCTGAGCTAATCGTCCTTGGAGGTGGAGACGGGATTTGAACCCGTGTAGACGGCTTTGCAGGCCGTTGCCTCGCCTCTCGGCCACTCCACCCGGAGTGCGGGGGTTCGGGAAGATCCCCCACGTCGAGCGGACGACGAGATTCGAACTCGCGACCCTCACCTTGGCAAGGTGATGCTCTACCAACTGAGCCACGTCCGCTTGTCTTTTCCGGCCCGCTTCCGCGTCCCGGCGACGTGTTGAACTCTAGCGGATTCCGGGGCCAGCACAAAAACGCGTTTCCGCAGCGTGCTGACGTGTGTTCGTCCCGCAGTGGTCCCGGGGGCCGCTCCGGGACCCCGTGCGACCGCCTCCGGCGTCCTCGGGGGAGTGCCGTCCCGGGCGCCCCGCCCGCCCATCCGGACGACATCCGCCCCGGTCATAGACTCGAACCGTGCACCACCACCCTCCGCTCGCCCGTTTCGGGCATCTGATCGCCACCGGACTGCGGGACGTCACCCACGACCCCGAGGCCCTCGACTCCGAGGGCTTCTGGGCCGTCGCGGCCGATTTCGAGGGCCGGATCACCTGCGCCCGGTTCGCCGAGGTCCGCACCGGGCCGGTGCCCGCACCCGTCCCCGGCCGGTGGCACGGCCCGGCCGCCGGTGACTGGACGTCCTCCCTGGACCGTGCCGCCTACACCGCGGGCGTCGCCCGGATCCGCGAGCACATCGCGGCGGGCGAGGTCTACCAGGCCAATCTCTGCCGGGTGCTCTCCGCGCCGCTGCCGGAGCCCGGCGGATCCCCCGCCGATATCGACGCCCTCACCGCACTCCTCGCCCGCGGCAACCCCGCCCCCTATGCCGGAACGATTCGGCTGCCCGGTCACGGGGTGGAGATCGCCACCGCGTCGCCCGAGCTGTATCTGCGGCGCACCGGCGGCACCGTCGAGTCGGGCCCCATCAAGGGCACCGGCCGGACCGCGGCCGATCTGCTGGAGAAGGACCACGCCGAGAACGTGATGATCGTGGACCTGGTCCGCAACGACCTGGGCCGGGTCTGCGCCACCGGATCGGTCACGGTGCCCGAGCTGTGCGCCGTCGAACCCCATCCTGGCCTGGTCCATCTGGTGTCGACCGTCCGCGGCGAACTGCGGCCCGGCGGCACCTGGCGGGACCTCCTCGACGCCACCTTCCCGCCCGGCTCGGTCACCGGAGCGCCCAAGTCCAGCGCCCTGCGGATCATCGAGGCGCTGGAGACCGCCCCCCGCGGTCCGTACTGCGGCGGTATCGGCTGGGTCGACGCCGACCGCGGCCGGGGCGAGCTGGCCGTCGGCATACGTACCTTCTGGGTCGACCGGACCGAGCCCGGCCGCCCCCTGCTGCGGTTCGGCACCGGCGCCGGGATCACCTGGGGCTCCGACCCCGAACGGGAGTGGGCGGAGACCGAGCTCAAGGCCCACCGGCTGCTCGCGATAGCGTCGGCCCCGGCAGGCCCCGGCGGAAGGACGCCGGCCGCCGGACGGCCGGCGAGTGAGA
This sequence comes from Streptomyces tsukubensis, assembly GCF_003932715.1. Taxonomy (NCBI): domain Bacteria; kingdom Bacillati; phylum Actinomycetota; class Actinomycetes; order Kitasatosporales; family Streptomycetaceae; genus Streptomyces; species Streptomyces tsukubensis. Next base: position 1,304,465 of record NZ_CP020700.1, on the reverse strand, counting down.
CGGCGGCCGCGACGAGTGCGGAAGGAACAGCGAAATGAAGCTCTGGGTGGACGGCGGCCCGAAGGACGCCGAGGAGGCCCGGGTGTCCGTGCTCGACCACGGGCTCACCGTCGGCGACGGCGTCTTCGAGACCGTCAAGGCCGTGGACGGGCGCCCCTTCGCCCTCACCCTCCACCTCGAACGGCTCACCCGCTCCGCCCGCGGCCTCGGGCTCCCCGATCCCGATCTCGACGAGATCCGCCGGGCCTGCGACACCCTCCTCGGCACCGACCCCGTACCCCTGGGACGGCTGCGCATCACCTGCACCGGCGGTCTCTCCCCGCTCGGCTCCGACCGCGGCACCGCGGGCCCGACCCTGGTCGTCGCCCTCGGCTCCGCCGAAGCGCGCCGCCCCGACACCACCGCCGCGGTCACCGTCCCCTGGGTCCGCAACGAGCGCGGCGCGGTCGCCGGGCTGAAGACCACGTCGTACGCGGAGAACGTCGTCGCCCTCGCCCGGGCCGCGGAGCAGGGTGCCTCCGAGGCGCTCCTCGCCAACACCGTGGGCGCGCTCTGCGAAGGCACCGGCTCCAATGTCTTCGTCGTCGTCGACGGGGAGCTGCTCACCCCGCCCCTCTCCTCGGGCTGCCTCGCGGGCATCACCCGCGCACTGACCGTGGAGTGGACCGGGGCGGTCGAGACCGAGCTGCCGTTCGACGTGCTGCAGCGGGCCGACGAGATCTTCCTGACCTCCAGTCTCCGGGACGTCCAGGCCGTGCAGCGGATCGACGGCCGGGTGCTCGGCGACGCGCCCGGGCCGGTGACCGCGAAGGCCATGAGGGTCTTCGACGAGCGCGCCGCCGCCGACCCCGACCCCCGGCTGCGCTGACGGAGGAGCGGCCGCGGGCGCGGTGCGGGGGACACCGCCCTCCCGCTGGGTAGAACTTCCGGATGACGACCACCCTGCGGCCGGCCGGGCCGCCGCGGAACGAAACCGGCAACGCGTCCTCGCGCGGCTACGACATCTGCGTCAACGGCCGCCGGGTCGGCGGCCTCGAAATCGCGGCCGGGACCCCGCCGGGACACCGGACCGGAACGCTCCGGTCGCTCTTCGTCGAGCCGGCCGAGCGGCACCGGGGGAGGGCGACGGTGGCCGCGCTCGCCGCCGAGGAGGTGCTGCGGGCCTGGGGCTGCGACGAGATCAGGGTGTCCGTGGCCCCCGCGGCCCGGGCGGCCACCAGACTGGTGGTCGCCCTCGGCTACGCCCCCACCGGCCGGGCTCTGGAGAAGATCCTCGCCGTGCCCCCGCCCGCCCTGCCGCCGGGCCTCACGGCCCGGCCGGAAGGCCCGAACGACGGATACGTCCTGCTCGACGGGGATACGGAAGCCGGCCGGTACGAGCTGATCGCGGACGGGGAGAGCATGCGGCTCGCGACGGCGGGCATCAGCGGGCCACGGCGCGGTCGGGGGTACGGGCGGGCCCTGATCCGCCATGCCGAGGGCTCGGCCCTGGCGGCCGGGGCCCGGCGGCTCGCGCTGTCCGTCCCCGCGGACGATGCCGCCGCCCTGCGGCTGGCCTCCGCCCTCGGCTACCGCACGACCCTGGTCCACTGGCGGAAGCCCCTGCTGTGACGGTACGGATCCGGCCCGGCGGTCCGCCCGCCGCGGCCGGAAGCCTCCGTTCGCGATTGCGGTGCTACGCGGACGCTTCCCCGGCCAGCAGCCGGTCGGCGATCTCCTCGATACGGGCCCGCAGGCCCTCCTGGCTCTTGCCGCCGTCGAGGCGCTCGCCGCCGATGACATACGTGGGAGTGCCGGTGACGCCGATCGCCTTGCCCTCCGCGTGATCGGCGTCGACGGTGAGGATGTGCCGGCCGTCGATCAGGGCGATCTCGAACTCGTCGGCGTCGAGACCCAGTTCACGGGCCGTCGCCACCAGGAAGTCCTCGCCCCGCCGCTCCAGCTCCGCCACCCCGTCGAGCACGGCCTCCGTATAGCGCCGCTCCGCGCCCTGGGCCGCGGCCTCCTCGGCGGCCTGGGCCGCGGCGAAGGCGTACTTGTGCTTCTCCAGCGGGAAGTGCCGGGTCCGGATCTCCAGCCTGTCGCCGTAGTGTTCGCGGAGGGCCTGCAGATCGGCGAGGGCGGTCCGGCAGTCGGGGCACTGGAGTTCGCACCAGACGTCGAGAACGACGGCGGAGGGCGCGGACCCGGGGGACGGAGTGGAGTCGTTCATACGGCGATTCTCCCAGCCCGGCCCGCCCGGACCGGCGCCGGGACCGGCACCTCGGGATGAACGCAGCCCTTAGATCCCCCTGAGAGGGCACCACCCCCGTGGCACCCGGACCCCTCGGCGGTGCAGGATGGATGGGGACGTACCGCACTGCGCCCACCGAAACACCGCACCTGCAGGAGGAGCCGGATGATTGCCGAGACCGTATGTTCCGCGGTGTCCGCAGCGGGCCTGGGCATCGCCGCGGTCACGGCGTACCGCAAGCGGTACCTGGCCGCCGCCAGGATCGCCGCGTACTCCCTGATCCCCCTGGGCCTGGTGCTCACCGGTGCCGTGGGCTGGGCGGTCGACACCGCCTTCAGTCCGACGGCGTGGCTCGGATTCGGGCTGCTCGGCGGCGCCTGGGCGATGTTCCTGGGGATCCGGGCCGTGGAGAAGCGCAAGGGCATCCCCGGGCGCAAGGAGCGCCGGGCCGCGAAGGCGGCGGCCCGCCGCGACGCCGTGGCCCCCACCGCGTCGGCGCCCTCGCTGGGCGGCGGCCGGACGGCCGAGCCCGCCCGCCCGGCGGCCACGCCGCAGCCGCAGCCCAAGGGGCGGAAGCAGGCGGCCGCCGGCGCGGGGGACGACTTCAGCGATATCGAGGCGATCCTGAAGAAGCACGGCATCTGAGCACGGCATCTGAGCGGGACACCCCGGGGCCGGGCTCCGGGGTGTCCCGCCGGTTTTCTGTACTGCCCGGTCGGAACTTCTCAGTGGGTGAGACGACCGGCGGGATGTGACGAACTCCCGCCCCTCATATGGGTATTGGGTGATCACGGGGCCGTGCTCTGCGTCATCATCACCCCGAGATGCTCGATACCTCCCGGGGCGCGAACCCGGTACCCACACCAGAGCCGCAGCAGCCGCAGGAGCCCCGGGGCTGCCTCTTCGCGCTCTCCCAGCCACCGCTGATGATCTTTCTGACGGTGATCGGCGTGCTGCTCCTCATGGCCGCCGTCCACGATCTGTTCCTGTTGTGAGCGCCGTACCCCCGCGGGCGAGGACCGGCAGTGGGCGCCCGGAGACCGCAGGATGTCCGGTACGGCTCAGCTCGCCGCCTCCTTGCGGCGCGCGCGGTAGGCGGCCACATGGAGCCGGTTCCCGCAGGTGCGGCTGTCGCAGTAGCGGCGGGAGCGGTTGCGGGAGAGATCGACGAAGGCCCGTCCGCAGTCCGGTGCCTCGCAGCGGCGCAGCCGCTCCTGCTCGCCCGCGACGACGATGAACGCCAGCGCCATCCCGCCGTCGGCGGCGAGGTGATCACCGACCGAGGCGCCCGGCGCGAAGTAGTGCACATGCCAGTCGTAGCCGTCGTGGTCGGTGAGCTGCGGGGTGGTTCCCGCGGCCGCGACCAGCTCGTTGACCAGCTCCGCTGCCCGCCGGCGGTCCGAGGCGGCGAAGATCTCGGCGAACCGGTCCCGCACCTGCCGGACCGCCTCCAGATCCCGTACCCCCAGCTCACCGACATCGCTGATGGAATGGGCCCCGACGAATGTGTCCAGGGCGGCCACGTCCTGCAGTCCGTCGCTCTGGTCCTGTCCGTCCTGCGGCGCCGTGTTCACGAGGCCGACCACCATGTCGAGGGCGAATCTGGTGTCGTGAGGGATCAGCACGATGCACTCCATGGCCGGCCGCGGGCCGGTGCCCGCCGAATCCCGCCGACTCTAGCGGCTCGCCCCCTGAAACACCGGTGCCGTCATCGCGAGGGAACGCGATGACGGCACCGGTGCGAGCGGTATACGGGGGTGCGCACGGCGCCGTCTCCCCGAGTAGGACGGCGCCGGGCGGCTCTCGGGCTGCCTCAGCTTTCGGCCAGGATGTGCGACAGCTCCGTGTCGAGGTCGAAGTGGCGATGCTCGGTGCCCGGTGGCACCGCCGCGTCGGTCCGCTTCAGGAAGGATTCCAGAGCCCGGGCCGGGGCCTCCAGCAGCGCTTCCCCCTCCGGGGAGCTCAGCGCGATGCAGACGACGCCCTGACCGTGACTGCGCGACGGCCAGACCCGGACGTCACCTGTGCCGGTGGGCCGGTGCAGCCCTTCGGCGAGAAGGTCGCGGGCGAAGACCCATTCGACCGTCTCCTCGGCTCCGGTGTGGAAGGTGGCGTGCACGGCGTAGGGATCGGCCGTGTCATACCGCAGGCCCGCGGGTACAGGCAGTGATGACTCGCTGGATACAACGAGGCGCAGGTGCAGCTCGCAGCTGACCGTGGTGTTCATAAGCGCCAGGGCCTTTCGCTCAGTGTGCGCTCGGGGATTCGCACGTCGGCGAAATCGACATGCCACCTACGGTGTCGTTGTAAACCCCTCTGACCGTTTTGTGATCCTTCATGTCGCTCGTACGGCCCTGCATTACTTTGCGTTATACGCCCGATCCGGTGAACGGGAGGCGATCCGGTACGTTTGAGTGCATGAAAACGGAGAGCGAGCGGGGGGAGGCCCTGGTGACTCAGGACTCGGCTTCCGTGACGGGGGCAGCGGCGGCGGGGGCCGCCGGCAGCGGCCCCGGTCCGGGGACGGACGCTGCGGGGGCGGACGTGGTGGACGCGGCAGACGCGGAGAAGAAGTCCGAGCAGGAGCTCGGGTCGAAGGCCCCGGCCTTCATCAAGCGGTCCCGGGCGCTGCATCTGAGCTGGCAGGTCGGCGTGTTCCTGGTCGGCCTCGCGGTGGTCGGCGCGGGTGTCGCGATGCTGGTCCTGCCCGGCCCCGGCTGGGTTGTGATCTTCGCGGGCATGGCCATCTGGGCGACCGAGTTCGTCTGGGCCCAGCTGGTGCTCCGATGGACCAAGCGGAAGGTCAGCGAGGCGGCGCAGCGGGCGCTCGACCCGCGGGTGCGGCGGCGGAACCTCATCATCACCACGATCGGAGTGGTCATCTGTACCGCGCTGGCCGCGGTGTACCTCTGGAAGTTCGGCCTCGCGATGCCGTGGAAGATCGACCAGCAGTGATCTTCGGAGCTGGTCGGGAACCCCGCTGACATGGGGTAATGTTGGCGGCGCGTTCCCGGGCGATTAGCTCAGCGGGAGAGCGCTTCGTTCACACCGAAGAGGTCACTGGTTCGATCCCAGTATCGCCCACACGCCGGCCGGGGCCGGTCCGCCATCGTGCGGACCGGCCCCGGCCGTTTGCGTATCCGGGGCCCGGGATACTTAGTTCATCCGGTGGACGCTGTCACGCAGCCTGCGGGCGTCCCGCAGGCGCTGCTCGTAGGTGGCGCCTACGGTGAGCAGCAGCAGACCCGCGAGCGCCGGGGGCAGCCAGCGCGGCAGCACGCCGACCATCTGCACCACGTACGGCGCCAGCTCGTGCAGTGCGACGAGCGCCAGGACGATGCCGCCGAGGACCAGCGGGGCCTGGAGCCGGGCCCGGGCGCCGTGGAGGGTGAGTGCGAGGGCTGCCGCGCCCAGCAGCAGCGGCCGAAGCCAGTTCGGATCGCTCAAGGCCACGGTGAGGCTCGGTACCAGGGTCGCGGCCAGCCCGGGGCCGTACGCCGCCCAGGACGAGGTCGCCGGGGCCCGGCGGCGCTGCAGGACGCCCACGGCGAGGGCGGGCACCGAGACCGGCAGGCTGTACGCCTCGGGGGCCGTGACCTCCCAGCCCGCCAGCCGGGCCCAGGCGGCCAGCACGAACAGCGCGACGGCTGTGGCACCGGCCGGACGGCGCCGTTCGGGGCGCAGTGCCGTCGCCGCGGCGATCACCCCGGCGAGCCCCAGCAGCACGGAGGTCATCGGCAGGTCCCCCGAGGCGAGCAGCACGGCCGCGGCGCCCACGACCGCCGCCGTGGTCTCCAGCGTCACCGTCACGGGCCCCGGCGCCGCACCCTCGTCCTCGGGGACCCCGGACCGCGGCCGCCGGGCGGCTGCCGCGGCCACCCCGCACGCCACCGCGGGCACGGCCATCAGCAGCAGCCCCGCCTCGGCCGCCGTCAGCGCCGCCGCCCGGGCCACGGCCATCAGCAGCCAGCTTCCGAACCCGGCCGCGGCGACCGCGAGCACGGCCCGTACGGCCTCCCCGGCCCGGGTCGCCACGGCCGCCGCGACCAGCGCCACCACCAGCACCCCCAGCACGGTGAAGGTCGCGGTCCGGTCGGCCAGCGCCAGCCCGCCGAGGCCCGCCGCCCCCGCGAGCCCGCAGCCCAGGACGAGCGGGACCGTCCCGCCGCGCCTGAGGACCGCCCACCCGAGCGTTCCCAGCGCCGTCAGCAGCCCGTACGCCACCGTCGGCCCGTATCCCATCCGTACGGCAGCCGGCACCGTCACCGCGGCCGCCCAGAGCAGCCCCGCTGCGGCGCCCGGAGCCCAGGCCCGGAGGGCGTCCCGCCCCGGCCGGGTACCCGACGGCGTCCCCGTCGCCGTACGGGCCCACCGGGCGCCCGCGGCCGCCGCCCCCGCGGCCAGCAGCAGCGTCAGCGGCGCGGCGGCGAAGAACGAGGGGTTCAGATCGACGCCCAGCGCCGTGTAGGCATCAGCGGGCGCACCCCGCCAGGGACCGGACAGCGCGGTCACCGGACCCACCAGAGTCAGCACCGTCAGCGGCAGCGTCAGCAGGGCCGCCGCACCGAGCACCCCCGCAGCCGCCCCGCCCAGACCCCGGGCCGTACCCCGCGGCCGCCGCAGACCGGCAGCGGCCGCCGGTACCGCGGCGGCCAGCGCATACGCCGACACCGCCCAGCCGGTGGGCAGCACCTCCCGCACCACCCCGCCCGCGCCCGCGATCAGCGCCAGGCCCGCGGCCGCCGAGGCGGGCAGCGCAGCCCGGTCCGAACGCGCCGCCGCGAACAGCGCGATCACCGCGATCGCCGCGAAGACCGCCGCCGGGCCGAGCGCCCCGGCCGGAGTCTGCGCCGACGCGGAACCGACGGCCGCCACGGCCGCCGCCGAAACACCCGTCACCGCGGCACAGCCGGCCGCGAACCGGCGGACCGCCCGCCGGGACACCCACAGCGCGACCGCGACGTCGAACGCGGCCGTCGCCGTCAGCGCCCAGTCCAGCAGCTCCCGGTCCGCCGCCGTCGCCCACAGCAGCAGCGGCAACTGGGCCGCGCCCACCGCGGCGGGCCCCGGCAGCACCAGCCCCGGCAGCAGCCTGCCGTACCCGGCCCAGAGCGCCGCCAGCACGGCCGCCGCCGCGGCCGCGTACCCGACGGCGTCCCCGCCGCCGAACCCGACCTGCCGCAGGGCGTACGCGTCGAGCACCGTCAGCAGCAGACCGAGCGCCGCCACCGACTCCGCGGTGGAGGTCAGCCCCCGGCGCAGCAGCGGCACCGGGGCCGCGAGCGCGGCGCCCGTCACCGCCGCCAGCACGGCACCCCGCCCGCCGATGCCCAGGGAACCCCAGCTCACCACCGTGAAGGCGACCGCCGCGACGGAGAGCAGCACCCCGCCGAGGACCAGCAGCGCGTTCTGGGCGCCCCGGCCCGAGGTCTCGCCCACGGTCCGGCCGCCCGCGCCCGGGGCAGCGGGCTGCCCGCCGGCGGCCCGGGTCCGGGCCGCGGCAGCGCCTTCGATCATGGTCAGCAGCCAGGACCGGCGGGTCAGCAGCCACGACCGCCGGTGCTCCAGACGGGCCAGTTCCCGGTCGACGAGTGCCAGTTCCTCGGCGGGCGGCAGGGGCGGTGCGGACGTGTTCATGCACCGGAGTGTGTCCCGAGCCACAGCGACCGGCATGGGTGCGGGTACTCAGATACCGGGTGAGTACGGTCGGAGCACCGCCCGTGCCGCGGCCCGGATTCCGGACCAGACTGGCCCCATGGACCGCCACCGCCACCGGTACCGCTACCGCTTCCGCAGCGTCTGGGAGCTCGACGCCCCGCCCGGCGCCGTCCTCGCCGTTCTCTCCCGGCCCGGCGACTACCCCCGCTGGTGGCCCCAGGTGCGCGCGGTGACCGTGCTCGGTGAGGACCGGGGCACGGTCCGGGTCCGGTCCCTGCTGCCGTACGAACTGAACCTCGCCGCCCGCGCGGTGCGCCGTGATCCGGCCGCCGGGGTCCTGGAGATTGCGCTGCGGGGCGACCTCGACGGCTGGGCCCGCTGGACCGTCACGGCGCAAAGCCGCGGGAGCCGCGTGGTCTACGAACAGGAGGTGGAGGTCCGGCGGCCGCTCCTGCGGAGACTGACCGGGCCTGGCCGGCCGCTGCTCCGCGCCAACCACGCCCTGATGATGCGGGCGGGTCGCCGAGGGCTGGCGGCCTACCTCCGGACCGGACACCGGATTTGAAGCCGGACCGCCGCAACCTGTATGGTTCAGTCCGTTCCCGGGCGATTAGCTCAGTGGGAGAGCGCTTCGTTCACACCGAAGAGGTCACTGGTTCGAACCCAGTATCGCCCACCGGGAAAAGGCCGGTCCGTCCACGACGGACCGGCCTTCCGCATTCCCGGTGCCCGCGCTCCGGGCGGCGGATATTAGGCGGCGGCGGACAGTTCGGGGCGGAGCGGCCACGCCGGATCCACCGCTTCCGCCGACCCGGAGCGCGCGAACCACGCCTGCAGCCCCCGCGCCTGCGCCGCATGCCACACCGCCTGCAACGCATGCAGCTCCGCCGCCGAAAGCCGCTCCATCCGCGCCGCGAACCTGCGCCCCACCGCCCGGCACACCTCCATCGCCGCCATCGCGTCCGCCGCCGCCTCGTGCGCCCCGTCCAGCACCACCTCGTACTGCTCGCACAGATCCGTCAGCGTCCGGCGGCCCTTGCGGTAGCGGTCCAGTTGCTTGTCCAGCACTCTCGGGTCGAGCACGCACAGCGGCACGTTCTCCAGGCAGCGGGCGAGCGACGTGGCCCGGTGGCGGCGGAGTTCGCGGTCGAGCAGGGTCAGATCGAACGGTGCGTTCATCACCACCAGCGGGCGGGCCGCGGCGCACTGCTCCGCCAGCGCCCGCGCGATCTCCTCCATCACCGGTGCCGGCCAGCGCCCGTTGCGCTGGACGTGCTCCTCGGTCAGCCCGTGGACATCGGTGGCCGCACGCGGCACCGGCACCCCCGGATTGACCAGCCAGCGCGTCACCACGGGCCGTGCCCCGGCCGCGTCCTGCACCACCAGGGCCGCGGAGACGATCCGGTCCTCCTCGACGTCCACCCCCGTGGTCTCCGTGTCGAAAGCGGCCAGCGGGCCCTCGAACCAGCACGTCATCCCCGAACTCCTCGCACGCGTACGACAGACGGCGCTTCCTCTGCCGCATCGGTGATACCCGGACCGTTTGCCGTGTACGCAAGACGGCGACAACACAGACAACACACATGACGGGCACGGAAGCTGACAGCCCGCCATGAACACCGGCACATCGGACGGATCCCCCGGAAGGCCGAAGAACATGGCGATCCCGCACCCCTCCTCCGCGGTCCCGGGCACCGCGGGAGGCCCGGCGCGGCACGACGGTGCCCGGCCGGCGGCGCCGCGCGGCGCACTCGCCGTCACCGCCTGCATGGAAACGCTCCAGATCGGCTATCTGCACGCCGTCGCCGCCGCGGCGGGCTGCTCCCTCTCCCAGCCCTTCCCTGACAACGGCATCGACTGGCACGTCAGCCACGGCTCCCCGGGCCACGCCGTGGACGACGAGGTGACCGTCAAGGTCCAGCTCAAATGCACCGGCCGGATCCCGCCCCGTCCGCCGGGGCCCTCGTTCCCCTTCACCCTGGACAACGACCACCTCGCCAAGCTCGCCCGCACCCCCGTCTCCGTCCACCGGATCCTGGTGGTGATGCTGGTGCCCCGCGCCCCCGAGGACTGGCTGCGGGCCGGCCACGACCGGCTCGAACTCCGCCACTGCTGCTACTGGACCAATCTGGCCGGGCAGCCCGCCACGGGACGGCGCCGGACGACCGTACGGATCCCCACCGCGCGGATCTTCGACGACCGGGCACTGCGGGAGATCATGGCGCGGGTCGGATCGGGAGGCAGACCGTGAATCGTGTTCCCGGCGTTTCCGGCGTTTCCGGCGTTCCCGCCGAGCCCGCCGAGCATTCGGCCGATGCGGTACGGCACCGGCTCGGGCCACTGCCGGACCCCGGGCCCGCCACCGGACCCCCGGACCCCGTGGGACCCGATCCCGCCCGGGTCGACCCCGCCGTCCTCGGCGCCCTTCTCGACCGGCACGGCTGGCGGCGCCGCGGTGGGACCGCCGGACGGTACGCCCGCTGGAGCCCGCCCGGTGCGGCCGACGGGCGCACCAGCCTGCTGATCCCCGAGACCCGTACCCTGCCCGACTGCGACGACCTCGTCTCCGAGGCGATCGGAGCCCTGACCGCCCTCGCCCGGGATGCCGTACCGTCCGCCCGGGACGTCCTCGCCGGGCTGACCGTCCCCGGCGACGAGATCCACTGGTGGCGCGAGGTGCCCCCCGGCCCGGCGGGCGCCGTCCCCTGGGCTGCGCAGGAGCGGCTGCGGACCGCCGCCCGGCAGCTGCTGATGGCCGGTGCGCTCGCCGCCCACGGCCGGGCCGGCTACCACGGTGCCCGGCACCGCCGCCGGGCCCGGGCCCTTCTCGACGGCGTCCTCGTGGCGCCCGGGGCCGGCGGGCGTTCTCTGACCGCCCTGGTGCCGGTCGCCGACGGCCGGGCGCTCGCCGTCGCCTTGTACGGGGCGCTCGCCGCGGCCCGGGACGCCACCGACTACCAGCGGGCCACCGGCCGGACGGAGGCGTACGACGCAGCCGTCGCCGTCGGGGTCAGCCAGGAGCTGACGGAGGGACTCGTCGCCCTCGTCCACGGCTCCGAAGGCGCGGCGGTACGGCTGGCCTGGTCCCCGGCGGCCGGGACACCCGACGGCTGCGCCGCCCGCCCGGCAGCGGTCGAGTTCACCCCCGGGGATCTGCCCGCCCTGCGTGCCGCGGGCGCCCGCTACGTCCGCCATGAGCCGTCCGTGCCGGTCCGGGTCACCGGCGCGGTCGTCGGACTGCGGCGCCCGGGCCCGCACGGCCCCGGCGCGGTCAAGCTGCGGGTGCTGACAGGCGCCGAGGTACCGCAGGTCAGGGCGGTACTGGAGGAGGACGCCTACCGGATCGCCGGGCAGGCACATCTGGCCGGGGTGCCGATCAGGGTGACCGGACGGCTGGAGAGCCGCGGCGGATTCCGCCGTCTCACCGACGCCTCCGGCGTCCTCGCCCTGCCCGCCGAAGGCCCCGAGGCCGAGCAACTGCTGAAGTCCCTCGGCTCGGACCCCGGAGACGCCCGCTGAAACGCCCCCCGGTAGCCGGACCGCCCGCCGGAGCCGAGGCGCCGGACCGCACGTCGTTAACCGTTTCGCGAGGGCCGCCCCCGGCTCGGTACGATTCGGTGGTGCCCGGTGTCCGCCGTGGCGCCCCCTCGTCAGTCAGGAGAAACCGGTGTCCGACGTCCGTGTGATCATCCAACGCGATTCCGAGCGGGAAGAGCGCGTGGTGACCACGGGCACGACGGCCGCCGACCTCTTCGCCGGTGAGCGCTCCGTGATCGCCGCCCGGGTCGGCGGAGAGCTGAAGGACCTGGCCTACGAGCTCGTCGACGGCGAGCAGGTCGAGCCGGTCGAGATCTCGTCCCCCGACGGTCTCGACATCCTCCGCCACTCCACCGCGCATGTGATGGCCCAGGCCGTGCAGGAGCTGTTCCCCGAGGCCAAGCTCGGCATCGGCCCGCCGGTCAAGGACGGCTTCTACTACGACTTCGACGTCGAGAAGCCGTTCACGCCCGAGGACCTCAAGGCCGTCGAGAAGAAGATGCAGGAGATCCAGAAGCGCGGCCAGCGCTTCGCCCGCCGGGTGGTGAGCGACGAGGCCGCCCGCGAGGAGCTGGCCGCGGAGCCGTACAAGCTGGAACTGATCGGAATCAAGGGCTCCGCCTCCAGCGACGACGGGGCCGATGTCGAGGTCGGCGCCGGTGAGCTGACCATCTACGACAACCTCGACGCCAAGACCGGCGAGCTGTGCTGGAAGGACCTCTGCCGCGGTCCCCACCTGCCGACCACCCGCGCGATCCCGGCGTTCAAGCTGATGCGGAACGCCGCCGCGTACTGGCGCGGCAGCGAGAAGAACCCCATGCTCCAGCGGATCTACGGCACCGCCTGGCCGTCCAAGGACGAGCTGAAGGCCCATCTCGACTTCCTTGCCGAGGCCGAGAAGCGCGACCACCGCCGGCTCGGCAGCGAGCTGGACCTGTTCTCCGTGCCCGACGAGATCGGCTCCGGCCTCGCCGTCTTCCACCCCCGCGGCGGCATCGTCCGCCGGGTCATGGAGGACTACTCCCGCAAGCGGCACGAGGAGGAGGGGTACGAGTTCGTCTACACCCCGCACGCCACCAAGGGCGCCCTCTTCGAGAAGAGCGGCCACCTCGACTGGTACGCCGAGGGCATGTACCCCCCCATGCAGCTCGACGGGGGTACGGACTACTACCTCAAGCCCATGAACTGCCCGATGCACAACCTGATCTTCGACGCGCGGGGCCGCTCGTACCGCGAACTGCCGCTGCGGCTGTTCGAGTTCGGCACGGTCTACCGCTACGAGAAGTCGGGCGTCGTGCACGGACTGACCCGGGCCCGCGGCTTCACCCAGGACGACGCGCACATCTACTGCACCCGCGAGCAGATGGCCGAAGAGCTGGACCGCACCCTCACCTTCGTCCTCAACCTGCTGCGCGATTACGGTCTGACCGACTTCTATCTGGAGCTGTCCACCAAGGACCCGGAGAAGTACGTCGGCTCGGACGAGACGTGGGAGGAGGCCACCGAGGTCCTCGCGAAGGTCGCGGAGAAGCAGGGGCTGCCGCTCACCCCCGACCCGGGCGGCGCCGCGTTCTACGGTCCGAAGATCTCCGTCCAGGCCCGGGATGCCATCGGCCGCACCTGGCAGATGTCGACGATTCAGCTCGACTTCAACCTGCCCGAGCGGTTCAACCTGGAGTACACCTCCCCGGACGGCTCCCGGCAGCGGCCGGTCATGATCCACCGGGCGCTGTTCGGCTCCATCGAGCGGTTCTTCGCGGTGCTGCTGGAGCACTACGCGGGCGCGATGCCGCCGTGGCTCGCCCCGGTGCAGGCCGTCGGCATCCCGGTCGGTGACGCGCACGTCGACTATCTGCACACCTTCGCCGCCGACGCCAAGAAGCTCGGGCTGAGGGTCGAGGTCGACGGCTCGTCCGACCGGATGCAGAAGAAGATCAGGACCCACCAGAAGCTCAAGGTGCCGTTCATGATCATCGTCGGTGACGACGACATGAACGCCGGGACGGTCTCCTTCCGCTACCGCGACGGCTCCCAGGAGAACGGCATCCCGCGCGAGCAGGCGCTGGCGAAGCTGGCGCAGGTCGTGTCGGACCGCGTCCAGGTCTGATCCGGCCGCGCGGCCGCGCGCGCTCCGCTCAGCCGAGGCCCCCGGGGAGTCCCCCCGGGGGCCTTCTGTCCTCGTCGAGCGCGAACCTCTGGATCAGCCAGGACGAGAACGAGCCCGTCACCGCGCCCAGCAGCGCCAGCCCCCCGGCCATCATGAACGTCGCCACCGTCCGGCCCTCCGGAGTCACCGGGGTCACATCCCCGTACCCCACCGTGGTCAGTGTGGAGCAGGCCCACCACACCGAGTCCCCGAAGGTCCTGATGGTGGCCCCCGGGGCGCCGCGTTCGGCCGCGTACACGGTGAGCGCGCCCGCGAAGCCGAGCAGCACGGCCGTCATGCTCGCGTACGACATCACCCGCGCATAGAGGGAGAGCCGGGCGTGCTCGTGGCGGTGCTGGACCGAATCGTAGATCTCCACGATCCGCAGCGGACGGAGCAGCGGCAGCACCACCACGATCGCGTCCAGCAGGTGCGTCCGGACGAAGGAGAGGCCGCGGCCGCTGATCCGCCAGCGGACCGCGAAGTCGGCCACGAACATCGCCCAAGTCGTGTACGTGACCGCGAGCAGGGCGTCCCGCCAGCCCTGCGGGAGATCGTCGTCGAGGATCCGTACCGCGTAGCAGCCGAGGAACACCGTCGATGCGACGAAGAGCGGGACCTCGGTCCGGCGGCGCCAGCGCCACATCCGGTCCTCACGGTCCGCGGCCTGATCGCTGTCCGTGCCGTCTGTGCCGTTCGCGCTGTTCGCGCCGTTCGGGTCATTCTCGGGGGGATCGCCGTCGCGGCCTGAGGTCCTCGGGGGGTTCACCGCACCAGCATCGCCAAGACCGCGGGGACCGCCCCCGGCGACACGCGGCGCACCGGCCACGCCATATGCTGCACAGCATGACGAACGAGCCGGAACAGCAGATCGGGGTGGGGACGCCGGACGCGTTCCAGCGCTTGTGGACGCCGCACCGGATGGCGTACATCCAGGGCGAGAACAAGCCGAGCGGGCCCGAAGCGGGCGACGGCTGCCCGTTCTGCGATCTTCCCGGCAAATCCGATGAGGACGGGCTGATCATCGCCCGCGGTTCGGCGGTCTACGCGGTGCTGAACCTCTATCCGTACAACGGCGGGCACCTGATGGTGGTGCCGTTCCGGCACGTCGCCGACTACACCGACCTCGACGAGGCCGAGACGGCGGAGCTGGCGCTCCTCACCAAGCACGCGATGACCGCGCTGCGGGCCGCGTCCGGCGCGCACGGTTTCAACATCGGGATGAATCAGGGCGTGGAGGCCGGTGCGGGGATCGCGGCCCATCTTCACCAGCACATCGTGCCGCGGTGGGGCGGCGACACCAACTTCATGCCCGTCGTCGGGCATACGAAGGTGCTGCCGCAGCTCCTCGCGGACACCCGCGCGATGCTCGCCGCCGCCTGGCCCGCCTGAGCCCACGCACCCGGTGCCGCGGCACCGAGGGCGGCGAGTGAGCCGAAGGGGCGCGCCGGGCAACCCGGCGCGCCCCCTCGAAGCCGTATCACGCGTCGTACAGGTCGGCCTTCCGCGGTGACGGGTCCTGGACCGCGCCGCTGACCGCCATGGAGCGGCCGGCGAAGCGGTCGGTGTCCACGCCGTTCTCCTCCAGCACCCTCAGCGCCGCCGCATGGGCGACCCGCAGTACCGGGGTCGCGGCGCGCATCGCGTCGTCGGCCATGAACCGGTGCCGCCAGGGCTGCTCCGCCCAGGCGTGCCGCAGTCCGAACGGCTCGGGCAGCGCCAGCTTGCCGCCGAGGAAGTCCAGCAGCGGCGGATACCAGGTGAAGGGCGCCCGGACCGCGAGCCGGACCACTTCCTTCGCCTCCACCAGCGGCAGCACGATATCGCGGGTCTCCCAGAAGCGGATCGTCTTGTTCACGGTCTTCGTCTTGGGCGACGACTTGGTGGTGAACAGTCCGTGGACCGGGCCCAGCGCATGGCCGGTCACCTCGACGCGCAGCGTCTCGTGGAGCACCGTGACGTTGATCATCATGGTGATCACGAGCTGGCCGTCCCAGAGCACGAACTGCACTCCGAGATAGTGCCGGTTGCCCCCGCTGAACTGCTGGTGGTTGCAGATCCGCTGTATCTCGTGCGGTTTGACCTGGAAGGCTTCCACTTCCTGGCCCTCGGGGCGGGACACTCCGCCCGCGCCTTCGGCGACCGGCGAAACGATCCAGTGCTTGACCGAAGGGGTCGGGAAACCACCCGAGTTCAGCGGGCCGCGCTCCAGCAGCTTCAGCTTGTCGTGGATCGCCCGTATCACGTCCCAGCTACGGAACTGGTTGATCTCCTTGGCCGGATCCCGGGAGACCAGTTCCTCGGCCATCTGCCAGCTGCCCCAGCGGGTGCCCATGCCCAGTATGCCCTTGGGGCCCGCGTAGAAGACCGAGTTGGCGAGCTGCTCGGCGGAGAGCTTCTCCAGCCCCTGGCGCAGCTCCTCGCGCCCCTTCTCGTTGGGGTTCCCGGGCACCGCCTCCGGTACCTTCGCCGCGATTCCGCCGCCCGACAGCAGGCCGTCCCAGCGGGACCTCATATCGACCGCGGACTTCTCGCAGATCCGCTTGGCCAGGAACCAGCCGACCACCGGAGCGATGATCATTCCGCGGACGTAGTAGCCGAGGAATCCGGCGAACGGCAGTTTGACCAGGAAGATCACGGCGACCGCGGCGATGGCGACGAGCAGGGCCGTGCCGAACGCTCCGGCCTTCTTGTCCTGGGAACCGGCCAGCGTACGGCGGAGCTGGAAGACACCCATCCACAGCAGCATCCCGGGCAGGAACAGCAGTCCGCAGACGGCTGTGATCACCGTCAGCTTGACATCGCGCTCCTTGCGCAGCCCGCTGGCGGCCAGACAGTGCTCGACGATCATCCGGGCGTCGGTGCCGAAGGACTGGATCAGCGGACCGCGCGCACCGCCGAGCGTGCGTGCCTGCACCGCCCGGCAGAACGCCTCGCCGAGATTGGGCTCGAAGAGGGAGAACTTCCCCTTCTTCACATCGGACTTGTGCCATTCGTTGTTGGCGTCGAGGATCTGCTCGACCGGGCTGTCGCGGTACGCCGCCGAGGCCAGGGCGCTGGTCGCGGCCGTCTGGCCCGCCGAGCCCTGGATCGGGACCTGAGCCCCGGGACTGAAGTCGAATCCGTCCGCCACTTGCCGCCCCCATCGCCCCGGTCGCCGCCGCCTGCCGCGGCTCATTCCCAACTGCCCTGCTCCGCACACCTGCTGAACTGGGCACCTCAGCGTATCCGGGGCGTAGGCGCTTCGTCACGGGAGCGCGGAATCGGCCGGAACCGTCCGCCGGAGCCGCCGCCGGGTCCGCCCGGCAGCCGGCCGGCCGCCCGGTGCCTTCCCCGCTGCCCTTCCGTACGCCGTCCGGCCTGCCGTCCCCGCCCCGTTCCGGTGGGGACGGCAGGCCGGAGCGCCCGCGCTACGCGCCGCCGTTGCTCTCCTGCCGCAGCCGGTCGGCCACCTGCTGCGGCATCGCCTCGTGCCGGGCGTACGCCCGGCTGAACCGGCCCGTGCCGTGCGAGATGGACCGCAGATCGACCGCGTACCGCCCGATTTCGATCTCGGGCACCTCGGCCCGTACCAGGGTCCGGGAGCCCGCGGACTGCTCGGTGCCCACGACCCGTCCCCGCCGCCCCGACAGATCGCTCATCACGGGGCCGACGTATTCGTCCGAAACCAGTACCCGGATCTCGGCCACCGGCTCCAGCAGGTGGATCGGCGTCTCCGCGGCCGCCTCCCGCAGGGCGAGGGCGCCCGCGGTCTGGAAGGCGGCGTCCGAGGAGTCCACCGAGTGCGCCTTGCCGTCCCTGAGGGTGACCCGGATGTCGACCAGCGGATATCCGGCGGTCACCCCGCGCGCCGCCTGGGCCCTTACCCCCTTCTCGACGGAGGGGATGAACTGGCGGGGGACCGCACCGCCCACGACCTTGTCGACGAACTCGATTCCGGATCCGGGGGGCAGCGGCTCGACGTCGATCTCGCAGATCGCGTACTGGCCGTGACCGCCGGACTGCTTCACATGGCGGCCCCGGCCCGAAGCCGCGCCGCCGAAGGTCTCCCGCAGCGCCACCTGGTGGGGAATCACGTCCACCTCGACGCCGTACCGGGTGCGCAGCCGCTCCAGCGCCACATCCGCATGGGCCTCGCCCAGACACCACAGCACCACCTGACGGGTGTCCGGATTCTGTTCGAGACGCATCGCGGGATCCTCGGCGACCAGCCGGTTCAGCCCGTGCGAGAGCTTGTCCTCGTCCGCCTTGCTATGGGCCCGCACCGCCAGCGGAAGCAGCGGGTCCGGCATCTGCCACGGCTCCATCAGCAGCGGATCGTCCTTGGCTGAGAGCGTGTCGCCGGTTCCGGCCCGCCCCAGTTTGGCGACGCAGGCCAGATCACCGGCGATCACCCGGGGCAGCGGCCGCTGCTGTTTGCCGAAGGGTACGGAGAGGGCGCCGACCCGTTCGTCGGCCTCGTGCAGCTCCGGCGGTTCATGGCCCCGTTCGGCCGGGCCGTGGCCCGACACATGGACCGTCTCGTCGGGGCGCAGGGTGCCGGAGAAGACCCGGACCAGGGAGATCCGGCCCACGTAAGGATCCGACGACGTCTTCACCACCTCGGCGACCAGCGGTCCGTCCGGGTCGCAGGCCGGGCGGGGACGGGCCGCGCCCTGCGGGGACGTCACCTGCGGACACTCGGCCTCCAGCGGGGTCGGGAAGCCCCGGGTGATCAGCTCCAGGAGCTCCACCGTGCCGAGGCCCTGCCGGGCGCCGTCGGCCGCGGGCGCCGCGGCCAGCACCGGGTGGAAGGTACCGCGGGCGACCGCCTTCTCCAGATCGTCGACGAGGGTCTTGACGTCGATGTCCTCCCCGCCGAGATAGCGGTCCATCAGGCTCTCGTCCTCGCTTTCGGCGATGATCCCCTCGATCAGCCGGTTGCGGGCCTGCTCGATGAACGGCTCCTGCTCCGGGTCGGGCGGGGTCTCCTCGCGCTGCCCGCCCGAGTAGTCGTAGATCTTCCGGGTCAGCAGCCCGACCAGACCGGTGGTCGGGGTGTGCCCGTCGGGGCCCGGCTCCCCGTACTGCGGCAGATAGAGGGGCAGTACGGCATCGGGGTCGTCGCCGCCGAACAGCTCCGCGAGGACCGCGGTGAGCTGTTCGTACCCCGCCCGGGCGGTCTCCAGATGCGTGACGACGATCGCCCGCGGCATGCCGACCGCCGCGCACTCGTCCCAGACGGCCCGGGTGGCCCCGCCGATGGCGTCCGGCTCCTGGGCGGCCGAGACCACGAACAGCGCCGCGTCGGCCGCCCGCAGCCCGGCCCGCAGCTCGCCGACGAAATCGGCGTACCCGGGGGTGTCCAGCAGGTTGATCTTGTAGCCGTCCCAGTCGAGCGGGACGAGGGAGAGCTGTACGGAGCGCTGCTGGCGGTGTTCGATCTCGTCGTAGTCGGAGATCGTGCCGCCGTCCTCGACCCGGCCCGCCCGGTTCACCGCGCCCGCGGTGAGGGCCAGGGCCTCCACGAGGGTGGTCTTGCCTGAACCGCTGTGGCCGACCAGCACCACATTCCGTACGGATGCGGGCCGGTCGGCCGCTGTAGCCCTGCCGGCGGCTCCGGGGTGTGCGTTCGCCTTGTCGCCCATGATTCCTGCCTCCCGGTCGATACGGATCCGGATCGGTGCGCCGGGGCCGTTCGCGTTCCGGCCGGCGCGCGGGGAAGAGTGGAGGTGCCGGGCCGCGGGCGTGGCGGGAAACGGGGGCCGGAGAGGGGGCGAAGGGGGGTGGGGGCCGCTCCGTCGGTGCCCGCAGTCGTCCTTCGAGCTTTCCACCGACGCAGAGAGGCGTCCATACGTCGCGCACGGCACCGCACCGGGCGCGGGCGACGATGGCGGATTGTGATGCCGGCGGCCGCCGCACGGCCGGTGCCGTACGACCCTCTCCGCACGGCCGCCGCAGGCCGTGCGGAACCGTCCGGGGCGGGCCGAGTCGGGTGCCCGGCCGGTGGGACGCGCCCGTCGTGGCTACGATGGGCCAGCCGGTGGCCGTCGGGGCCGCACGGCGGAACCGAACCTCGGGAAGGCCATGCTGAACAAGTACGCGCGTGCATTCTTCACGCGTGTCCTCACACCGTTCGCCGCGTTTCTCCTCCGTCGAGGCGTGAGCCCCGACGCCGTCACCCTCATCGGTACGGCCGGAGTCGTCGCGGGTGCGCTGGTCTTCTTCCCGCGCGGGGAGTTCTTCTGGGGCACGATCGTCATCACCCTCTTCGTCTTCTCCGACCTGGTCGACGGCAATATGGCCCGCCAGGCGGGGATCTCCAGCCGCTGGGGCGCCTTCCTCGACTCCACGCTGGACCGGGTCGCCGACAGCGCGATCTTCGGTGGTCTGGCGCTCTGGTACGCGGGCAAGGGCGACGACAACATCCTGTGCGCCGTGGCGATCTTCTGCCTCGCCAGCGGACAGGTGGTGTCGTACACCAAGGCCCGCGGCGAGGCCATCGGACTGCCCGTCGCCGTGAACGGGCTGGTCGAGCGGGCCGAGCGACTGGTGATCTCCCTGGTGGCCGCCGGACTCTCCGGACTGGCCGCCTTCGGGGTGCCGGGCGTCGAGATCCTGCTTCCGATCGCCCTGTGGATCGTCGCCGCGGGCAGCGCGGTCACCCTCGGCCAGCGCGTTGTGACCGTCCGCCGGGAGGCCGCCGAGGCGGACGCTGCGGGGTCGGCAGGTTCGGGGGGTACTGCGGGTTCGGGGGGCCGGCCCAGCGGGGCCGGGGCGGCATGACCGGGAGTGCGCCGGTGACCGCCCGCGAGCGGTTCGTCGACGGGATGTACGGATTCGGCTGGGCGGCGGTCAAGAAGCTGCCGGAACCGGTGGCGGTCCGGCTGGGCCGCAGCATCGCCGACACCGCGTGGCGGCGCCGCGGCGCCGGGGTCCTGCGGCTGGAGGCCAATCTGGCGCGCGTGGTGCCCGGTGCCGGGCCCGAGCGGCTCGCCGAACTGTCGAAGGCCGGCATGCGCTCGTACATGCGCTACTGGATGGAATCCTTCCGGCTGCCCGCCTGGAGCACCCGGAAGGTGCGCGACAGCGTCGTCATCCACGACGTCGAGCGGCTGACCGACGGCATCGCCTCCGACCGCGGCGTGATCCTCGCCCTGCCGCACCTGGCGAACTGGGACCTGGCGGGCGTCTGGGTCACCCGGGTCCTCGAAACCCCCTTCACCACGGTCGCCGAGCGGCTGAAGCCCGAGTCCCTGTACGACCGCTTCGTGGCCTACCGCGAGAGCCTCGGGATGGAGGTCCTCCCGCACGCGGGCGGCTCCGCCTTCGGCACCCTCGCCCGGCGGCTGCGGGACGGCGGTCTGGTCGCCCTCGTCGCCGACCGCGACCTGTCGTCGTCCGGCGTCGACGTCGACTACTTCGGCGAGACCGCCCGGATGCCCGCGGGCCCCGCGCTCCTCGCCCAGCACACCGGGGCACTGCTGCTGCCGGTGACCCTCTGGTACGAAGGCGATGCCATGCGGGGCCGCGTCCATCCCCCGGTCGAGGTGCCCGCCTCGGGCACCCGCGCCGAGAAGACGGCCGCCATGACCCAGGCGCTCGCGGACGTCTACGCCGCGGGGATCGCCGAACATCCGGAGGACTGGCACATGCTCCAGCGGCTGTGGCTCGCCGATCTGGAGCCGCGGGAGCCGCGCTCCGGCCGGGAATCGGAGCCCGGCACCGGCGGACCCGGCGGCACCCCGGCGCCCGGCGGCCCCGGCGGATCGGACGATTCCGGTACGGCTGCGGGGGAGTCACGGGCCGGTGGGCCCGCAAGGACCCCGGCGCCCGACGGTGCCGCGCGGGCCGACAGCCCGGATACGGCCCCGGCGGAGCGCGAGCCCGGAGCGCCCGGAGCGCCCGATGGCGCCGGGGGCGTGCCGCCGGGGACCGGCGCCGCGGCGAAGTCCGCCGACGCGCGGAACGGGGGTGCCGCATGAAGATCGGCATCGTCTGCCCGTACTCCTGGGACGTCCCCGGCGGGGTCCAGTTCCACATCCGTGATCTGGCCGAACACCTCATCCGGCTCGGTCACGAGGTGTCCGTCCTCGCCCCCGCCGACGACGACACCCCGCTGCCGCCCTATGTGGT
The DNA here is from genome assembly GCF_003932715.1 of Streptomyces tsukubensis. Lineage (NCBI taxonomy): Bacteria > Bacillati > Actinomycetota > Actinomycetes > Kitasatosporales > Streptomycetaceae > Streptomyces > Streptomyces tsukubensis. The sequence goes on along the minus strand of NZ_CP020700.1, from coordinate 1,282,776 downwards.
CTCCGCGGGGCGCGCCGTCCCCGTCCCGTACAACGGCTCCGTCGCCCGGCTCAACTTCGGCTTCCTGTCGGCCGCCCGGGTGCGCCGCTGGCTGCACGACGGCACCTTCGACGTGATCCACATCCACGAGCCGACCTCGCCGTCCCTCGGACTGCTCGCCTGCTGGGCCGCCCAGGGACCGATCGTGGCGACCTTCCACACCTCCAACCCGCGCTCCCGCGCGATGATCGCCGCCTATCCGATCCTCCAGCCCGCGCTGGAGAAGATCAGCGCACGGATCGCGGTCAGCGAGTACGCCCGGCGCACCCTCGTCGAACACCTCGGCGGCGACGCCGTCACCATCCCCAACGGCGTCGACGTCTCCTTCTTCGAACACGCCGAGCCCAGCAAGGAGTGGCAGGGCGAACCGGACGCCGGGGTTCTCGGGTTCATCGGCCGGATCGACGAACCACGCAAGGGCCTGCCCGTCCTGATGAAGGCCCTCCCGAAGATCCTGGCGGCCCGCCCCGGCACCCGGCTGCTGGTCGCCGGGCGCGGCGACGAGGCGGAGGCCGTCGCCTCCCTGCCGCCCGAGCTGCGGTCCAGGGTCGAGTTCCTCGGCATGGTCAGCGACGAGGACAAGGCGAAACTGCTGCGCAGCGTCGATGTGTACGTGGCGCCCAACACCGGCGGCGAGAGCTTCGGGATCATCCTGGTCGAGGCGATGTCGGCGGGCGCCCCGGTGCTCGCCAGCGATATCGACGCCTTCGCGCAGGTCCTCGACCAGGGCGCGGCGGGGGAGCTGTTCGCCAACGAGGACCCGGACTCCCTCGCCGACGCCGCGATCCGGCTGCTCGGCGACCCGGAGCGCCGCGCAGCGCTCCGGAAGCGCGCTCTGGCGCACGTCCGGCGCTTCGACTGGTCCACGGTCGGCGCGGACATCCTGGCGGTCTACGAGACGGTGACCGCGGGCGCGGCATCCGTCGCCACCGACGACCGCCCGGGCCTGCGCACCCGCCTCGGCCTCGCCCGCGGCGGCCCCTCGCGCGGCGGCGGCGCCGGATAGGACCCGACGCCGGGTCCCGCCGGGACGACGGTGACAACCGGACGGCGCCGGGCCCGCAGACGGAACCTGCACCGGCCCGTCCGCGAATGCCGGGCGGCCCGGCCGCACCGGGCGACGTCCCAAGGCCTTCCGGCCGCGCGCACGGTCCACCCGGGGCGCACGGATCCAGGGTCCGGCCCGCCCGGCGGGGCGGGGCACGCGAACGTCCGTGGCGGCGCGGGCGCCGGGCCCCGGGGCCCCGGCGGGGCAGCCCCCGGGGGGAGCGCACCGGCCCGCTACGCTAGCGCAGCGTGACCGCAACACTCATCTGGATCCTTGTCGCGCTCGTCCTGGTCGGGCTCTATCTGAGCTGGACCGCCGGCCGGCTCGACCGGCTCCACACCCGGATCGACGCCGCCCGCGCCGCACTCGACGCACAACTGCTGCGCCGGGCCTCCGTGACCCAGGAACTGGCCACCTCCGGAGTGCTGGACCCCGCCGCGTCGATCGTGCTGTACGAGGCCGCCCACGCCGCCCGGCAGGCCGAGGAGGACCAGCGCGAGGTCGCGGAGAGCGAACTGAGCGCCGCGCTGCGGGCGGTGTTCGAGGAGCCTGCGCAGATGGAAGCCGTGCGCGAGGTCCCCGGCGGGGAGGAGGCCGCCGACGAACTGGCGCATGCGGTACGCCGGGTGCCCATGGCCCGGCGCTTCCACAACGACGCCGTACGCGCCGCCCGCGCCCTGCGCCGCCACCGCAAGGTGCGCTGGTTCCGGCTCGCCGGGCACGCCCCGTTCCCGCTCGCCTTCGAGATGGACGACGCACCGCCGACCGCGCTCGCCGACCGGCCCGGCAGCTGACGTACTCCGGCCCCGGCGGCTGCCCGCCCGGCTGACCAGCTAAAACGATCCACCGGCTCCTCATTGGCCCTTGTCGTGGCCTGATCCCGGGTTGTTCCATCGTTGTCGCGACCGTCCCGCGGTTCGCGCCCATTGCAGCAATCCGTCATCGAGTGAGGTCTCCGTGTCCAGCACGCTCTCCAGCACCCCGCAGTCCGACGCCCCCGCGACCGGCACCGCCCGCGTGAAGCGCGGTATGGCCGAGCAGCTCAAGGGCGGCGTCATCATGGACGTGGTCAACGCCGAGCAGGCGAAGATCGCCGAAGACGCGGGCGCCGTCGCCGTCATGGCCCTGGAGCGGGTCCCCGCCGATATCCGCAAGGACGGCGGAGTCGCCCGGATGTCCGACCCCAACATGATCGAAGAGATCATCGAAGCGGTCTCCATCCCGGTGATGGCGAAGTCCCGCATCGGACACTTCGTCGAGGCGCAGGTCCTCCAGTCCCTCGGGGTCGACTACATCGACGAGTCGGAGGTGCTGACCCCCGCCGACGAGGTCAACCACTCCGACAAGTGGGCCTTCACCACGCCGTTCGTCTGCGGCGCCACCAACCTGGGTGAGGCGCTGCGCCGGATCGCCGAGGGCGCCGCGATGATCCGCTCCAAGGGCGAGGCCGGCACCGGCAACGTCGTCGAGGCCGTCCGCCACCTCCGCCAGATCAAGAACGAGATCGCCCGGCTCCGCGGCTACGACAACAACGAGCTGTACGCCGCGGCGAAGGAGCTTCGCGCCCCGTACGAGCTGGTGAAGGAGGCCGCCGAGCTGGGCAAGCTGCCCGTCGTCCTCTTCTCCGCCGGTGGTGTCGCCACCCCCGCCGACGCCGCGCTGATGCGCCAGCTCGGCGCCGAGGGCGTCTTCGTCGGCTCCGGCATCTTCAAGTCGGGCGACCCGGCCAAGCGCGCCGCCGCCATCGTGAAGGCCACCACCTTCTACGACGACCCGAAGATCATCGCGGATGCCTCCCGCAACCTGGGCGAGGCCATGGTCGGCATCAACTGCGACACCCTGCCCGAGGCCGAGCGCTACGCCAACCGGGGCTGGTAGTGAGCACTCCGCTGATCGGTGTCCTCGCCCTCCAGGGCGATGTACGGGAGCATCTGATCGCCCTGGCCGCGGCGGACGCCGTGGCCAGGCCCGTACGGCGGCCCGAGGAACTGGCCGAGGTCGACGCCCTGGTGATCCCCGGCGGCGAGTCCACCACCATGTCCAAGCTGGCGACCGTCTTCGGCGTACTGGAGCCGCTGCGCGAGCGGGTCCGCGCCGGAATGCCGGTCTACGGCACCTGCGCCGGGCTGATCATGCTGGCCGACAAGATCCTCGACCCCCGCTCGGGCCAGGAGACGATCGGCGGCATCGACATGATCGTCCGCCGGAACGCCTTCGGCCGGCAGAACGAGTCCTTCGAGGCCGCGGTGGACGTCACCGGCATCGACGGCCCCGTGGAAGGCGTCTTCATCCGCGCCCCCTGGGTCGAGTCCGTGGGCGCGGAGGTCGAGGTCCTCGCCGAACACGGCGGCCATATCGTCGCCGTACGCCAGGGCCGTGCGCTCGCGACCTCGTTCCACCCCGAGCTGACCGGCGATCACCGGGTCCATGCGCTGTTCACGGAGATGGTGCGCGCGGCCGGGTGAAGGGATCCCGGTAGGATCGCAGCCTGCGCACAGCAGCACAGCAGCAGCAACGGGTTACGCGAAGGAGACAGGCAGATGTCCGGCCACTCTAAATGGGCTACGACGAAGCACAAGAAGGCCGTGATCGACGCCAAGCGCGGCAAACTCTTCGCGAAGCTCATCAAGAACATCGAGGTCGCGGCCCGGATGGGCGGCGCCGATGTGGAGGGCAACCCGACCCTCTTCGACGCCATCCAGAAGGCGAAGAAGCAGTCGGTGCCCAACAAGAACATCGACTCCGCTCTCAAGCGCGGCGCCGGTCTCGAAGCGGGCGGCGCGGACTACGAGACGATCATGTACGAGGGCTACGGCCCCAACGGTGTCGCGGTGCTCATCGAGTGCCTCACCGACAACCGCAACCGTGCCGCCTCGGACGTGCGTGTCGCCATGACCCGCAACGGCGGCTCCATGGCCGACCCGGGCTCCGTCTCGTACCTCTTCCACCGCAAGGGCGTCGTGATCGTCCCCAAGGGCGAGCTGACCGAGGACGATGTGCTGGGTGCCGTGCTGGACGCGGGCGCCGAGGAGGTCAACGACCTCGGTGAGTCCTTCGAGGTGCTCAGCGAGGCCACCGACCTGGTCGCGGTCCGCACCGCCCTCCAGGAGCAGGGCATCGACTACGACTCCGCCGAGGCCAACTTCGTCCCGACCATGCAGGTCGAACTGGACGAGGAGGGCGCGCGGAAGATCTTCAAGCTGATCGACGCCCTGGAGGACAGCGACGACGTGCAGAACGTCTTCGCCAACTTCGACGTCTCCGACGAGGTCATGGCGAAGGTCGACATCTGATCCGCCGCTGACAAGGGCGGGCCGGAGGGAGAAACACCCTCCGGCCCGCCCTTGTTCGCGTCCGATGTCGGTGCCGCCCGATAGCCTGCACAAACAGATGACCGAAGGAGGGGGCGGCGTGCGCGTGCTGGGGGTCGACCCGGGGCTGACCCGGTGCGGTGTGGGCGTGGTGGACGGAATCGCCGGCCGGCCGCTGACCATGGTCGGCGTCGGCGTCGTCCGGACCCCGCCCGACGCCGACCTCGGGGACCGGCTCGTCGCCATCGAGCAGGGCATCGAGGCCTGGCTCGACGAGCACCGCCCCGAACGGGTCGCCGTCGAACGGGTCTTCAGCCAGCACAACGTCCGTACGGTGATGGGCACCGCCCAGGCCAGCGCGGTCGCCATGCTCTGCGCGTCCCGCCGCGGCATCCCCGTCGTGCTGCACACGCCCAGCGAGGTCAAGGCCGCGATCACCGGCTCGGGCCGGGCCGACAAGGACCAGGTCGGCGCCATGGTGACCCGGCTGCTGCGGCTCGCCGCCCCGCCCAAGCCGGCCGATGCCGCGGACGCCCTGGCGCTCGCCATCTGCCATATCTGGCGCAGCCCCGCCCAGAACCGCCTCCAGGAGGCCGTCGCCCGGCACCGCGCCGCCCCCTCCGCCCAGCCCCCGAAAGGCCGTACCGCATGATCGCCTCCGTCCGTGGCCAGGTCGCCGCGCTCGCCCCCACGACCGCGGTGATCGAGGTCGGCGGCGTCGGCATGGCCGTCCAGTGCACGCCGGACACCCTCGCCCGCCTCCGCGTCGGCGAGGAGGCGGCCCTCGCCACCTCCCTCGTCGTCCGCGAGGACTCCCTGACGCTGTACGGCTTCGCGGACGAGGACGAACGCCAGGTGTTCGAGCTGCTCCAGACCGCGAGCGGGGTCGGCCCCCGCCTCGCCCAGGCCATGCTCGCCGTCCACTCGCCCGACGCCCTGCGCGTCGCCGTCGCCACGGGCGACGAGAAGGCGCTGATCGCGGTCCCGGGGATCGGCAAGCGGGGCGCCCAGAAGCTGCTGCTGGAGCTGAAGGACCGGCTCGGCGCCCCGGTCGGCGCGCCCGCCGCCCGCGGCGGGGGAGCGGCGGTGCCCCCGCCCTGGCGCGACCAGCTGCAGACGGCCCTCATCGGCCTGGGCTATGCGGCGCGGGAGGCCGACGAGGCGGTCGCGGCCGTCGCCCCGCAGGCCGAGGCCGAGGGCGGCACCCCCGCGGTGGGCCCGCTGCTGAAGGCGGCGCTCCGGACGCTCAACCGGACCCGATGACCCCCGCCCGGCGGGCCCCGGCCCGGCCGGGGCGCATCCGACCCACCGCGGCCCCGGCCGCCCGACGACACGAGGCACAGGCGCAGTGAACCGGTACGACACCACCTCCGACGACGGCGACCGGTCCGCCGGGGGCCACCAGAAGCCCGGAGAGCACGGGCAGCACGGGGAGTCCGGAGAGTACGGGGACCACGGCGCGCCCGTGGACGGCCCGGACCCGGCGGGCGACCGGCTGGTCGCCGCGGCCGCCGACGGCGAGGACCAGGCCGTCGAGGCGGCCCTGCGCCCGAAGTCACTGGCCGAGTTCGTCGGCCAGGAGCGGGTACGGGAGCAGCTCGACCTGGTGCTGAAGGCCGCCCTCGCCCGGGGCGCCACGGCCGACCACGTACTGCTGTCGGGCGCCCCCGGCCTCGGCAAGACCACCCTCTCCATGATCATCGCCACGGAGATGCAGGCCCCGATCCGGATCACCTCCGGCCCCGCCATCCAGCACGCGGGTGATCTCGCGGCGATACTGTCCTCCCTCCAGGAGGGCGAGGTCCTCTTCCTCGACGAGATCCACCGGATGTCCCGCCCCGCCGAGGAAATGCTCTACATGGCGATGGAGGACTTCCGGGTCGACGTGATCGTCGGCAAGGGCCCGGGCGCCACCGCCATCCCGCTGGAGCTGCCCCCGTTCACCCTGGTCGGCGCCACCACCAGGGCCGGACTGCTGCCGCCCCCGCTGCGGGACCGCTTCGGCTTCACCGCGCATATGGAGTTCTACGAGCCCGCGGAGCTGGAGCGGGTCATCCACCGTTCGGCGCAACTACTCGACGTGGAGATCGACACCGCGGGCGCCGCCGAGATCGCCGGACGCTCCCGCGGCACGCCCCGGATCGCCAACCGGCTGCTGCGCCGGGTCCGCGACTATGCCCAGGTCAAGGCCGACGGCGTGATCAACCGCGAGGTGGCGGCCGTCGCCCTCGGGGTGTACGAGGTCGACAGCCGCGGACTCGACCGGCTGGACCGGGCCGTACTGAAGGCCCTGCTGAAACTGTTCGGCGGCGGACCGGTGGGCCTGTCGACCCTGGCCGTGGCGGTGGGGGAGGAGCGCGAGACCGTCGAGGAGGTCGCCGAGCCCTTCCTCGTCCGTGAGGGACTGCTGGCGCGCACCCCCAGGGGCCGGATCGCGACGCCCGCCGCCTGGGCGCACCTCGGTCTCACCCCGCCCGCGCAGGTCCCGGGCGCAAGCGGACAACAGGGCCTGTTCGGGGCGTGACGGCGCGGATACTGTCCCTGCCAGGAACTACGGTGGGATGCTGGGCGTTGTTCCATCCATGCGGACTCGCCTAGACTCCGCCGATGCCGCCCTTCTCAGGTCGGCGCGCCCACCCCCCGTAGATAGGCCGCCACAATCCACGCGGTCGTGTGAAGGAAGTTTCTTCCCGTGAGTCTCCTGACCTTCCTCCCCTTCGTCGTGCTCATCGGGGCCATGTTCCTGATGACCCGCTCCGCCAAGAAGAAGCAGCAGCAGGCGGCGGAGATGCGCGACTCCATGCAGCCCGGCACCGGGGTCCGCACGATCGGGGGCATGTACGCCACCGTCAAGGAGCTCCACGACGAAACCGTGCTCCTTGAGGTCGCCCCCGGCATCTACGCCGTCTATGCGAAGAACGCCATCGGCGCGGTCCTCTCGGACGAGGAGTACAACCACATCGTCCACGGCGACGACCCCGAAGCGGCCGCGGCCGACGAGGAGCTGCCGGCCGTGCCGGACGACGCCTCGTCGCTGACCGAGGCCGACGAGCCCGCCGGGGACGCCAAGATCGACCTCGGCAAGAAGCCGGAGGCCGGCAAGGACGCCGAAGCGGACACCGCCGCCGAAGCCGCTCCGGAGGACGCCGCACCGTCCAAGGACGGCAAGGCGAACGGCGAGAAGTAGCCATCACCGGGACCGCCGGGCACAAGGGGTGCCCGGCGGTCCCGTGACCGTGTTGACTTCTGCGGGGGGCTGGGCCCCACAACACTTCGTGGCCGCCCCGTCGCACACCCGGCGCGGGACGGTTGGACAGGGAGAATCGAGAAGGTGGCAGCACCGAAGAGGGGCCGAAGGCCCACGGGGGCTCAGGGGAAGCCAGGACGCACCCTGGCGTTCATCCTGATCGTCATGGCCGCGCTGACCGGCGGCATGTTCTTGTCCGGTGACACCAGCCCACGGCTGGGCATCGACCTGGCCGGCGGTACGACGATCACGCTGAAGGCCAAGGCCGAGCCCGGCAAGGAAAACGCGGTCAACGAGACCAACATGAACACGGCGGTCGGCATCATCGAGCGCCGTGTCAACGGTCTCGGTGTCTCCGAGGCCGAGGTCCAGACCCAGGGCTCGTCCAACATCGTCGTGAACATCCCCAAGGGGACGAACTCGGAAGAGGCGCGCAAGCAGGTCGGTACGACCGCTCAGCTCTACTTCCGGCCGGTGCTGAACGTTGCTGCGGGCGGACCGGTCAAGCAGGAGACCCCCGCACCCTCGCCCAGCTCCTCGGCCTCCACCGGGACCGCGGACAAGGGGAAGGGCGACGGCAAGGCGAGCCCGCCTCCGAAGGCCAGCCCCGATGCCACCGCGCAGGGCCGGGCCGTCACCGAGGGTCTGAAGGCGCCGTCGCCCGGTACGTCCGGCTCCCCGGCGGCCGACTCCGCAGACAAGCCCGCAGACAAGCCCGCGGACAAGCCCGCCGACAAGGAAGCCGCGGCGAAGACCCCGGCCCCCAGCACCCCGGCGGCCTCGGATCTGGAGCAGCGGTTCACCGCGCTGAACTGCACCAAGCCCGAGGAGCGCAGCGCGCTCAACGAGAACGTCAAGCCCGAGGACACGATCGTGGCCTGCGGCAAGAACAGCGCGGACCAGTGGGAGAAGTACATCCTCGGCCCGGCCGAGGTGGACGGCAAGGACGTCGACGAGGCCAAGGGCCAGCTCGACCAGCAGCGCGGTATGTGGATCGTCACCATGGACTTCACGAAGTCCGGCTCGAAGAAGTTCGAGAAGATCACCTCCAAGCTGTCCCAGCAGCAAGCGCCGCTGAACCAGTTCGCCATCGTGCTCGACGGTGAAGTGATGTCGGCCCCGAGCGTGCAGCAGACCCTCAGCGCCAACGCCGAGATCTCCGGCAGCTTCGACCGGGATTCCGCCCAGAGCCTGGGCAACATCCTGTCCTACGGTGCCCTGCCGCTGAGCTTCGAGGAGCAGAGCGTCGACACCGTCAGCGCCGCCCTCGGTGGCGAGCAGCTGCGGGCCGGTCTGATCGCGGGCGCCATTGGCCTGGCGCTGGTCATCATCTACCTGGTGGTCTACTACCGCGGTCTGTCGATCGTCGCGATCCTCAGCCTGCTGGCCTCCGCGGTCCTGACCTACTCCCTGATGTCCCTGCTCGGCCCCGGTATCGGCTTCGCGCTGAACCTGCCGGCCGTCTGTGGCGCCATCGTCGCCATCGGTATTACCGCCGACTCGTTCATCGTCTACTTCGAACGGATAAGGGACGAGATCCGCGAGGGCCGCACGCTGCGCCCCGCGGTCGAGCGGGCCTGGCCGCGTGCCCGGCGCACCATCCTGGTCTCGGACTTCGTGTCCTTCCTGGCCGCCGCGGTGCTCTTCGCCGTCACGGTCGGAAAGGTGCAGGGCTTCGCCTTCACCCTGGGCCTGACCACTCTGCTCGACGTCGTCGTGGTCTTCTTCTTCACCAAGCCGCTGATGACGCTGCTGGCGCGGACCAAGTTCTTCGGCAACGGCCACCCGTGGTCCGGGCTCGACCCGGCCCGCCTCGGCGCCAAGCCCCCGCTGCGCCGCTCCCGCCGTACCACCGCCCCCACCGAACCGAAGGAGGCGTGAGCATGTCGCGTCTCGGCACCATCGGCGCCAGGCTCTACCGCGGCGAGATCGGTTATGACTTCGTCCGCCACCGCAAGTTCTGGTACGCCGTTTCGATCCTGATCACCATCGCGGCCATCGCCGGTGTCGCGATCCGGGGTCTGAACATGGGCATCGAGTTCAAGGGTGGTGCCGTCTTCACCACCCCGAGCACCAAGGTGTCCGTCACCGACGCCCGGGAGTACGCGGAAGAGGCCTCCGGCCACCCCGCCATCGTCCAGAAGCTGGGCAACGGCACCATGCGTATCCAGGTCGCGGAGCTGAACACCAGCCAGGCCGCGCAGGTCAAGAGCGACCTGGCCCGCGATATGAAGATGGACATCGACAAGATCGGCGCCGAACTGGTCGGTCCGAGCTGGGGCAAGCAGATCGCCAACAAGGCCTGGACCGGTCTGGCGATCTTCATGGTCCTGGTGGTGATCTATCTGGCCATCGCCTTCGAATGGAGAATGGCGCTGGCGGCACTGATCGCCCTGATCCACGACCTCACCATCACCGTCGGCGTCTATGCGCTCGTCGGCTTCGAGGTCACCCCGGGTACGGTGATCGGTCTGCTCACCATCCTCGGCTACTCCCTCTACGACACCGTCGTCGTCTTCGACGGTCTCAAGGAGGGGTCGAAGGACATCACCAAGCAGACCCGCTTCACCTACAGCGAGATGGCCAACCGGAGCCTCAACGGCACCCTGGTCCGCTCCATCAACACCACCATCGTCGCCCTGCTCCCGGTCGCCGGTCTGCTCTTCATCGGCGGCGGCTTCCTCGGCGCGGGCATGCTCAACGACATCTCGCTCTCCCTCTTCGTCGGCCTCGCGGCCGGCGCGTACTCGTCGATCTTCATCGCGACCCCCCTGGTTGCGGACTTCAAGGAGTACGACCCGCAGATGAAGGCCCTGCGCAAGCGGGTCCTCGCCAAGCGGGCCAAGGGCGAGCAGGCGGACGGCGACCAGACCGAGCAGGACGGTGACCCGCAGGACACGGTCCCGGGTGAGGCGGCGGTCGCTGCCGCCGGACCGGCCGGTGTCGTCGAGCAGCGGGGCCGCGGCCGGGGCCGTTCCTCGGGCAGGCGCCGATGACCGGCGCCCCCGCGGACGTCCGGGATCTGCTGCTCAGCCGGATCCGTGACGTTCCCGACCATCCCCAGCCCGGAGTGGTGTTCAAGGACATCACCCCGCTGCTCGCCGACCCGGCGGCGTTCACCGCGCTCACCGAGGCGCTCAGTGAGCTGTGCGTACGGCACGGGGCGACCAAGGTCGTCGGTCTGGAGGCGCGCGGGTTCATCCTCGCCGCACCGGTCGCGGTCCGGGCCGGTCTCGGCTTCATCCCGGTCCGCAAGGCGGGCAAGCTGCCCGGGGCGACGCTCTCCCAGGCGTACGACCTCGAATACGGCAGCGCCGAGATCGAGGTGCACGCCGAGGACCTGGATTCGGGCGACCGGGTCATGGTCATCGACGACGTCCTCGCGACCGGCGGTACCGCGGGTGCCGCGGCGGAGCTGATCCGCCGCGGCGGCGCGGAGGTCGCGGGCGTCGCGGTCCTGATGGAGCTCGGTTTCCTCGGCGGCCGGGGCAAGCTGGAGCCCGTTCTGCGGGGCGCTCCGCTGGAGGCGCTGCTCGCCCTCTGAGCAGGGACTGACACCCCAGACCCCTGGAGCCCGGGAATGCCGGGCTCCAGGGGTCTGTTTTCAGCCTCGGGGGCATCCGCGGGGCCGGGTGGATACGATGGGCTCTCCGGACCTGCCCCGGGGGAACCGGACCGCACGAGGAGCTCTCTTGCCAGACGAGGCCCGTCCCGCCACCGCACAGCCCGGCCAGAAGGCCGAAAAGGCCGCGGCGGCCGCAGCCGCGGCCGAGCCGACGCCCGATGCCCGCACCGGCCGGTCCGGCCCTGCCCGTGCGAGCGGAAATGGCGCGAATCCGGCCCAGGGCGCCGCCCCCGTACGGCCTGCCGCGCCCCAGTCCGGCCGTCGCGGCCCTGCCCCGGCGAACCGCCCGGCGCCCGCGCCCGCCGCCTCGTCCAACCGCTCCGGGGGCTCGTCCAACCGGGTCCGGGCCCGTCTCGCCCGGCTGGGCGTCCAGCGGTCCTCCCCGTACAACCCCGTCCTCGAACCGCTGCTGCGGATCGTCCGCAGCAACGACCCCAAGATCGAAACGGCGACGCTGCGGCAGATCGAAAAGGCCTACCAGGTCGCCGAGCGCTGGCACCGGGGCCAGAAGCGCAAGAGCGGCGACCCGTACATCACCCATCCACTGGCCGTCACCACCATCCTCGCGGAGCTGGGCATGGACCCGGCGACCCTGATGGCCGGGCTGCTGCACGACACCGTCGAGGACACCGAGTACGGCCTCGACACCCTGCGCCGGGACTTCGGCGACCAGGTCGCCCTCCTCGTCGACGGCGTCACCAAGCTCGACAAGGTGAAGTTCGGCGAGGCGGCCCAGGCCGAGACCGTGCGCAAGATGGTCGTGGCCATGGCCAAGGACCCCCGGGTGCTGGTCATCAAGCTCGCGGACCGCCTGCACAACATGCGCACCATGCGCTTTCTCAAGCGGGAGAAGCAGGAGAAGAAGGCCCGCGAGACGCTGGAGATCTACGCTCCGCTCGCCCACCGGCTGGGCATGAACACCATCAAGTGGGAGCTGGAGGACCTCGCCTTCGCGATCCTCTACCCCAAGATGTACGACGAGATCGTCCGGCTCGTCGCGGAGCGGGCGCCCAAGCGCGACGAGTACCTCGCCATAGTGACCGACGAGGTCCAGTCCGATCTGCGGGCCGCCCGGATCAAGGCCACCGTCACCGGCCGCCCCAAGCACTACTACAGCGTCTACCAGAAGATGATCGTCCGCGGCCGTGACTTCGCGGAGATCTACGATCTGGTCGGCATCCGTGTCCTCGTCGACACCGTCCGCGACTGCTATGCGGCGCTCGGCACCGTCCACGCGCGATGGAATCCGGTCCCCGGCCGGTTCAAGGACTACATCGCGATGCCGAAGTTCAACATGTACCAGTCGCTTCACACGACGGTCATCGGGCCCAACGGCAAGCCCGTCGAACTCCAGATCCGCACCTTCGACATGCACCGCCGGGCCGAGTACGGCATCGCGGCCCACTGGAAGTACAAGCAGGAGGCCGTCGCCGGGGCCTCCAAGGTCCGTACCGACGTTCCCCGCAAGGGCGGCAAGGACGACCACCTCAACGACATGGCGTGGCTGCGCCAGCTCCTCGACTGGCAGAAGGAGACCGAGGATCCCTCGGAGTTCCTGGAGTCGCTCCGCTTCGACCTCTCCCGCAACGAGGTCTTCGTCTTCACGCCCAAGGGCGATGTGATAGCGCTGCCCGCCGGCGCGACCCCGGTCGACTTCGCCTACGCGGTCCACACCGAGGTCGGCCACCGCACCATAGGCGCCCGGGTCAACGGACGGCTCGTCCCTCTGGAGTCCACCCTCGACAACGGCGATCTGGTGGAGGTCTTCACCTCCAAGGCGGAGGGCGCCGGACCGTCCCGGGACTGGCTGGGCTTCGTCAAATCCCCCCGGGCCCGCAACAAGATCCGCGCCTGGTTCTCCAAGGAGCGCCGCGACGAGGCCATCGAGCAGGGCAAGGACGCCATCGTCCGGGCCATGCGCAAGCAGAACCTGCCGATCCAGCGCATCCTCACCGGGGACTCGCTGGTCACCCTCGCCCATGAGATGCGCTACCCCGATATCTCCTCCCTGTACGCGGCCATCGGCGAAGGCCATGTAGCCGCCCAGGGCGTCGTCCAGAAGCTGGTCGCGGCGCTCGGCGGCGAGGAGGCGGCCACCGAGGAGATCGACGATTCCGCGCCGCCGTCACGGGCCAAGCGGGGCAAGCGGCGCTCCAACGCCGACCCCGGAGTCGTCGTCAAGGGCGTCGAGGACGTCTGGGTGAAGCTGGCCCGCTGCTGCACCCCGGTGCCGGGCGACCCGATCATCGGCTTCGTCACCCGCGGCAGCGGGGTCTCCGTCCACCGGGCGGACTGCGTCAACGTCGACTCGCTGTCGCAGCAGCCGGAGCGGATCCTCGACGTCGAATGGGCGCCGACCCAGTCGTCGGTCTTCCTGGTCGCCATCCAGGTGGAGGCCCTCGACCGCTCCCGGCTGCTCTCCGACGTGACCCGGGTCCTGTCCGACCAGCACGTCAACATCCTGTCCGCGGCCGTACAGACCTCCCGCGACCGGGTCGCCACCTCCCGCTTCACCTTCGAGATGGGCGACCCGAAGCACCTCGGCCATGTGCTGAAGGCGGTACGGGGCGTGGAGGGCGTCTACGACGTCTACCGGGTCACCTCGGCGCGACGCGGCTGACGCCGCGGGCTCGGCCGCCCCGGGTTCGACGCCCCGGAGTTCCGCCGTAGGGGCCGGTGTACTTTGCCGGCCGCGCGCCGCCGTGGGCCGTTCGCGCAGTTCCTCGCGTCCCCAAGCCCTCGTCCCCCAGTGCGCCTGGGCGCTGACCGTTTCCGCAGCGCCGGGTTGAGGAGCCCAGGGGCGCGAGGAACTGCGCGCCGAGCCACGCACGGTGTGCAGCCGACACACAACCGGCTGCGGCAGGCACGTAGTCGCACCGCCAAGCCCGCGCACGCGAAACCGCGGCCCCCCGCCGACATCGGCGGGAGGCCGCGGTTACCGAGCAACCCCCTGAGGGTCTAGCCCCCGAACTCCTGGAGCCCCTTCAGTGCCTGGTCCAGCAGCGCCTGGCGGCCCTCCAGCTCCTTGGTGAGCTTGTCGGCCCTGGCGTTGTTGCCCGCCGCGCGCGCCGTGTCGATCTGGTCACGCAGCTTGTCCACGGCGGCCTGGAGCTGACCGGTCAGCCCCGCGGCGCGGGCCCGCGCCTCCGGGTTCGTCCGGCGCCACTCGTTCTCCTCGGACTCCTGGAGGGCCCGCTCCACCGTGTGCATCCGGCCTTCGACCCGGGCCCGGGCGTCCCTCGGCACATGGCCGATGGCCTCCCAGCGCTCGTTGATGCCCCGGAACGCGGCCCGGGCGGCCTTCAGGTCCGTGACCGGCACCAGCTGCTCGGCCTCGGCCGCCAGCTCCTCCTTGAGCTTCAGGTTCTCCGTCTGCTCGGCGTCCCGCTCGGCGAAGGTCTCACTGCGCGCGGCGAAGAAGACGTCCTGGGCGCCGCGGAAGCGGTTCCACAGACCGTCCTCGGCCTCGCGCTGGGCCCGGCCCGCGGCCTTCCAGTCGGCCATCAGCTCGCGGTAGCGGGCCGCCGTGGCCCCCCAGTCGGTGGAGTGGGAGAGCGACTCGGCCTCGGTGACCAGCGCCTCCTTCGTCTTGCGGGCCTCCTCGCGCTGGGCGTCGAGGGACGCGAAATGCGCCTTGCGCCGCTTGGAGAAGGCGGAGCGGGCGTGCGAGAAGCGGTGCCACAGCTCGTCGTCCGACTTCCGGTCGAGCCGGGGCAGGCCCTTCCAGGTGTCGACCAGGGCCCGCAGCCGTTCCCCGGCGGCGCGCCACTGCTCGCTGGCCGCCAGCTCCTCGGCCTCCGCGACCAGCTCCTCCTTGGCCTTGCGGGCCTCGTCGTGCTGCTTGGCCCGCTGGACCTTGCGCTCCTCGCGGCGCCGGTCGACCGTCGCCACCAGGGCGTCGAGCCGCCGGCCGAGCGCGGCGAGGTCACCGACGGCGTGGTGCTCGGACACCTGCACCCGCAGATGGTCGATGGCCGTCTGGGCGTCCTTGGCCGACAGATCGGTGGTCTTCACCCGCTTTTCGAGGAGATCAATCTCGACGACCAGGCCTTCGTACTTGCGCTCGAAATAGGCGAGGGCCTCCTCAGGGGTCCCGGCCTGCCACGATCCGACGACCTGCTCGCCGTCTTCAGTACGCACGTACACGGTGCCCGTCTCGTCGACACGGCCCCACGGGTCGCTGCTCACAGCGCCTCCTCCACCTGATGCCCACCGAGGGAGTTCACCCCGGGCATCGTCCACAGTTTCCAGGGGCGAGCCGCGCCCGCCCTGCACAACGCCAATCTAGGCGACCGGTCGGCGCGCTGTCCGCACTCGGCGCCCACGCATTTCCGGTACGCCCCGCTCCGCCGTACCGGCGCGGCGGAGCGGTACGGACCGCCGCCTGCCGGTTACCCCTTGGTCACGGTCGCCTTCGCCACGGTGACGGCCGTCTTCGGCGCGCCGTCCTTGGCGTTGCCCTCGACCCCGCCGGCCGCGACCTTCTGGACCGCCTTCAGGCTCGCCGCGTCCATCGTCCCGAACGGCGTGTACGTGGGCGGGAGCCTGGTTTCCTTGTACACGAGGAAGAACTGGCTGCCACCGGAGTTGGGCTGGCCGGTGTTGGCCATCGCGACCGTGCCCGCCGGGTAGGACACCGAACCGTCGGTGCCCGCCTTGCCCAGCGCGGTCAGGTTCTCGTCGGGGATGTTGTAGCCGGGCCCGCCGGTGCCGTCGCCCTTGGGGTCGCCGCACTGGAGGACGAAGATGCCTTCCGTGGTCAGCCGGTGGCATTTGGTCTTGTTGAAGTAGCCCTTGTCGGCGAGTGCCTTGAACGAGTTCACCGTGCGGGGCGTCTTCGCCGCGTCCATCCCGATCGACACGGTGCCCTGGTCGGTCGTCATGGCCATCGTGTACTTCGCCTTGGCGTCGATCGCCATCTTCGGCTCGGGCCCCTTGGGCTCGTCGGCGGGCGGCGACGCGTTCTGCGACGGGTTGCTCTGGTCCCCGGCCACGGTCTGCTTGTCCTTGTCGTCCTTGCCGTCGACGACGGTCGCGGCCACGACCGCACCGCCGACCAGGACCAACACCACCGCGGCGGCGATCGCGCCGATGCGCTGCCGCCGCTTGCGGGCCGCCGCCCGGCGCTCCTGCTGACGCTCGAACTTCTCCCGGGCGAGCTGCCGCCGCCGCTGATCGCTGCTGACCACCGAGTCCGCTCCTTCTCCGTCCGCGGCACCCCTGGTGTCGTGTGGGCTGCGCGGAGTGCTGTGATTGCCGCAGGCTGCCGTGGACTGCCGTAGTTCCGTACTTCCACGGGTCACCGTACGGGCACGCGAGCCTGGTGCCGCGCGTGCCCGTACCGTATACGGGTTGGCTGTGGGAGCAGCAGGGCCGGTAGGCTCTGACCTGTCGCAATTCCGTGCCGTCCGGCACTCCGCCGGCCACTTCGCCGACCATCCAGCGAGGACATACGTGCTTATTGCCGGGTTCCCGGCCGGGGCCTGGGGGACCAACTGCTATCTGGTCGCCCCCGCCGCGGGCGAGGAGTGCGTGATCATCGACCCCGGCCACCAGGCCGCCGACGGTGTGGCCGAGGCAGTCGCCAAGCACCGGCTGAAGCCCGTCGCCGTCGTCCTCACCCACGGCCATATCGACCATGTGGCCTCGGTGGTCCCGGTCTGCGGGGCGCACGACGTGCCCGCGTGGATCCACCCGGCCGACCGCTACATGATGAGCGACCCGGAGAAGGCGCTGGGCCGCTCCTTCGGTACGCAGCTGATGGGCGAGCTGACCGTGGGCGAGCCGTCCGACGTGCACGAGCTGACCGACGGTTCGGTGCTGAGCCTGGCCGGTATGGAGCTGACCGTGTCGCATGCGCCCGGCCATACCAAGGGGTCGGTGACCTTCGGGCTGCCCGAGGCCGGTGAGGTCCCGCCGGTGTTCTTCTCGGGCGATCTGCTGTTCGCCGGCTCCATCGGACGCACCGACCTGCCCGGCGGGGATCACGCCGAGATGCTCGAATCGCTGGCACGCGTCTGCCTGCCGCTCGACGACTCGACCGTGGTGCTCTCCGGACACGGCCCCCAGACGACCATCGGCCGTGAGCGCGCCACCAATCCGTATCTGCGCGACGTGGCGGCCGGCCTGGGGAGCAGCGAAGCTCCCCGACGAGGAATGTGACGAGAGAACTGCCGTGAGTACTTTCCAGGCCCCCAAGGGCACCTACGACCTGCTGCCGCCCGTCTCCGCGACGTTCCTCGCGGTACGCGAGGCGATCGCCGCGCCCCTGCGCAACTCCGGCTACGGCTATGTCGAGACCCCGGGCTTCGAGGACGTCGAACTCTTCGCGCGCGGTGTCGGTGAGTCCACCGACATCGTCACCAAGGAGATGTACACCCTCACCACCAAGGGCGGCAGCAGGCTGGCGCTGCGCCCCGAGGGCACCGCGTCGGTCCTGCGGGCCGCGCTGGAGGCCAACCTCCACAAGCAGGGCGCGCTGCCCGTGAAGCTCTGGTACTCGGGCTCGTACTACCGCTACGAGCGCCCCCAGGCGGGCCGCTACCGCCACTTCTCCCAGGTCGGTGCCGAGGCCATCGGTGCCGAGGACCCGGCGCTGGACGCCGAGCTGATCATCCTGGCGGACCAGGCGTACCGCTCCCTCGGGCTGCGCCAGTTCCGCATCCTCCTCAACAGCCTCGGAGACAAGGAGTGCCGGCCGGTCTACCGCGAGGCGCTCCAGTCCTTCCTGCGCGGTCTCGACCTCGACGAGGAGACCCGCCGCCGGATCGAGATCAACCCGCTGCGGGTCCTCGACGACAAGCGCGCCGAGGTGCAGCGGCAGCTCACCGGGGCGCCGGTGCTCGCGGACCACCTCTGCGACGCCTGCCGGGCCTACCACAAGCAGGTCCGGGAGCTGCTCGCGGAGGCGGGCGTCGCCTTCGAGGACGACGACCGGCTGGTGCGCGGGCTCGACTACTACACCCGCACCACGTTCGAGTTCGTCCACGACGGTCTGGGCTCCCAGTCCGCGGTGGGCGGCGGCGGCCGTTACGACGGCCTCTCCGAGATGATCGGCGGCCCCGCGCTGCCGTCCGTCGGCTGGGCCCTCGGGGTGGACCGTACGGTGCTGGCGCTGGAGGCCGAGGGCGTCACCCTCGACATCCCGCCCGCCACCAGCGTGTACGCGGTCCCCGTGGGCGAGGAGGCCCGCCGGGTGCTGTTCGGTGTGGTGACCCGGCTGCGCAAGGAGGGCATCGCCGCCGACTTCTCGTACGGCGGCCGGGGGCTGAAGGGCTCGATGAAGGCAGCGAACCGCAGCGGGGCGCGCTTCACGATCGTCGCCGGTGACCGGGATCTGGCCGAGGGCCATGTCCAGCTCAAGGACATGGAGTCCGGCGAGCAGACCCCCGTCCCCCTGTCGGACGTCACCGACGTCCTCCGCGCCCGTCTGTCCTGAGCCCCGGCCTCCGGGCGGGCCTTTTCATGGTGTGACCGGCTCCCGGCGTCAACGCGGCGGGAGCCGGCTCATCCGGCCGGACGACGCCGATTCGAGACCGCCGACGGCGGTTTCCGGCCGCCGGACCGGGACCGGAAACTCCCCCTCCCGCCCCCGTCCCGCCGCTGCGGGGCCCTCGGCACCCCCACCGTGACGCCGGGTCCCGTACCGTCCCGGCCGGGCGCGCGGGCCGTATCGCCCCGGTGGATCCGCAGGTCGGGGCCCTTCCGCCCCCTTGCCGCGGACAGCGATCGGTCCCGGGCACCCCGTGTTCCGTCCGGGCCCCGGCCCCGCCGCAGGGCCGGTGGACCGATACGACCGGCCCTGACGGAGGGACGGTCGTACCGTCCGCCGGACGCCGGGCTCACAGGACCGTGCGGCACAATGACGCGTGCCCGAGCGGGCCCGGAGCGAGGGAAGCGGCGAGATCTTTATGGCGACTGTGGCGGTGGACGACGTGATCGCGGACGAGGAGACCGGGACCGGCGGTGCCCGGGAAGGGATCGGCGGCAGCCGCCCCTTTGCCTGGCTGCTGATCATCACGGGCGCGGCGGGGCTGCTCGCCGCCTGGGTGATCACGCTCGACAAGTTCAAACTGCTGGAGGACCCGTCCTTCACCCCCGGGTGCAGCCTCAACCCGGTGGTCTCCTGCGGCAACATCATGAAGAGCGAACAGGCGTCGGTCTTCGGCTTCCCCAACCCGATGCTGGGGCTGGTCACGTACTCCATGGTGATCGCCATCGGCGTCGGACTGCTCGCGGGCGCCCGCTACCAGCGCTGGTACTGGCTGGGGCTGAACGCCGGCACCCTCTTCGGCGCCGGTTTCTGCATGTGGCTGATGTACCAGTCGCTGTACAACATCGGTTCGCTCTGCCTGTGGTGCTCCCTCGCCTGGGCCGCCACGATCGTGATGTTCTGCTACGTCACCGTGCACAACGTCCGGCACCGGCTCGTCAAGGTGCCCGAGGGGCTGCGCAGCGGTCTGCTGGAGTTCCACTGGATGCCGCCGGTGCTGTGGATCGGGATCATCGGCATGCTGATCCTGACCCGCTGGTGGGACTTCTGGACCAGCTGATCCCCTGCGCTCCCGCAGCCCGCGCCCCCGACAGCCCGCGCCTTCGGCCGGCCGGGGGCGCTGTCGGTGGTCTGGCATAGGCTTCCCGTGTGGAGCCCGACCTCTTTACCGCCGCCGCCGAAGAACGACTGGAGAAGGATCCGTCCGCCGGCCCCCTCGCCGTGCGGATGCGTCCGCGCACCCTCGACGAGGTCGTCGGGCAGCGCCATCTGCTGCGGCCCGGCTCCCCGCTCCGCAGGCTCGTGGGCGAGAGCGGGGGGAGCCCTGCCGGTGCCTCGTCGGTGATCCTCTGGGGGCCGCCGGGCATCGGGAAGACGACCCTGGCGTACGTGGTCTCCCGGGCGACCGAGAAGCGCTTCGTCGAGCTGTCGGCGATCACCGCGGGCGTCAAGGAGGTGCGGGCGGTGATCGAGGGCGCCCGCCGGGCGGCGGGCGGCTTCGGCAAGGAGACCGTCCTCTTCCTCGACGAGATCCACCGCTTCTCCAAGGCCCAGCAGGACTCCCTGCTGCCCGCCGTGGAGAACCGCTGGGTCACCCTGATCGCCGCCACCACCGAGAACCCCTACTTCTCGGTGATCTCCCCGCTGCTCTCCCGCTCGCTGCTGCTGACGCTGGAGCCGCTGACCGACGACGATCTGCGGGATCTGCTGCGGCGGGCGCTGGGGGAGGAGCGCGGGCTCGGCGGTGCGGTGACGCTGCCCGAGGACGCCGAGGCGCATCTGCTGCGGGTCGCGGGCGGTGACGCGCGCCGGGCCCTGACGGCTCTGGAGGCCGCCGCGGGTGCCGCGCTCGACAAGGGTGAGGCGGAGATCACCCTGGCCACGGTCGAGGAGACGGTGGACCGGGCCGCGGTGACCTACGACCGCGACGGCGACCAGCACTACGACGTGGCGAGCGCGCTGATCAAATCCATCCGCGGATCGGACGTGGACGCCGCGCTGCACTATCTGGCCCGGATGATCGACGCGGGTGAGGACCCCCGGTTCATCGCCCGGCGGCTGATGATCTCGGCCAGCGAGGACATCGGACTGGCCGACCCCACCGCGCTGCCGCTGGCGGTGGCCGCCGCCCAGGCCGTGGCGATGATCGGGTTCCCCGAGGCCGCGCTCACCCTCAGCCATGCCACGATCGCGCTGGCGCTGGCACCCAAGTCGAACACCGCGACGACGGCGATCGGGGCGGCGCTGGCCGACGTCCGGGCCGGTCTTGCCGGTTCCGTACCGGCCCATCTGCGGGACGGCCACTACAAGGGGGCGGCGGCGCTGGGGCATGCCCAGGGCTATGTCTATCCGCACGACGTCCCCGGCGCCATCGCCGCCCAGCAGTACGCGCCGGACGCCCTCCACGGCAAGCGGTACTACGAGCCCACGCGGTACGGGGCCGAGGCCCGCTACGCGGACGTGGTGGAGAAGGTGCGGGAGCGGCTGCGCGGCGGCTGAGCCGCGGCCGCCGCCGGATCCGCCGGGAGCGGACTCAGTGCGCGGCCGCCTCGAAGAGCGTGTGCATGGCCCGGCGCAGCCCGGTGATATCGCGTACGGGCTCGGGGAAGTCGAAGCGGGCGTCGAAGCAGTGGCTCCCGGCGAACCGCACCCGCAGCCCGAAGCGGTCCAGGGCCAGCGGGATCGCCCGGGGCGCGGGCCCTTCGCCGTCCGGACCGGACAGCGCGGCGGCGCGCTCCCCGAGCAGTCCGCACAGCTCCTGCATCTGCGGTCCGTGCGCCGCGTGGAGATGCTGGAGCAGTTCGGCCTCGTGACCGGCGAGCGGATCGGGATCGGCCCGCGCGAAGTCGTCGGGGTCGACCGGGGCGGTGCCCCACAGATCGTCCACCCGCAGCTCGCCGACCTCCAGCCGCAGCATCGCGGTGCCCGGATCGGCCGCCCCCGGCGTCGTGGTCAGCCAGCCGGAGACCCAGGCCCGGCCGCGGATCCGGTGCGGGACGGAGACCGGCGCCACATCGGTGATCTCCAGTACGGCGCTGAGCTCGTCGTCCTGGGCGTGGGCGGCGGCCCGTACGGCGGGGGAGTCGGCCGGCAGCAGCAGGAAGACCTCGCCGTCGGGACCCACCGCGCGGGCGGACGGCATGAGCTGCTCCGAACGGGCGGTCTCCAGGCCCGTGACGAGCAGCACCGCGGAGCATGTACCCTGTACGAGAGTTCGTGTGCGCTCGGCTGCTGACGGCATCCGGGCGGATTCAAGTCCGCTGGGACGCGGCTGACCATGAGCTGATCGGACCTCCGTCGCCTCGACACCCGCAGCAGCGGGGTCGACGTCTTTTGTGCTGTCCGCGATGCGCTTGGTGTTCCCAGGGCGAGACATGCGATCTCCTTGAGTAAGGTGAGCCTAACCTAACCTATATCGGAGGTCTGGAGAACGTGCCTAACCAGTCGCGTCCCAAGGTCAAGAAGTCCCGTGCGCTCGGTATTGCGCTGACGCCGAAGGCCGTCAAGTACTTCGAGGCCCGTCCGTACCCGCCGGGCGAGCACGGCCGTGGCCGCAAGCAGAACTCGGACTACAAGGTCCGTCTGATGGAGAAGCAGCGCCTGCGCGCTCAGTACGACATCAGCGAGCGGCAGATGGCGCGCGCCTACGACCGCGCCCGCAAGGCCGAGGGCAAGACCGGCGAGGCGCTGGTCGTCGAGCTGGAGCGTCGTCTGGACGCCCTGGTGCTGCGTTCGGGCATCGCCCGCACCATCTACCAGGCCCGTCAGATGGTCGTCCACGGCCACATCGAGGTCAACGGCGGCAAGGTCGACAAGCCGTCGTTCCGCGTCCGCCCGGACGACGTCATCACGGTGCGCGAGCGCTCCCGTGAGAAGGCGCTGTTCCAGGTCGCGCGTGAGGGTGGCTTCGCCGCCGACGGCGAGACCCCGCGCTACCTCCAGGTCAACCTGAAGGCGCTGGCGTTCCGCCTGGACCGCGACCCGAACCGCAAGGAAATCCCGGTCATCTGCGACGAGCAGCTCGTCGTCGAGTACTACGCCCGCTGATCCACCGCGCCCGGGAAGCCTCCCGGGCACCCGGTGCAGGCATGCGCCCGGCCCGTCGTACCCCTGCCGTTCGCGGCGGGAGTACGACGGGCCTTCGCGTACCCGAGGGGCCCCGGAATGCGGTAGGGGGCCCACCGGGATCGCGATAGGCTCGGAAGGACGTATCCCCGGGTCCCCGGGGGACAACCGGACGAGCAGGAAGCGGTGCAGTGTGACCGGTGGAGAGGTGGCCGGGATCCTGGTGGCCGTCTTCTGGGCGATCCTGGTCTCCTTCCTCGCCGTGGTGCTGGTGAGGCTGGCCCAGACGCTCAGGGCGACCACCCGGCTCGTGACCGAGGTGACCGAGCGGGCGGTGCCCCTGCTCACCGACGCCTCCGCGACCGTGCGCTCCGCGCAGACCCAGCTGGACCGCGTGGACGCCATCGCCACGGACGTCCAGGAGGTCACCTCCAACGCCTCCGCACTCTCCACCACGGTCGCCTCCACCTTCGGCGGCCCGCTGGTCAAGGTCGCCGCCTTCGGGTACGGCGTGCGCAAGGCGATGGGCCGCACCTCCGGCGAGGCAGGGGAGGAGCGCGCCCCGCGCCGCGGTCGCGCCGCCCGCACGGTGGTCGTCGGACGTACGGTGCCCCCGGCGCGCGGTGGGCGCGGCCGCTGGGGCGGAAAGGGCTGAGGCACGATGTTCCGCCGCACCTTCTGGTTCACCGCGGGCGCCGCAGCAGGCGTCTGGGCGACCACCAAGGTCAACCGCAAGATCCAGCAGCTCACCCCCGAGAGCCTCGCCGCACAGGCCGCGGGCCGCGCGGTCGACGCGGGCCACCGGCTGCGGGAGTTCGCCCTCGACGTCCGCGCCGGAATGATCCAGCGCGAGGAGGAGTTGGGCGAGGCACTGGGCACCAGCACGCCGCCCGGTACCGAACTGCCCGCCCAGCGGGCCCGCCCCGCACTCGGCGGCCCCGCCCGCGGCCCCCGCGCCGCCCACCCGAACCGCCCCCACACTTCGTACAACCGGAATGAGGACCACTGATGGAGTCGGCTGAGATCCGCCGCCGCTGGCTGAGCTTCTTCGAGGAGCGCGGGCACACCGTCGTGCCCTCCGCGTCGCTCATCGCGGACGACCCGACTCTGCTGCTGGTCAACGCGGGCATGGTGCCGTTCAAGCCGTACTTCCTCGGGGAGAGCCGCCCGCCCGCCCCGCGCGCCACCAGCGTGCAGAAGTGCGTCCGCACCCCGGACATCGAAGAGGTCGGCAAGACCACCCGGCACGGCACCTTCTTCCAGATGTGCGGCAACTTCTCCTTCGGCGACTACTTCAAGGAAGGCGCCATCAAGTACGCCTGGGAGCTGCTCACCGCGCCCCAGGACAAGGGCGGCTACGGCCTCGACCCCGAGAAGCTGTGGATCACCGTCTACAAGGAGGACGACGAGGCCGAGCAGGTCTGGCGCGACGTCATCGGTGTGCCCGCCGAGCGCATCCAGCGCCTCGGCATGGGCCCCAACTTCTGGTCGATGGGCGTCCCCGGCCCCTGCGGCCCCTGCTCCGAGATCAACTACGACCGCGGTCCGGAGTTCGGCGAGGAGGGCGGCCCCGCCGTCAACGACGAGCGGTACGTGGAGATCTGGAACCTGGTCTTCATGCAGTACGAGCGCGGCCCGGGCCAGGGCAAGGAGGACTTCCCGATCCTCGGGGAGCTGCCCTCCAAGAACATCGACACCGGCCTCGGTCTCGAACGGCTTGCCATGATCCTCCAGGGCGTGCAGAACATGTACGAGACGGACACGCTCCGGGTCGTCATGGACAAGGCCACCGAGCTGACCGGTGTGCGGTACGGCGCCGAGCACACGTCCGACGTCTCCCTGCGCGTGGTCGCCGACCACATCCGCACCTCGGTGATGCTCATCGGTGACGGTGTCACCCCCGGCAACGAGGGCCGCGGCTATGTGCTGCGCCGCATCATGCGCCGCGCCATCCGCAATATGCGCCTGCTCGGCGCCACCGGCCCGGTCGTCGCCGCGCTGGCCGACGTGGTCATCCGGACCATGGGGCAGCAGTACCCCGAGCTGATCACGGACCGCAGCCGGATCGAGGCCGTCGCCCTCGCCGAGGAGGCCCGCTTCCTCAAGACCCTCAACGCCGGCACCAACGTCCTCGACGGCGCCGTGACCGAGGCCAAGCAGGCCGGTTCCGCCGTCCTCGCCGGCGACAAGGCGTTCCTCCTCCACGACACCTGGGGCTTCCCCATCGACCTCACCCTGGAGATGGCCGCCGAACAGGGCCTCTCCGTGGACGAGGAGGGCTTCCGCCGCCTGATGAAGGAACAGCGGGAGCGCGCCAAGGCCGACGCCCGGTCCAAGAAGACGGGCCACGCCGACCTCTCCGCCTACCGTGAGGTCGCCGACACCTCGGGCACCACCGAGTTCACCGGCTATGTCACCAACGAGGGCGAGGCGACCGTCGTCGGTCTGCTCGTCGACGGCGTACCGTCGCCCGCCGCCGTCGAGGGCGACGAGGTCGAGGTCGTCCTCGACCGCACCCCGTTCTACGCCGAGGGCGGCGGCCAGCTGGCCGACCAGGGCCGGATCCGGCTCGACTCCGGCGCCGTGATCGAGGTCCGCGACGTCCAGCAGCCGGTGCCCGGAGTCTCCGTGCACAAGGGTTCGGTCCAGGTCGGCGAGGTCACCGTGGGCGCCTCCGCCCACGCCGCCATCGACGCCAGGCGGCGCCGGGCCATCGCCCGCGCCCACAGCGCCACCCACCTCACCCACCAGGCCCTGCGCGACGCCCTGGGCCCCACCGCCGCCCAGGCCGGCTCCGAGAACTCCCCGGGCCGCTTCCGCTTCGACTTCGGCTCCCCGGCCGCCGTCCCCGGCACCGTCCTCACCGACGTCGAGCAGCGGATCAACGAGGTCCTCTCCCGCGAGCTGGACGTCCAGGCCGAGGTCATGAGCCTGGAGGAGGCCAAGAAGGCCGGCGCCATCGCCGAGTTCGGCGAGAAGTACGGCGAGCGGGTCCGGGTCGTCACCATCGGTGACTTCTCCAAGGAGCTGTGCGGCGGTACGCATGTCGGCAACACCTCCCAGCTCGGACTGGTGAAGCTGCTCGGGGAGTCCTCCATCGGCTCCGGCGTGCGCCGGATCGAGGCCCTGGTGGGCGTCGACGCCTACAACTTCCTGGCCCGGGAGCACACGGTCGTCGCCCAGCTCCAGGAGCTGGTCAAGGGCCGTCCCGAGGAGCTGCCCGAGAAGATCTCCGGCATGCTCGCCAAGCTCAAGGACGCCGAGAAGGAGATCGAGAAGTTCCGCGCGGAGAAGGTGCTGGCCGCCGCCGCCGGGCTCGCCGCGGGCGCCCAGGACGTCCGGGGCACCGCCCTGGTCACCGGACGGGTGCCGGACGGCACCACCGCCGACGACCTGCGCAAGCTGGTCCTCGACGTCCGTGGCCGGATCCCCGGCGACCGGCCGGCCGTCGTCGCCCTCTTCGCGGTCGCGGGCGGCCGTCCGCTGACCGTCATCGCCACCAACGAGGCCGCCAGGGAGCGCGGGCTCAAGGCCGGTGAGCTGGTCCGTACCGCCGCCAAGACCCTCGGTGGCGGAGGCGGCGGAAAGCCGGACGTCGCCCAGGGCGGCGGCCAGAACCCGGACGCCGTGGACGACGCCGTCGCCGCCGTCGAGCGCCTGGTGGCCGAGGTCTCGTGAGACGCGGACGCCGCCTCGCGATCGACGTCGGGGACGCCCGCATCGGGGTCGCCTCGTGCGACCCCGACGGGGTCCTCGCCACCCCGGTGGAGACCGTGCCGGGACGCGATGTCCCGGCCGCCCACCGGCGGCTGCGCGCACTCGTCGAGGAGTACGAACCCATCGAGGTCGTCGTCGGGCTGCCCCGCTCCCTCAACGGGCAGGAGGGCCCGGCCGCGGGCAAGGTCCGGACCTTCGCCCGGGAGCTGGCGCGGGGCATCGCCCCCGTACCGGTGCGGCTCGTCGACGAGCGGATGACGACGGTCACCGCCGGACAGGGTCTGCGGGCCGCGGGAGTGACGGCCAAAAAGGGCCGTTCCTTCATCGACCAGGCGGCCGCCGTGGTGATCCTCCAGAACGCGCTGGAGTCCGAACGGGCGTCGGGAGCACCCCCCGGTGAGAGCGTCGAAGGGATTGTCTGATCGCGATACGGTAACGTTCCGCGCCATCGGGCGGCTTATTCGAACGGCTGCCGCACTGAACCGTACAGCGGGACGTACACCCGCCCGACTCGCGGCCCTAGGGGATCAATGACTGAGTATGGCCGGGGCCCCGGCTCCGAACCGTGGCACCCCGACGACCCGCTCTACGGCGACCAGGGGCAGGGACCGCAGTCCGTTTCCGGCCATGATCCCTACGCCGGCGGTCAGCAGCAGTACCAGCAGCACCCGGGCGGGCCGCAGCAGGCCTACGGAGTCCAGGACCCGTACCAGCAGCAGGCCCAGCAGCAGAACCAGCAGCAGGTACACGACCCGTACCAGCAGCAGTACCCGCAGCAACCCGGCGGGCAGTACTACCACCCCGGTGACCAGCAGCAGCACCAGCAGCAGTACGACGGCGGGCAGCCGGCGTACGGCACGGGCGACGGCACCCAGGGCGGGCACGCCCAGTGGGACGGGGGAGCGTACTCCCAGCAGCAGCCGCAGGACCCGCAGTACCCGCACCAGGGCCACGGCGGGCACCCGCACCAGCCGCAGCACCAGGGCGGAGAGCCGCAGCAGCAGGCGCACCACCAGCACGCCCCGCAGCAGGGGCAGGCGCCGCATCCGGCCGACCCCGGGATCGCCTACGGAGCCGCACCCGGCGACAGATACGCCGCCAACCCCGCCGACACCTACAGCGGGCCCGTCCCCGGCTACCAGGACCACGCCGAGGCCGACCACTACGCCACCCCCGACGCCTACCCCCCGCCGCAGCCCCCCGGGCGGCGCCCCGCCGAGCCCGAGGCCCGGGAAGGGGCCTGGGACGCCGAGGCCCCCGAGGAGGAGAAGCACCCCTTCTTCACCGGTGACGGCGAAGACCGCGACGACAGTGCCGCGGACGACGACGATCCGGCCGCCTCCCGGACCTCCCGCCGCCGCGGCGGCGACGGAGCGGGCGACGGCGAGCGCCGGGGCCGCCCCAAGAAGAAGAGCCGCAACGGCTGCGCCTGCCTGGTGGTCTCCGCGGTACTGCTCAGCGGCCTCGGCGGCGTCTCGTACTTCGGCTACCAGTTCTGGCAGGGCCAGTTCGGCTCCGCCCCCGACTACAGCGGCGCCGGCAGCGGCTCCGTCGTCGTCGAGATCCCCCAGGGCGCCGGACTGGCGGAGATCGGCCGCATCCTGAAGCAGCAGGGCGTCGTCAAGAGCTCCGGGGCCTTCGTCTCCGCCGCCAACAGCAATCAGCGTGCCAAGGGCATCCAGGCCGGTGTCTACACCCTCGCCAAGGAGATGTCCGGCGCCAACGCGGTCAAGGCGATGCTCGACCCGCGCAGCAGCAGCAACATGATCATCCCCGAGGGCAAGCGGAACGCCGAGATCTACGCCCTGATCGACAAACGCCTCAGCCTCAAGGCGGGCACCACCGCCACAACGGCCAAGGAGCAGTCCGGCAAGCTCGGACTGCCCGCCTGGGCCAAGGGCGGACCCGATATCCAGGATCCGCTGGAAGGCTTCCTCTTCCCGGCCTCCTACCCCGCCGCCAAGGGCATGAAGCCCGAGGCCGTCCTCAAGAAGATGGTCGCCCGCGCCAACGAGGAGTACACCAAGGCCGACGTGGTCGGGAAGGCCGCCGGACTCGGTCTGAAGAACCCCCTCCAGCTCGTCACCGTCGCCAGCCTGGTGCAGGCCGAGGGCAAGTACAAGGAGGACTTCGACAAGGTCGCCCGGGTCGTCTACAACCGGCTCAAGCCGGACAACACCGAGACCAACGGCCTGCTCGACTTCGACTCCACCGTCAACTACGCCCGGGGCGAGAGCAAGCTCGCCATCGGCAGCGTCAACAAGGTCCGGAAGTTCAAGCACCCGTACAACACCTACAGCATCACGGGGCTGCCGCCCGGACCGATCGGCAACCCGGG
The DNA here is from genome assembly GCF_003932715.1 of Streptomyces tsukubensis. NCBI lineage: Bacteria > Bacillati > Actinomycetota > Actinomycetes > Kitasatosporales > Streptomycetaceae > Streptomyces > Streptomyces tsukubensis. Next base: position 1,253,894 of record NZ_CP020700.1, on the reverse strand, counting down.
CACGGCCGCCATCAACTCCACGTTGAACCCGGCGGAAGGCGACTGGTACTACTTCGTCTCGGTGACCGAGGACGAGACGGTGTTCTCGGTGACCCACGAGGACCACGAACGGGCCCGCCAGCGGTATCTGGCGGAGCTGAAGAAGAACCAGGAGTGACCGGCTTGATCAGCGTGACCCCAGGACGCGGCGGTGCGGAGGACGGCCGTACGGACGGTACGGCGAAGCGGCGCGCGGCGGTCCTGGGGTCGCCGATCGCCCATTCGCTCTCGCCCGTCCTGCACCGCGCCGCCTACACGGCGCTGGGGCTCGCGGAGTGGACGTACGACCGCTTCGAGATCGACGAGACGGCGCTCCCGGGCTTCGTCCGCGGTCTCGACGCCGACTGGGCCGGGCTCTCGCTGACCATGCCGCTCAAGCGGGCGATCATCCCCCTGCTCGACGGCATCAGCCCCACCGCGGCCTCGGTGGAGGCCGTCAACACCGTCGTACGCGACGGCGAGGGCCGCCTCACCGGTGACAACACCGATATCCCCGGAATGGTCGCCGCCCTGCGCGAGCGGGGCGTCACCGCCGTACCGTCCGCGGCCGTCCTGGGCGCGGGAGCCACCGCCGCGTCCGCGCTCGCCGCGCTCGCCCGGATCTGCGAAGGCCCCGTCACCGCGTACGTCCGCGGACCGGCCCGGGCCGCCGAGATGCGCGGCTGGGGCGAGCGCCTCGGCCTGGACGTCCGCACCGAGGACTGGGAGCGGGCCGCCGCGGCCCTGGACGCCCCGCTGGTGATCGCCACCACCCCCGCCGGGGCCGCCGACGCCCTCGCGGACCGGGTCCCCGAACGGCCCGGCACCCTCTTCGACGTCCTCTACGACCCCTGGCCCACCCCGCTCGCCGCCGGCTGGGCCGAACGCGGCGGGGCCGTCGTCGGCGGTCTCGACCTCCTCGTCCACCAGGCCGTCCTCCAGGTCGAGCAGATGACCGGCCGCAGTCCCGCACCGCTCGCCGCGATGCGCGAAGCGGGCGAACGGGCCCTCCGCGCCCGCTGACCGGCGCCCTGGGCGGTCTTCCCGCGGCCCCGGCCCGGAGTCCGACTGCTGGACCGGGCACGGAGCCGCCCCCGGGACATGGGAGGATCGGTGGCGGGCGGGCCGGTGCCGCGCACCCGGCCGGGCCCGCAGTTCGAGGCGCGAGCATGAGGAGCACCGTTGAGCAGGTTGCGTTGGCTGACCGCGGGGGAATCGCACGGACCCGCACTGGTGGCGACGCTGGAGGGACTTCCCGCCGGTGTCCCGGTCACCACGGAGCTGGTGGCCGACCACCTCGCCCGCCGGCGCCTGGGCTACGGCCGCGGCGCGCGGATGAAGTTCGAGCGCGACGAGATCACCTTCATCGGCGGGGTCCGGCACGGGCTCACCCTCGGCTCCCCGGTCGCGATCATGGTCGGCAACAGCGAGTGGCCCAAATGGGAGAAGGTCATGGCGGCCGACCCCGTCGACCCCGACGAGCTGGCCGCGCTCGCCCGTAACGCACCCCTGACCCGCCCCCGGCCCGGCCACGCCGACCTCGCGGGAATGCAGAAGTACGGCCTCGAAGAGGCCCGGCCGATCCTGGAGCGCGCCAGCGCCCGCGAGACCGCCGCCCGCGTCGCCCTCGGCGCCGTCGCCCGCTCCTACCTCAAGGAGACCGCGGGCATCGAGATCGTCTCCCACGTCGTCGAATTCGGCGCCGCCAAGGCCCCCAAGGGCGTCTACCCGACCCCCGCCGACGTCGAGCGGCTCGACGCCGACCCGGTGCGCTGCCTGGACGCCGACGCCAGCAAGGCGATGGTCGCCGAGATCGACCAGGCCCACAAGGACGGCGACACCCTCGGCGGAGTCGTCGAGGTGCTCGCGTACGACGTCCCCGTCGGACTCGGCTCCCACGTCCACTGGGACCGCCGCCTCGACGCCCGGCTCGCCGCCGCGCTCATGGGCATCCAGGCCATCAAGGGCGTCGAACTCGGAGACGGCTTCGACCTCGCCCGGGTCCCCGGCTCCCAGGCCCACGACGAGATCGTCGCCACCGCCGACGGACTGCGCCGCACCTCCGGCCGCTCCGGCGGCACCGAAGGCGGCATGTCCACCGGCGAGCTGCTCCGGGTGCGCGCCGCGATGAAGCCCATCGCGACCGTCCCCAAGGCCCTCGCCACCGTCGACATCACCACCGGCGAGGCCGCCTCCGCGCACCACCAGCGCTCCGACGTCGCCGCCGTCCCCGCCGCCGGGATCGTCGCCGAAGCCATGGTCGCCCTGGTGCTCGCCGACGCGGTCGCCGAGAAGTTCGGCGGCGACAACGTCGCCGAGACCCGCCGCAACGTCCGCTCCTACCTCGACAACCTGCACATCCGGTGAGCGCCCCGCTGATCGTCCTGGTCGGGCCCATGGGCTCCGGCAAGTCCACGGTGGGGGAGGTACTGGCCCGGCGCCTCGGCGTCCCCTACCGCGACACCGACGCGGACATCGTCACCGCCGAGGGCCGGGAGATCTCCGACATCTTCATCGAGGACGGCGAACCGCACTTCCGCGAACTGGAGCGGGCCGCGGTCCGGGAAGCCCTCGCCGTCCACAGCGGGGTGCTCGCCCTCGGCGGCGGTGCGATCCTCGACTCCACCACCCGCGCGCTCCTCTCCGGACTGCCCGTCGTCTACCTCTCCCTGGAGGTCGACGAAGCCGTCCGGCGCACCGGGCTGAACCAGGCCCGGCCGCTGCTCGCCGTCAACCCCCGCCGCCAGTGGCGCGAGCTGATGGACGCCCGGCGCCCCCTCTACACCGAGGTGGCGCGGGCCGTCGTGGCCACCGACGACCGCACCCCCGACGAGGTCGCCGCCGCGATCCTCGACGCCCTGGAGCTGAAGGACTACCCCGCATGACCGAGCAGGCAGTGACCCGGATCCGGGTCGGCGGCACCGAGGGCACCGCCCCGTACGACGTCCTCGTCGGCCGGCAGCTCCTCGACGAGCTGCCCGGACTGATCGGGCGGGCCCAGAGGGTCGCCGTGCTCCACCCGGAGGCGCTCGAAGGCACCGGCGATGCGATCGCGGAAGACCTCAAGGCCCAGGGGTACGAGGTCGTCGCCGTCCAGGTGCCCAACGCGGAAGAGGCCAAGACCGCAGAGGTCGCCGCCTACTGCTGGAAGGCGCTCGGACAGTCCGGCTTCACCCGCACCGATGTGATCGTCGGAGTCGGCGGCGGCGCCACCACCGACCTCGCCGGCTTCGTCGCCGCCACCTGGCTGCGCGGGGTCCGCTGGATCGCCGTGCCGACGACGGTCCTCGGCATGGTCGACGCCGCCGTCGGCGGCAAGACCGGCATCAACACCGCCGAAGGCAAGAACCTCGTGGGCGCCTTCCACCCGCCCGCGGGCGTGCTCTGCGACCTCGCCGCACTGGAATCCCTGCCCGTCCACGACTACGTCAGCGGCCTCGCCGAGATCATCAAGGCGGGCTTCATCGCGGATCCGGCGATCCTCGAACTGATCGAGTCCGACCCGGAGGCCGCGCGGACCCCTGCCGGACCGCACACCGCCGAGCTGATCGAACGGTCCATCCGGGTCAAGGCCGACGTCGTCTCCGGCGACCTCAAGGAATCCGGCCGCCGCGAGATCCTCAACTACGGCCACACCCTCGCCCACGCCATCGAGAAGAACGAGCGCTACAAGTGGCGCCACGGCGCGGCCGTCTCGGTCGGCATGGTGTTCGCCGCCGAACTGGGCCGGCTCGCCGGACGGCTCGACGACGCCACGGCCGACCGGCACGCGGCCGTCCTCCAGTCCGTCGGCCTGCCCCTCACCTACCGCGGCGACCAGTGGCCCCGGCTGCTGGAGACCATGAAGGTCGACAAGAAGTCCCGCGGCAACCTGCTCCGGTTCATCGTCCTCGACGGACTCGGCAAGCCGAACGTCCTGGAAGGACCCGACCCGGCACTGCTGCTCGCCGCCTACGGGGAAGTGTCGTCATGAGCCGCCGGGTACTCGTCCTCAACGGCCCCAACCTCGGCCGCCTCGGCTCCCGGGAGCCCGACGTCTACGGCGCCACGTCCTACGCGGGACTGGTGGACACCTGCCGCACCCTCGGCGAGCAGCTCGGTCTCGACGTCGACGTCCGCGAGACCAACGACGAAGCCGAACTGATCCGCTGGCTCCACGAGGCGGCGGACGGGGCGATTCCGGTGGTGCTGAACCCCGGCGCGTTCACGCACTACTCGTACGCCATGAGGGACGCGGCGGCACAGAAGACGGCACCCCTGATCGAAGTCCACATCTCCAACCCGTACGCACGGGAGGCGTTCCGGCACACCTCGGTCGTCGCCGCCGTCGCCACCGCCACGATCGCGGGCTTCGGCCTCGGGTCCTACCGGCTGGCGCTGCGGGCGCTGGCGGAGGAACTGGCCCCCTAGCGCGGGGTCGCCTCCCGCTGGGGGGCCTGGGGGCGGGGTGCCGCCGTGGGTGGCTTGTGCCGGGGCCCGGCCGCGGGCCGTGGGTGGCTGGTCGCGCAGTTCCTCCCCCTACGCCTGGCGGCGTGGGAGGTACCCCCACCTACGCCTGGCGGCGTGGGAGGTACCCCCACCTACGCCTGGCGGCGTGGGAGGTACCCCCAGCGCCCCTGTGGACCCGTTCTTTCCCGTCCCTGCGGGTTCGGGCCCTGCGGTGGTCGGGTCGCGTTGCTCCGTGGGGTAGGCCCGGGGCCTTTTCCGGTGCGGGTAGGTCGGTGGCCTCCGGGCTCACCTCCTCGCCGGCGGCGGTGCACCGCCCCGAAGCGCGTCCTGCTGGTCGCCACCGGCTGCGGGGGCGACCCTGCACCCCCCTCCCACGACACCCCGGCCTGTCCCCTGCGGTCAAGCAGCCCGTGGTGTCCCGCAGGAGGGGGCTTCCGCGGTGCGGGGAGGTACCGTTCCTCGGCAGGGGCGGGGAACGACCGCCGTACGAAGCGAACGAGACGGAGTCGCACCGGATGCAGCACCCGACAGGGGCCCCGATGCCGCCTCGCCATCAGGGGCAGGGCGGTGCCACCGGTCCCGTACCGCCTCCGCATGCCCCCGGCTGGGCCCAGCCGGGACCGCCGCACCCCGCCGCGCCTCCGCCGAGGCCCGAGGCCGCGCTGCCGCCCGTCCCGTCCCCCGCGGAGCCGGAGAGCGGCACCGGTGCGACGACCCTCGCCGTCCTCCTCATCGGGCCCGCCGGCGCGGGCAAGACGACCGTGGCACGGCACTGGGCCGCCCGCCGCCCCGTGCCCACCGCGCACATCAGCCTCGACGACGTCCGGGAATGGGTGTGCTCCGGATTCGCCGACCCCAAGGCCGGCTGGAACGAACACTCCGAGGCGCAGTACCGCCTCGCCCGCCGCACCTGCGGCTTCGCCGCGCGCAACTTCCTCGCCAACGGCATCTCCTGCATCCTCGACGACGCCGTCTTCCCCGACCGCCCGGTCGTCGGGCTCGGCGGCTGGAAACGCCATGTCGGACCCGGGCTGCTGCCCGTCGTCCTCCTCCCCGCCCTGGAGACCGTCCTGGAGCGCAACGCCCAGCGCAGCGGCAACCGGCGGCTGTCGGACGAGGAGGTCGCGAGCATCCACGGCCGGATGGCCGGATGGTACGGATCCGGGCTGCCGATCATCGACAACACCAAGTACGACGTGGAGACGACCGCCCGCGTCCTCGACGAGGCCCTCGCCCGGGCGATCGCCAGCCCCCCGTCCTGGTAGCCGGGAGACCGGTCGGACGCTCTGGGCGCGCCGCGCGGCGCGAACGCTCGTACGCTCGGATCATGGCAGAGGTGTTCGCGGCCCGCCGCGACCGGTTGCGGGAGCGGTACGCAGAGAACGGCGGCGCGGTCCTGATCTCCCGCCCCGCCAATGTGCGCTATCTCGCCGGGACGGCCCCGCCGGGGGCCGTCCTGCTGATCGGGCCGGCCGCCGGAGACGGGGACACCCTGTGCTGCCCCGCCACCCCGCTCTCCGGCGCCACGGTCACCGGCCGCCCCGACGACGGGCTCCGCCCGGCCCTGCTGCCCGAGGACGGCCCCGACCCCGTGATCGCGGCGGCCGGGCTGGCCCACCGGGCCAAGGCCGGGGAACTCGCCGTCGAAGAGCACCATCTGACCGTCGCCCGCTACCGCGCCATCGGCTCCGAACTGCCCCGGCTCCGGCTGGCCGACGTCGGGCTCGCCGTCGAGCGCCAGCGGATCGTCAAGGACGAGGAGGAGATCGCCTGCCTCCGGATCGCCGCCGAGATCACCGACCAGGCGCTCGGCGAACTCCTGGAATCCATCCTGGTGGGCCGCACCGAACGGCATCTCGCCCTGGAGCTGGAGCGCCGGCTGGTCGACCACGGCGCCGACGGCCCCGCCTTCCCCACCTCCGTCGCCACCGGACCGAACTCGGGCCGCCGGGGCCACCGGCCCACCGACCGGCGGGTCGAGGAAGGCGACTTCCTCACCGTCTGTGTCGGCGCCGACTACCGCGGCTACCGCTGCGAGATCGGCCGTACCTTCGTCATCGGCACCACCCCGGCGGACTGGCAGATCGAACTGTACGACCTGGTTTTCGCCGCCCAGCGGGCCGCCCGGGAATCCCTGCGGCCGGGCATGGCCTACCGCGACGTGGACCTCGCCGCGCGCCGGATCCTCGACGGTGCGGGCCATGGAGCGGGCCTGGCGCCGCTCACCGGGCACGGGGTCGGGCTCGAAATCGACGAGGACCCGCAGTTGACTCCGGCGGCCATGGGTAAACTGGACGCTTGCGTGCCGGTCACCGTCGAACCGGGGGTCCACCTTCCGGGCCGGGGCGGGGTCCGGATTGATGACACGCTCGTCGTACGCCAGGAGGCGGACGGCGGACCCGAGCTACTCACCATCACGACCAAGGAGCTGCTCGCGCTCTAGCGGGCGCGTACCGCGGTGGCCCCAGGTCGTCCACGTCAGTCCAGGAGATTCCGCAACCGTGGCTTCCACGAACGACCTCAAGAACGGCATGGTGCTCAAGCTCGACAACGGCCAGCTCTGGTCCGTCGTCGAGTTCCAGCACGTCAAGCCCGGCAAGGGCCCGGCCTTCGTGCGCACCAAGCTCAAGAACGTGCTGTCCGGAAAGATCGTCGACAAGACGTTCAACGCCGGTGTGAAGGTCGAGACGGCCACCGTCGACCGCCGTGACATGCAGTTCTCGTACATGGACGGCGACTACTTCGTCTTCATGGACATGCAGACGTACGACCAGCTCCACATCGAGCGCAAGGCCGTCGGCGACTCCGCCAACTTCCTGATCGAGGGCTTCGAGGCCACGGTCGCCACCCACGAGGGCGAGGTGCTCTACGTGGAGCTGCCCGCCGCCGTCGAGCTGGTGATCGCCGAGACCGAGCCGGGCGTCCAGGGCGACCGCTCCACCGGTGGCACCAAGCCCGCCAAGCTGGAGACGGGCTACGAGGTGCAGGTGCCGCTCTTCATCACCACCGGTGAGAAGATCAAGGTCGACACCCGTTCCGGCGACTACCTCAGCCGGGTGAACAGCTAACCGTGGCCGCTCGCAGCAAGGCCCGTAAGCGCGCCTTCCAGATCCTCTTCGAGGCCGACCAGCGCGACGCGTCCGCGCAGACGGTGCTCGCCGACTGGATCCGCCACTCACGGACCGACGACCGGCAGCCGCCGGTCAGCGAGTACACGATGCAGCTGGTCGAGGGGTACGCGGATTACGCGGCCCGGATCGACGAGCTGATCTCCACCTACGCGACCGACTGGGACCTCGACCGGATGCCGGTCGTCGACCGGAACATCATCCGGCTCGGCACCTACGAGCTGGTCTGGGTCGACGAGACGCCGGACGCGGTGGTGATCGACGAGGCGGTGCAGCTCGCCAAGGAGTTCTCCACCGACGATTCGCCGTCCTTCGTCAACGGCCTCCTGGGCCGCTTCAAGGAGCTGAAGCCGTCCCTGCGGCGCGAGGGCGCCTGAGGGCCGGTCCCGGCCGTCCGTGAGGCACGGGCCCGGGTCCCGCGGATCTGATCCGCGGGACCCGGGCCCGCCTGTTTTCCGCCGGGCGGAGGCCGGGGGCCGTGGGAGCCAGGGCGGTGGAGGCTCCGTTACGGCCCCGGGAGGCAGTGCAGCGCGGTTCCCGGACCGGCCCCGGGGTCTCGCCCGTACCCGACGCTCCGAGGGGCGTGTGGGGCGTCTGAGGCGCCTGTCCCCCTCGAAGAGTGAGCGGGAGTGCCGCTGATGCCCGGCTGCGCCGACGATCTGCTGATGGCCGGGGCCGGCTCCGACCTGCCCGCCCCGGACCGCGTGCCCGGACCGGCTCCGGTTCCGCCCGAGCCGGTGCGAGACGCATCTGCGCGGCCGTGTTCCGCGCCTGCCGGAAGCCCGGGGCCGGCGCCGCCCTCGGGACGGGGCGCACGGCGGACACGGGCCGGCTGCCCTCCTGGCGCGGGACGGGCGGAACGCCGGAGGGCGGGACCCGTCACGGGTCCCGCCCTCCGGCGTGACGATTCTCCACAGCCCCCGCAGGGGCCGGCGTCAGTTGTCCTCGTGGCTCACCGCACGGCGCGCGTCGGCATCCAGCACACCCCAGTTGATGAGCTGCTCGGTCAGCACGGATGGCGACTGGTCGTAGATCACGGCCAGGGTGCGCAGATCGTCCTGGCGGATCGACAGCACCTTGCCGTTGTAGTCGCCGCGCTGGGACTGGATGGTCGCCGCGTACCGCTGGAGGGGGCCCGCCTTCTCGGCCGGGACATGGGCCAGCCGCTCCAGGTCGAGAACCAGCTTCGGCGGCGGCTCGGCGGCCCCGCCCGGGGTGGTGCCCGGCAGCAGCTCCTGCACCGGGACCCCGTAGAAATCGGCCAGCTCGGCCAGGCGCTGGACGGTCACAGCGCGGTCGCCGCGCTCGTACGAGCCGACCACCACGGCCTTCCAGCGGCCCTGGGACTTCTCCTCCACGCCGTGGAGGGACAGACCCTGCTGCGTGCGGATGGCGCGGAGCTTGGCCCCGAGCTGCTTTGCGTATTCGCTGGACATATAGCTCCCCGGACGCTGTGACAACGTGCGGCTCCGCCGCGCTGCTGGTGACTCACTGTGAGGTTACGCAGCGTGATTCGGAAGCGTCAAGCCGAAGGGGTCCAGACCGGTGGCCTGTCATGATCACAGCGGACATCGCCGCAGGTCCGGACCAGCCCCGGCAAGGTTCCCCCGAATGGCCCTGGTACGGTAGTGAGCGCACTATCCGACGTCCTTTAAGGTCCGTCCCGTGAGGCGGAGAAGGAGGTCTGTTTCGCCATGGAATCCATGGACACGAACAGCCACACCAGCGGCCCGGACACGGCCCGCCCCGTCCTGGAAGCGCCCGATATCGCACGGGTGCTGACCCGGATCGCCCACGAGATCGTCGAACGCGCCAAGGGCGCCGACGACGTGGTCCTCCTCGGCATCCCCACCCGCGGCGTCTTCCTCGCCCGCAGGCTCGCCGGAAAGCTGGAGCAGATCACCGGACGCACCGTCCCGGTCGGCTCCCTCGACATCACGATGTACCGCGACGACCTGCGCCTGCGGCCCGCCCGCGCGCTCGCCCGCACCGAGATCCCCGGTGACGGCATCGACGGCCGCCTCGTCGTCCTCGTCGACGACGTGCTCTTCTCCGGCCGCACCATCCGCGCCGCGCTCGACGCCCTCGGCGACATCGGCCGCCCCCGCGCGGTCCAGCTCGCGGTCCTCGTCGACCGCGGCCACCGGGAGCTGCCGATCCGTGCCGACTACGTCGGCAAGAACCTGCCCACGTCCCTGCGCGAGACCGTCAAGGTCCTCCTCTCAGAGGAAGACGGACGGGACACCGTGCTGCTCGGCGTGCGCGAGACCGACCAGAGCTAGCAGCCCGACGGCCCCGCGCGCCCGGAGCGGCGTGACGGGCGCCCCCGTGCGCCCGCGTGCCCGGACACCCCGGGAGCGCGGTGGCGCGCCGCCACAGGCCGCGCAGCCGCGCACGCCGCACGTGCCGACCCGAGCCGAACCCACCGGAGCCCACCAGATGAAGCACCACCTCATCTCGGCCGCCGATCTCACGCGGGACGACGCCGTCCTCATCCTCGACACCGCCGAGGAGATGGCCCGCGTCGCCGACCGGCCGATCAAAAAGCTGCCCACCCTCCGGGGCCGTACCGTCGTCAACCTCTTCTACGAGGACTCGACCCGGACCCGGATCTCCTTCGAGGCCGCCGCCAAGCGCCTCTCCGCCGACGTCATCAACTTCTCCGCCAAGGGATCCTCGGTCTCCAAGGGCGAGTCCCTCAAGGACACCGCGCTGACCCTGGAGGCCATGGGCGCCGACGCCGTCGTCATCCGCCACCACGCCTCCGGCGCGCCCTACCGACTGGCGAACTCGGGGTGGATCGACGGATCGGTCGTCAACGCGGGCGACGGCACCCACGAGCACCCCACCCAGGCCCTCCTCGACGCCTTCACCGTGCGCCGCCGGCTGGTCGGCAGGGACGCCGGGATGGGCCGCGACCTCGCCGGACGCCGGATCACCATCGTCGGGGACGTACTGCACAGCCGGGTCGCCCGCTCCAACGTCCTGCTGCTGAACACCCTCGGCGCCCAGGTCACCGTGGTCGCCCCGCCGACCCTGGTGCCGATCGGCGTCGAGAGCTGGCCCTGCGAGGTCTCCTACGACCTCGACAAGGTGCTCCCCAAGTCCGACGCCGTGATGATGCTGCGGGTGCAGCGCGAGCGGATGAACGCCGCGTTCTTCCCCACCGAGCGCGAATACGCCCGCCGCTACGGCCTCGACGGGGACCGGATGGCCCGGATGCCGGAACACGCCGTCGTCATGCACCCCGGACCGATGAACCGGGGAATGGAGATCACGGCCGAGGTCGCGGACTCCGACCGCTGCACCGCCGTCGAACAGGTCGCCAACGGGGTCTCCATCCGGATGGCGGTCCTCTATCTGCTGCTCGGCGGCAACGAGTCCGCCGCCGCCCACACGTCCCGTACCGAGGAGACCCAGTAACCATGAGCAAGATCCTTATCCGTGGCGCCGGGATCCTCGGCGGACGGCCCCAGGACGTCCTGATCGACGGCGAGAACATCGCAGAGGTCGCGGACACCATCGAGCCCGGCGACGCCGAGGTGATCGAGGCCGCGGGCCGGATCCTCCTGCCCGGCCTGGTCGACCTCCACACCCATCTGCGCGAGCCCGGCCGTGAGGACTCCGAGACCGTCCTCACCGGCACCCGCGCCGCGGCCGCCGGCGGCTACACCGCCGTCCACGCCATGGCCAACACCTTCCCCGTCGCGGACACCGCCGGTGTGGTCGAGCAGGTCTACCGGCTCGGCAAGGAGTCCGGCTACTGCGACGTCCAGCCCGTCGGCGCCGTCACGGTCGGCCTGGAGGGCAAGCAGCTCGCCGAGCTGGGCGCCATGCACGACTCCGCAGCCGGGGTGAAGGTCTTCTCCGACGACGGCAAGTGCGTCGACGACGCGGTGATCATGCGCCGGGCCCTGGAGTACGTGAAGGCCTTCGACGGCGTCATCGCCCAGCACGCCCAGGAGCCCCGGCTGACCGAGGGCGCCCAGATGAACGAGGGCGTCGTCTCCGCCGAACTCGGACTCGGCGGCTGGCCCGCCGTCGCCGAGGAGTCGATCATCGCCCGCGATGTCCTCCTCGCCGCGCACGTCGGCTCCCGGGTCCACATCTGCCACCTCTCCACCGCGGGCTCCGTGGAGATCGTGCGCTGGGCCAAGTCCAAGGGCTGGAACGTCACCGCCGAGGTCACCCCCCACCACCTCCTCCTCACCGACGAACTGGTCCGCACCTACGACCCGGTCTACAAGGTGAACCCGCCGCTGCGCACCGCGACCGACGTGATGGCGCTCCGCGAGGCCCTGGCCGACGGCACCATCGACTGCGTCGCCACCGACCACGCCCCGCACCCCCACGAGGACAAGGACTGCGAGTGGGGCGCCGCGGCCATGGGCATGGTCGGCCTGGAGACCGCGCTCTCCGTCGTCCAGGAGACGATGGTCGAGACCGGACTGCTCGACTGGGCCCAGGTCGCCGACCGGATGTCCTTCCGGCCCGCCCGCATCGGCCGCCTCGAAGGACACGGCCGGCCCGTCTCGCCGGGTGAGCCCGCCAACCTCGTGCTGGTCGATCCGGCTTACCGTGGTGCGGTGGACCCCGCGGGCTTCGCCTCCCGCAGCCGCAACACCCCCTACCAGGGCCGTGAGCTGCCGGGACGCGTCACCCACACCTTCCTGCGGGGCCGGGCAACGGTCGTCGACGGGAAGCTGACGTGACAACACTCACCACCATCGCAGCAGGGCTCGCAGCCGAGGAGCGCAAGTCGGCGGAGGTGACCGACTGGGCCGCCCGCATCGGCTGGGTCGTCGGACTCCTCCTCTTCATCGCGCTGGTCTACTGGCTGATGCGCCAGGGCTGGAAATGGCGCGGCAGCCTCCAGTCCGGTCTGCCCGCACTCCACGGACTGCCCGCCGCCCCTGACAGCCCGGTCGCCCCGCTCGCCGCCCTCAGCGGCCGCTACCACGGCTCCACCACCGCCGGACAGTGGCTCGACCGGATCGTCGCCCACGGACTGGGCGCCCGCAGCCGGGTGGAGCTGACCCTCACCGAGGCAGGAGTGGACGTCGTACGCCCCGGGGCGACCGACTTCCACATCCCCCGCTCCGCCCTGCGCGGCGCCCGCCTCGACAAGGGCATCGCCGGAAAGGTCCTCGCCGAGGGCGGACTGCTCGTCCTCACCTGGGAGCACGGCGGAACCCTCCTCGACTCCGGCTTCCGCTCCGACCGGGCCGCCGAGCACAACGACTGGGTCACCACCCTGAACCAGCTGATCACCACGAAGGAAGGCGCACGATGACCACCTCCACCAGGGGAACCGCCGCACGGCGGACCACGGTTCCCGCCGTACTCGTCCTGGAGGACGGCCGCACCTTCCGCGGCCGTGCCTACGGGGCCGTGGGGGAGACCTTCGGCGAAGCGGTGTTCAACACCGGCATGACCGGGTACCAGGAGACGCTGACCGACCCCTCGTACCACCGCCAGGTCGTCGTCATGACCGCCCCGCACATCGGCAACACCGGCATCAACGACGAGGACGACGAGTCCCGGAAGATCTGGGTCGCCGGCTACGTCGTCCGCGACCCCGCCCGGACCCCGTCGAACTGGCGCTCCCGCCGCAGCCTCGACGACGAGCTGACCGCCCAGGGCATCGTCGGCATCAGCGGAATCGACACCCGCGCCCTTACCCGCCATCTGCGCGAACGCGGCGCCATGCGGGTCGGCATCTTCTCCGGCGACGCCCTCCCCGACGAAGCCGCCCTGCTCACCCGGGTCCAGGCCGCCCCCCAGATGACGGGCGCCGACCTCTCCGCCGAGGTCGCCACCGCGGAGACGTACGTCGTCCCCGCGACCGGCGAGAAGCGGTTCACCGTCGCCGCCCTCGACCTCGGCATCAAGGGCATGACCCCGCAGCTGATGGCCGAGCGCGGCATAGAGGTCCACGTCCTGCCCGCCACCGCCACCGCCGACGAGGTCTACGCGATCGCCCCCGGCGGACCTGACGGCGTCTTCCTCTCCAACGGCCCCGGCGACCCGGCCACCGCCGACCTCACCGTCGTCCGGGAGGTCCTGGAACGCGGCACCCCCCTCTTCGGGATCTGCTTCGGCAACCAGCTCCTCGGCCGCGCCCTGGGCTTCGGCACCTACAAGCTGAAGTACGGCCACCGCGGCATCAACCAGCCCGTCCAGGACCGTACGACGGGCAAGGTCGAGGTCACGGCCCACAACCACGGCTTCGCCGTCGACGCCCCCCTCGACACCGTCTCCGACACCCCCTACGGCCGCGCCGAGGTCTCCCACGTCTGTCTCAACGACAACGTGGTGGAAGGCCTGCGCCTGCTCGACCGGCCGGCCTTCAGTGTTCAGTACCACCCCGAGGCGGCCGCGGGCCCGCACGACGCCGCGTACCTGTTCGACCGCTTCGTCTCCCTGATGGAGGGCCAGCGTGCCTAAGCGCACCGACATCCAGTCCGTCCTGGTCATCGGCTCCGGCCCGATCGTCATCGGCCAGGCCGCCGAGTTCGACTACTCCGGCACCCAGGCCTGCCGCGTCCTCAAGGCCGAGGGCCTGCGGGTGATCCTGGTCAACTCCAACCCGGCCACGATCATGACCGACCCGGAGATCGCCGACGCCACCTACGTCGAGCCGATCACCCCCGAGTTCGTCGAGAAGATCATCGCCAAGGAGCGCCCCGACGCGCTGCTGCCCACCCTCGGCGGCCAGACCGCGCTGAACACCGCGATCTCCATGCACGAGCAGGGCGTTCTGGAGAAGTACGGCGTCGAACTCATCGGCGCCAACGTCGAGGCCATCAACAAGGGCGAGGACCGCGACCTCTTCAAGGGCGTCGTCGAAGCCGTCAAGGCCAAGATCGGCTACGGCGAGTCCGCCCGCTCGGTCATCTGCCACTCCATGGACGACGTCCTCAAGGGCGTCGAAACCCTCGGCGGCTACCCCGTCGTCGTCCGCCCCTCCTTCACCATGGGCGGCGCCGGCTCCGGCTTCGCCCACGACGAGGAGGAGCTGCGCCGCATCGCCGGCCAGGGCCTCACGCTCTCCCCGACCACCGAGGTCCTCCTGGAGGAGTCCATCCTCGGCTGGAAGGAGTACGAGCTGGAGCTGATGCGCGACAAGAACGACAACGTCGTGGTCGTCTGCTCCATCGAGAACTTCGACCCGATGGGCGTCCACACCGGCGACTCCATCACCGTCGCCCCCTCGATGACCCTCACCGACCGCGAGTACCAGCGGCTCCGCGATATCGGCATCGCGATCATCCGCGAGGTCGGCGTCGACACCGGCGGCTGCAACATCCAGTTCGCGGTCGACCCGGACGACGGCCGGATCATCGTCATCGAGATGAACCCCCGGGTCTCCCGCTCCTCCGCGCTCGCCTCCAAGGCCACCGGCTTCCCGATCGCCAAGATCGCCGCCAAGCTGGCCGTCGGCTACACGCTCGACGAGATCCCCAACGACATCACCGAGCAGACCCCGGCGTCCTTCGAGCCCACCCTCGACTACGTCGTGGTCAAGGCCCCCCGCTTCGCCTTCGAGAAGTTCCCCTCCGCCGACGCCACCCTCACCACCACCATGAAGTCGGTCGGCGAGGCCATGGCCATCGGCCGCAACTTCACCGAGGCCCTCCAGAAGGCCCTGCGCTCCCTGGAGAAGAAGGGCAGCCAGTTCGACTTCACCTCGCCCACCGGGGAAAAGGACGAGCTGCTGCGCGAGGCGGTACGCCCCACCGACGGCCGTATCAACACCGTCATGGCCGCGATCCGCGCCGGGGCGACCCCCGAGGAGGTCTTCGAGGCCACCCGGATCGACCCCTGGTTCGTCGACCAGCTCTTCCTCATCAAGGAGTACGCGGACGAGCTGGCCGCCGCCGACAAGCTCACCCCCGAGCTGCTCGGCGAGGCCAAGCGGCACGGCTTCTCCGACGCCCAGATCGCCGGTATCCGCGGACTCCGCGAGGACGTCGTACGCGAGGTCCGCCATGCCCTCGGCATCCGCCCCGTCTACAAGACCGTCGACACCTGCGCCGCCGAGTTCGCCGCCCGGACGCCGTACTTCTACTCCTCGTACGACGAGGAGACCGAGGTCGCGCCGCGCGAGAAGCCCGCCGTGATCATCCTCGGCTCCGGTCCCAACCGCATCGGCCAGGGCATCGAGTTCGACTACTCCTGCGTCCACGCCTCCTTCGCGCTCAGCGAAGCCGGCTACGAGACCGTGATGGTCAACTGCAACCCCGAGACCGTCTCCACCGACTACGACACCTCCGACCGGCTCTACTTCGAGCCGCTTACCCTGGAGGACGTCCTGGAGATCGTGCACGCCGAGGCCCAGGCCGGACCGATCGCCGGAGTCGTCGTCCAGCTCGGCGGCCAGACCCCGCTGGGCCTCGCCCAGGCACTCAAGGACAACGGCGTCCCCGTCGTCGGCACCTCCCCGGAGGCCATCCACGCCGCCGAGGACCGCGGAGCCTTCGGCCGGGTCCTGGCGGAGGCCGGACTGCCCGCCCCCAAGCACGGCACCGCGACCACCTTCGCCGAGGCCAAGGCCATCGCCGACGAGATCGGCTACCCCGTCCTGGTCCGCCCCAGCTACGTCCTGGGCGGCCGCGGGATGGAGATCGTGTACGAGGAGGCCCGGCTGCAGTCGTACATCGCGGAGTCCACCGAGATCAGCCCCACCCGGCCGGTCCTGGTCGACCGCTTCCTCGACGACGCCATCGAGATCGACGTCGACGCCCTCTACGACGGCAGCGAGCTCTACCTCGGCGGCGTCATGGAGCACATCGAGGAGGCCGGGATCCACTCCGGCGACTCCGCCTGCGCCCTGCCCCCGATCACCCTCGGCGGTTTCGACATCAAGCGGCTGCGCGCCTCCACCGAGGCCATCGCCCGCGGTGTCGGCGTCCGCGGACTGATCAACATCCAGTTCGCCATGGCCGGGGACATCCTCTACGTCCTGGAGGCCAACCCCCGCGCCTCCCGTACGGTCCCCTTCACCTCCAAGGCGACCGCCGTACCGCTGGCCAAGGCCGCCGCCCGGATCTCCCTGGGCGCCAGCATTGCCGAACTGCGCGCCGAGGGCCTGCTGCCCGCCACCGGCGACGGCGGCACCCTGCCGATGGACGCGCCGATCTCCGTCAAGGAGGCCGTGATGCCGTGGTCCCGCTTCCGGGACATCCACGGCCGCGGTGTGGACACCGTCCTCGGCCCGGAGATGCGCTCCACCGGCGAGGTCATGGGCATCGACACCGTCTTCGGCACGGCGTACGCCAAATCGCAGGCGGGCGCCTACGGACCGCTGCCCACCACGGGCCGTGCGTTCATCTCGGTCGCCAACCGCGACAAGCGCTCGATGATCTTCCCGGCCCGGGAGCTGGTCGCCCACGGCTTCGAGCTGCTCGCCACCTCCGGCACCGCCGAGGTCCTCAAGCGCAACGGCATCAACGCCACCGTCGTGCGCAAGCACAGCGAGGGCGAGGGCCCCGACGGCGAGAAGACCATCGTCCAGCTGATCCACGACGGCGAGGTCGACCTGATCGTCAACACCCCGTACGGCACCGGCGGCCGCCTCGACGGCTACGACATCCGGACCGCCGCCGTCGCCAGGGCCGTACCCTGCCTCACCACGGTCCAGGCGCTCGCCGCCGCCGTCCAGGGCATCGACGCGCTCAACCGCGGCGACGTCGGCGTCCGCTCCCTCCAGGAGCACGCCGAGCACCTGACCGCAGCCCGCGACTGACCGCTCCGAGGGGCGAGGCGAGAGGGAGGGGGACACCGCACACGCGGTGTCCCCCTCCCCACGAGAGCCGACCGCGGGCCCGGCCCGCGGACCCGGCCCGGCCACCGCCCCGAAGGACCGCTGCCCGGTCAACGAGGTCACCGACGCCGCCCCACGCCCCGAGGAACCCACCATGTACCAGCTCTTCTTCTCCCTCTTCTTCAAGCGGATGGACCCCGAGGCGGCCCACCACCTCGCCTTCCGCTGGATCCGGCTCCTCGCCCGGATCCCCGTCCTGCGCACCTACGCCGCCGCCGTCCTCGCGCCCCGCCACGAGGAGCTGCGCACCGAGGCCTTCGGACTGCGGATGCACGGCCCCTTCGGCCTCGCCGCCGGCTTCGACAAGAACGCCTCCGGCATCGACGGTCTTGCCATGCTCGGCTTCGATCACGTGGAGATCGGTACGGTCACCGCGCTGGCCCAGCCCGGGAACCCGAAGCAGCGGCTCTTCCGCCTGGTCGCCGACCGGGCCCTGATCAACCGGATGGGCTTCAACAACGACGGCTCCGCCGCGGTCGCCCAGCGGCTGGGGGAGCGCCGCCCCGTCTTCCGTACCACCGTCGGCGTCAACATCGGCAAGACCAAGGTCGTCCCGGAGGCGGAGGCAGCCGCCGACTACGTCACCTCCACCGAGCGACTGGCCCGGCACGCCGACTACCTCGTGGTCAACGTCTCCTCGCCGAACACCCCCGGCCTGCGCAACCTCCAGGCCACCGCATCCCTGCGCCCCCTGCTGACCGCCGTCCGGGAGGCCGCCGACCGCACCGAGACCCGCCGCCGGGTCCCGCTGCTGGTCAAGATCGCCCCCGATCTCGCCGACGAGGACATCGACGCCGTCGCCGATCTCGCGGTCGAGCTGGGGCTCGACGGGATCATCGCCACCAACACCACCATCGCCCGCGACGGCCTCGCCTCGCCCGCCGAGCTGACCGCCGAGACCGGCGGGCTCTCCGGAGCACCGCTGAAGGACCGCTCCCTCCAGGTCCTGCGGCGGCTGTACGCCCGGGTCGGCGACCGGATCACCCTGGTCGGCGTCGGCGGCATCGAGAACGCCGAGGACGCCTGGCAGCGCATCCTCGCCGGAGCCACCCTGGTCCAGGGCTACAGCGCCTTCGTCTACCAGGGGCCGTTCTGGAGCCGTGCCGTCCACCAGGGGCTGGCCGCCCGGCTCAAGGCGAGCCCGTACGCCACCCTGGCCGAGGCCGTCGGCGCCGGTGTCCGTGCCGACGCCGCCGGGACCACCACCGAGGAGACCGCCGCATGACCACCCCGAACCTCCCCTTCGGCGCCCGGCTGCGCGCGGCGATGGACGACCGCGGTCCGCTCTGCGTCGGCATCGACCCGCATGCCTCCCTGCTCACCGCCTGGGGGCTGAACGACGACGTCGCCGGTCTTGAGCGGTTCGCCCGCACCACGGTCGAGGCGCTCGCCGACCGGGTCGCCGTCCTCAAACCGCAGGCCGCGTTCTTCGAGCGGTTCGGCTCCCGGGGCGTCGCCGTCCTGGAGAAGACCGTCGAGGAGGCCCGGTCCGCGGGTGCGCTGGTCCTGATGGACGCCAAGCGCGGCGATATCGGCTCCACCATGGCCGCGTACGCCTCGGCCTTCCTCGACCCGGCGTCGCCGCTCTTCTCCGACGCCCTCACGGTCTCCCCGTACCTCGGCTTCGGCTCCCTGCGCCCGGCGCTGGACGCCGCGGCCGCCGCCGGATCGGGCGTCTTCGTCCTGGCGCTCACCTCCAACCCGGAGGGGGCCGAGGTACAGCGGGCCGTCGCCGCCGACGGCCGTACGCTCGCGCAGGTGATGCTCGACCACATGGCCGCCGAGAACGCGGACGCCCGTCCGCTGGGCTCGGTCGGCGCCGTGGTGGGCGCCACGCTCGACGACGCCGGGGTGAACCTGGCGATCAACGGACCGCTGCTCGCCCCGGGCATCGGCGCCCAGGGGGCGACCCCGGCGGACCTTCCGCGGGTCTTCGGCGCGGCGGTCGGCAATGTCGTTCCGAGCGTCAGCCGGGGCGTCCTGCGCCACGGTCCGGACCAGCCCGCGCTCCGGGCGGCCGCGGAGCTCTTCGCGGAGGAGTGCCGGGCGGCGGTCGAGGGAGCGCGGTAGCCCCGCTGGAACCGTCGGGGTCGGCGGGGAGACGGCCCGTCCCGGGTGCATCACGACGGAATCCGGCCGGATCCACCGGAAGGGTCCGGTCCGGGGCGGCGGCCGGCCCGGCTGCTGCCGAGGGGTGCCGATTGGTGCCTCGGCCGGGCACTCTCATCGCGTGTAGATGTACTGACCAGCGGATTTGTCGGCGGAGGCCGCCGGGCCGTTCGGGCGGCCGTCCTCACAGCGAGTTGACAGAATCTTGACGCAAAACCTCGCCGTTTTGTCGTAAAAGTCCTGGTCGGTCGATGCTGACCAGGACTTTTCGTCTGTTCTCGCTGACTGGAGCGGTGCGGCCCGCTAGTCTCCGTCGAAGAGCGGCACGAGCACTGCGTTGTTCGTTGCTCGCCTGGTGAGGGGCGACTAGGTTCCTCACCGGTCCGTATCCGACAGTTCGACATCCGAGGTGACGTAGGCGTGGCTCTTCCGCCCCTTACCCCTGAACAGCGCGCAGCCGCGCTCGAAAAGGCCGCCGCGGCTCGCCGGGAGCGGGCCGAGGTCAAGAATCGACTCAAGCACTCCGGCGCCTCGCTCCACGAGGTCATCAAGCAGGGCCAGGAGAACGACGTCATCGGCAAGATGAAGGTCTCCGCGCTTCTGGAGTCGCTGCCCGGCGTGGGCAAGGTCCGCGCCAAGCAGATCATGGAGCGGCTCGGCATCTCCGAGAGCCGCCGGGTCCGTGGTCTCGGCTCCAACCAGATCGCTTCCCTGGAGCGGGAGTTCGGCGGCGGCCCCGCCTGATCTCCTCCCGATGTCCGGGGCGGCGGTCCCGGACACTCCGGAGAACCGGGATAATCGCTGCATGGCAGCAGAAGTACGTCCGCGGCTGACCGTGCTCTCCGGCCCCTCAGGGGTCGGCAAGAGCACGGTCGTCGCGCATATGCGCAAGGCTCACCCCGAGGTCTGGCTCTCGGTGTCGGCCACCACGAGAAAGCCGCGCCCCGGCGAGCGCCACGGCGTCCAGTATTTCTTCGTCACCGACGACGAATTCGACAAGCTGATCGCCAACGGCGAGCTGCTGGAGTGGGCGACCTTCGCGGGCAACCGCTACGGCACGCCCCGCGGGGCGGTGCTCGACCGGCTGGACGCGGGCGAGCCGGTACTGCTGGAGATCGACCTCCAGGGCGCCCGGCAGGTGAAGGAGTCCATGCCGGAGTCCCGGCTGGTCTTCCTCGCCCCGCCGAGCTGGGACGAGCTGGTCCGCCGGCTCACCGGCCGGGGCACCGAATCGGCCGCGGTGATCGAAGAGCGGCTGGCCGCCGCCCGGGTCGAACTGGCCGCCGAGTCGGAGTTCGACACGACCCTGGTCAACACCTCCGTCGAGGACGTGGCGCGTGAGCTGCTAGCCTTGGTAGCGGTGTCTTCCGGAGAGTGATCCTTCTGCGGGATCTCGCCGGACCCGGCGGAGCGACGCGGATCCCTCCACGTACCTCCGCCTTCGGCCGAACCGGCCGAGTTCATCAATTTTCCTCTTTCGGAAGGTAGAGCGTGTCCTCTTCCATGACTGCGCCCGAGGGCATCATCAACCCGCCGATCGACGAGCTGCTCGAGGCCACGGACTCGAAGTACAGCCTCGTGATCTACGCGGCCAAGCGGGCGCGCCAGATCAACGCGTACTACTCGCAGCTCGGCGAGGGTCTCCTGGAGTACGTCGGCCCGCTCGTCGACACCCACGTCCACGAGAAGCCCCTCTCGATCGCGCTGCGCGAGATCAACGCCGGTCTGCTGACCTCCGAGGCCGTCGAGGGCGCGACCAACTGATTCACCGCTCCGCGGACGCGCCCGAAAGGGCGTCCGCGGCAGCTCTCCATCACCAGGCCCGGCGGGAAGTCCGCCGGGCCTGTGGTGTGTCATGGGGGGTGACAACCGAGAGTGGGGAGAGACCATGGCCGGGCCGGAGCAGCCGGAGGCATCGTCCGACAAGCCGCGCGTCGTGCTGGGGGTCGGCGGGGGCATCGCCGCCTACAAGGCCTGTGAGCTGCTGCGCCGGCTCACGGAGTCCGGCCATGACGTCCGGGTGGTGCCGACGGCCTCGGCCCTCCGGTTCGTCGGCGCCCCGACCTGGGAGGCCCTCTCCGGCCACCCCGTCTCGACCGAGGTCTGGTCCGGGGTGCACGAGGTTCCGCACGTCCGGATCGGCCAGCACGCCGATCTGGTGATCGTCGCCCCCGCCACCGCCGATCTGCTGGCGAAGGCGGCCCACGGCCTCGCCGACGATCTGCTGACGAACACCCTGCTCACCGCCCGCTGTCCGGTCGTCTTCGCGCCCGCGATGCACACCGAGATGTGGGAGCACCCCGCCACCCGGGAGAACGTGGCCGTGCTCCGCCGCCGCGGCGCCGTCGTGATCGAGCCCGCGGTCGGCCGGCTGACCGGCGTCGACACCGGCAAGGGCAGGCTGCCCGACCCGGGCGAGCTGTTCGAGATCTGCCGCCGGGTGCTGGCCCGGGGGGCCGCCGGGCCCGATCTGGCGGGCCGCCATGTGGTGGTCAGCGCGGGCGGCACCCGCGAGCCGCTCGACCCGGTCCGGTTCCTCGGCAACCGCTCCTCCGGCAAGCAGGGGTACGCGCTGGCGCGGACCGCCGCCGCCCGGGGCGCCAGGGTGACGCTCGTCACCGCGAACGCCGCCCTGCCCGATCCGGCGGGCGTCGACGTGGTCCCCGTCGGTACGGCGCTGGAGCTGCGCGAGGCGGTACTGGCGGCCGCGGCGGACGCGGACGCGGTCGTCATGGCGGCGGCGGTCGCCGACTTCCGCCCGGCCGAGTACGCCGCCGGAAAGATCAAAAAGAAGGACGGGGCCGAGCCCGGGCCCGTCGCCCTGGTCCGCAATCCGGATGTGCTCGCCGAGCTCTCCGCCGAACGGCCCCGGGCCGGTCAGGTGATCGTGGGCTTCGCCGCCGAGACGGACGACGTCCTCGCCAACGGCCGCGAGAAGCTCCGCCGCAAGGGCTGCGATCTGCTCGTCGTCAACGAGGTGGGGGAGCGCCGCACCTTCGGCTCGGAGGAGAACGAGGCCGTGGTGCTGGCCGAGGACGGTACGGAGACCCCGGTGCCGTACGGACCCAAGGAAGCCCTCGCCGACACGGTCTGGGACCTGGTCCTGCCCCGGCTGGACTGATGCCGTCCCTCCCGGATCAGCAGCCCGGCCACCACCGGTCCGGGGCGGCTGATCCGGGAGGGACAGCAGGACACTCCGGTGGCCCCTGTTTCCCCGCCCGCCCTGGAGAAACGCCCGAACGGATCCCGACGGGACGGATGATTTCGGCCGTTCCTCCGGCCGATCCACCCCATCGCCGCAGCTCAGGGATCGACCACTCGGCTCTCACGAATCGGGACGGGTGGACCGACGGCGGACGGTGGCGGATAAACTGGTGCGCGGAACGTCGCGGGGCGCAGCCCCCTGCCGGTCCACCCATGATCAGCCAGCAGCCGCTGCAACCCCAGGGAGCGATGTGTCCCGCCGTCTTTTCACTTCGGAGTCAGTGACCGAGGGTCACCCCGACAAGATCGCCGATCAGATCAGCGACACCATCCTCGATGCCCT
This sequence comes from Streptomyces tsukubensis, assembly GCF_003932715.1. NCBI lineage: Bacteria > Bacillati > Actinomycetota > Actinomycetes > Kitasatosporales > Streptomycetaceae > Streptomyces > Streptomyces tsukubensis. Next base: position 1,230,817 of record NZ_CP020700.1, on the reverse strand, counting down.
GCTGACCGAGGACCCCACCTCTCGTGTCGCCGTCGAGACGCTGATCACCACCGGACTGGTCCATGTGGCCGGCGAGGTCACCACCCAGGCGTACGCCGACATCCCCACGCTCGTGCGCAACAAGATCCTGGAGATCGGCTACGACTCGTCGAAGAAGGGCTTCGACGGCGCGTCCTGCGGAGTGTCGGTGTCGATCGGCGCGCAGTCCCCGGACATCGCCCAGGGCGTCGACGTGGCGTACGAGAAGCGGGTCGAGGGTGCCGACGGCGAAGACGACCTCGACCGGCAGGGCGCGGGCGACCAGGGGCTGATGTTCGGCTACGCGTGCGACGAGACGCCCGAGCTGATGCCGCTCCCGATCCACCTGGCGCACCGGCTCTCCCGCCGGCTCTCCGAGGTCCGCAAGAACGGCACCATCCCCTATCTGCGGCCCGACGGAAAGACCCAGGTCACCATCGAGTACGACGGCGACAAGGCCGTCCGGCTCGACACGGTCGTGGTCTCCTCGCAGCACGCCTCCGACATCGACCTGGACTCGCTGCTCGCACCCGATATCCGCGAGTTCGTCGTGGAGCACGTGCTCAAGGAGCTCGTCGAGGACGGCATCAAGCTGGACAACGACGGCTACCGGCTGCTGGTGAACCCCACCGGCCGGTTCGAGATCGGCGGCCCCATGGGCGACGCCGGACTCACCGGACGCAAGATCATCATCGACACGTACGGCGGCATGGCCCGCCACGGCGGCGGTGCCTTCTCCGGCAAGGACCCGTCCAAGGTGGACCGCTCCGCCGCCTACGCCATGCGCTGGGTCGCGAAGAACGTCGTCGCGGCGGGCCTGGCGGCGCGCTGCGAGGTGCAGGTCGCGTACGCCATCGGCAAGGCCGAGCCGGTCGGTCTCTTCGTCGAGACCTTCGGCACCGCCACGGTCGACGTCGAGAAGATCGAAACGGCGATCGCCGAGGTCTTCGATCTCCGCCCGGCGGCGATCATCCGCGATCTGGACCTGCTGCGGCCGATCTACGCCCAGACCGCGGCGTACGGCCACTTCGGCCGTGAGCTGCCGGACTTCACCTGGGAGCGCACGGACCGCACGGCCGCGCTGCGTACCGCTGCGGGCCTCTGAGCCTGCTGCGTCTTCGCGCTTTCGCGCTTCTGTGGTTCCCACGGGACCCCGCCGCCCTCGCCGGGCGGCGGGGTCCCGTGCGTTACGGCCTGCGGCCTGCAGCGGCCGGGCTCGGGATGTCAGTGGGCTCTGCCAGAATTACGGGCGTGAGCAGGGAGGACGGGTCGGCCGGGCACGAGGAGCCGGTCGCGCCGGAACAGCTGGCGCTGATCCGGGACGCGGTCCGGCGGGCGAACGTGCCCCGGGCCAAGCCGCGGACCTGGCGCGGTGCCGACCTCGCCGACGAGCTGCCCGTGGCCCGTGTCGTGGTCAACAAGGGCGTGCTCCATCTCGACCAGTTCTTCGACTACGCCGTGCCGAAGGAGCTGGACGCCCAGGCACAGCCCGGTGTCCGGGTCCGGGTCCGGTTCGGGGCCGGCGGCAGCCGGGTGCGGCAGGGCCGCCGCGAGGGCGGCGGGCTGATCGACGGCTTCATCGTGGAGCGCCGCGCCGAATCGGACTACAGCGGGGCCCTCGCGGCCCTGGCGAACGTGGTCTCCCCGGAGCCTGTGCTCAGCCCGGAGGCGCTGGCGCTGGCCCGGGACGTCGCCGACCGGTACGCGGGCTCGCTGGCCGATGTGCTCCAGCTCGCGGTGCCGCCGCGCAACGCCCGGGCCGAGGGCCGGCCGTCGGCGCCCCCGCTGCCCCCGCCTCCGCCGCCGGACCCGGAGTCCTGGCGGCGGTACACCAGCGGGCCTGAGTTCCTGCGGGCCCTGGCGGCCGGCGGGAGCCCGCGCGCTGCCTGGACGGCGCTGCCGGGGCCCCACTGGCCCGAGGAGCTGGCCCGGGCCGTGGTGGCCGCTCTCGCATCCGGCCGGGGCGCGCTCGTCGTCGTTCCCGACGGGCGCCGCGTGGCCCGGGTCGACGAGGCGCTGACGGCGCTGATGGGGTCCGGGCGGCATGCCGTGCTGACCGCCGACTCCGGCCCCGAGAAGCGGTACGGGCAGTGGCTCGCCGTGCGCCGGGGCTCCGTCCGCGCCGTCGTCGGCACCCGCGCCGCGATGTTCGCGCCGGTACGGGACCTGGGCCTGGTCGCCGTCTGGGACGACGGCGACCCCAGCCACAGCGACGACCACGCGCCCTTCCCGCATGTCCGCGAGGTGCTGGAGCTCCGCTCCCGCAACGAGTCGTGCGGGTTTCTGCTGGGCGCCCTGAGCTGCACGGTGGAGGCGGCCCAGCTCGTCGGCAGCGGCTGGGCCCGGCCGCTGCGGGCCCCCAGGGAGCAGGTCCGGGCCGCCGCGCCCCGCATCCGTACGGTCGGGGACGAACAACTGGGGCGGGACGGCGCGGCGCGGGCCGCCCGGCTCCCGACGCTGGCGTGGGAGACGGTGCGGGACGGACTGAAGGACGGCCCGGTGCTGGTGCAGGTCCCCCGGCGGGGGTACGTGCCCCGGCTGGCCTGCGACCGGTGCCGTACGCCCGCCCGGTGCGAACACTGCTCCGGGCCGCTCCAGGCCCCCGACGAACGGGCGCTGTGCTGCGGCTGGTGCGGCCGGGAGGCCACCGGCCGGCACTGCCCCGCCTGCGGCGGTACGCGGCTGCGGGCCTCGGTGGTGGGGGCCCGGCGGACCGCGGAGGAGCTCGGGCGGACGTTCCCTGCGGTCCCGGTGCGCACCTCGGGCCGCGACCACGTACTGGACTCGGTGCCCGGGCGGCCCGCCCTCGTGGTGAGCACGCCAGGGGCCGAGCCCGTCGCCGATGGCGGCTATGCGGCGGCGCTGCTGCTGGACGGCTGGGCGATGCTCGGCCGCCCCGACCTTCGGTCGTCGGAGGAGGCGCTGCGGCGCTGGACGGAAGCGGCGGCGCTGGTACGGGGCGGGCCCGAGGGCGGTGCGGTGGTCATCGTCGCGGAGCCGACGCTCCGGCCCGTCCAGGCCCTGGTGCGCTGGGATCCGGTGGGCCATGCGGAGCGGGAGCTGGCCGACCGCGCCGAGCTGGGGTTCCCGCCGGTGTCCCGGATGGCGGCGGTGACGGGCCGCACGGACACGGTCGCCGCGTTCGTCGCCGGTGCCGGACTGCCGCCCGAGACCGAGGTCCTCGGGCCGGTGCCGCTGCCCGAGCCCCCGCCGGGGCGGCCGAGACGCCCGGGCGACCCCCCGGTCGGCGAGCACTGGTCGCGGGCGTTGCTGCGGGTGCCGCCGGGGAGCGGGGCGGCCCTGGCACGGGCCCTGAAGGCGGCGAGGGCGGCGCGGACGGCCCGGGGGGGCGCGGACCAGGTACGGATCCGTATCGACCCCCTGGACATCGGCTAGCCGCCTCCGGCGGGGCCCGTCGTGTCCCGCGAGCCTCGCGCCCGGCGCGGTGAGGTGCCCGCGAACCCGGGGAGCGCCCAGCCCCTGGGTGTTTGGTGTCCGGCTTCCCTCGGTCTGTGGCTTGTCGCGCAGTTCCTCCCCCTACGCCTGGCGGCGTGGGGGGACCCCCGGCGCCCCTTCTTGGATTTCCCGCCCTTGCCCGTGCGGGCGCCGCACGCGCCGAGGGCCTCGGGCAGGAGTACCCAGGGGCGCGGGGAACTGCGCGAGAACCATCTACGGTCTGCGGTCGGGGGCAGACCTTGCTGCGCTGGGCGCTCCCCGTTAACGGGCTTGGGAAGGGGGGCCGGGCGCTGGAGGTCCCCCACGCCGCCAGGCGTAGACGGGGGTCCCCCCATGCCCTTGGGCACAGGGGGCGGAACTGCGCGACAAGCCACAGACCGGCGGTAGGCGGGCAGCAACATCCGCAGGGCTGGGCGGTCTCCGCGGCGGGCGGCCCCCGGCCCGGTGTCAGCCGTTGCGGGGGCCCGGGAACGCGCCCGGGCGCGGTTCGGGGGCGGGGGCCGCAGCGGGCTGCGGCGGCATGCTCCGGGCCGCCGGGACCGATGCGGACGCGGGCAGGGCGGCGGCCGGTGCCGGGAAGGCGTGCGGCTGCTGCTCCGGATCCGCCCCGACCGCGGTGGGCGCCGAGCGCCGGGCGCCGTACCGCCGGTGGACGGCCTGCTTGGTGACCCCGAGCGCCGAGCCGACCGCGTCCCAGGAGAAGCCCAGCGAACGGTCGAAGTCGACCGCGGCCGTGACCAGGGTCTCGACGCTGTCCCGCAGCTCCTGCGCGAGACGGACGGTGGGTGCCGGGGCCCTGCCGTAGACGACGAAGCCCGTGGAGGGACCGGTGCGGCGCGGGCGGTACACATTGCCGAGCTGCGCGGTGAGTGTGCGCAACGCGTCCACCTGCCGGCGGACCCGTTCGATGTCCCGCACCAACAGGTGCAGGCTTGCCCTGGCTTGGGCGTCGTGGGTTGCGTGGTCGGCCATCGGGAAGCCTCTCGAACCGGCGTGGAAAAGGATCCGGGCCGCCTGGGCCGTATCGCCAAAATCCCGCCTGACCCGCGACGCCCGGCACGCACACTCGCTGCGTTGTCGGGATTTCCCAAGTACGTCCAGTACGAGGGAAACCCTCCGCCTTGCGATTGCACGCGCCTGGGGGTCCTCCCCCGTAGCCCTTCGGGCACGGGGGCCACCCCCACCAGCCGCAGGGCTGGGGGAGCCGCAGGTCCCGCCCTTCGGGCGGACGGCGCCATTTTGACGACACGGCCCAGGGGAGCGGCCCGCGTCGGCCGATCCCCGGCGACCGCGTGAGCCGTCCCCCCGGAGATCGGTCAATCTGTCTTGACCAACGCCGTACCCGCCGTTGTGGTCACGCTGCGGGGGCGTAAGCGCATACCGTCCCGGCGCACGGGCTCCCGTACGCCCCCCGGCCCGGCCCCGGATGCACCCGCCCGGTGGGCGTTCGCCCTCCGGGCCGCCCCACCCGCGAGCACCGGACCCGCGGCGCCCGGCACGCACACTCTCCCCTTCGGGCACGGGTGGGGGTTTCCCCGGGCGGTAGCCCAGGGGCGGACCCCATGCGTACCAGGGAAACCGCCTCTGGCTTCGCCGGTGGGGGTACCTCCGGCGTAGCCAGGGGCGGCCCCCCACCGCCTTGCGATGGCACGCACCGGACACCACAGGCCCCGCCCTTCGGGCGGACGGCGCTACTTTGCGGACACGACCTAGACTGGTGCGCCGCCCGTGCCGTATCCGTACCTTCGCACTCACCCGTACAGCCGAGAGGCAGTCAGCCACCCATGAAGCTCGTCTTCGCCGGTACCCCCGAGGTCGCCGTCCCCGCCCTGGACGCCCTGATCGCCTCCGACCGACACGAGGTCGCCGCGGTGATCACCCGGCCCGACGCCCCCGCAGGGCGCGGCCGGAAGCTGGTGGCCAGCCCGGTCGCCCAGCGCGCCGAGGAGGCCGGGATCGAAGTCCTCAAGCCCGTCAAGCCGCGTGACGAGGACTTCCTGGCCAGGCTGCGGGAGATCGGGCCCGACTGCTGCCCGGTCGTCGCCTACGGCGCGCTGCTGCCGAAGGTCGCGCTCGACGTTCCGGCGCGCGGCTGGGTCAATCTGCACTTCTCCCTGCTGCCCGCGTGGCGCGGCGCCGCCCCCGTCCAGCACGCGGTGATCGCCGGGGACGAGGTGACGGGCGCCGCGACCTTCCTCATCGAGGAGGGGCTGGACTCCGGGCCGGTCTACGGGGTGGTGACGGAGCTCGTCCGGCCCGCCGACACCAGCGGCGATCTGCTGACCCGGCTGGCGTTCGCCGGTGCCGGACTGCTGGCCGCCACGATGGACGGCATCGAGGACGGCACCCTGACCGCGGTGCCGCAGCCCGCGGACGGTGTCTCGCTGGCCCCGAAGCTCACCGTCGACGACGCCCGGGTCGACTGGCGCGCCCCCGCGCTCCGCGTCGACCGCCTGGTGCGCGGCTGCACCCCCGCGCCCGGGGCGTGGACGGTCTTCCGCGGCGAGCGGCTGAAGCTGGTCTCCGTGGCGCTCGACCCGGCGCGCACCGATCTGGCCCCCGGCGAGCTGGCCGTGGGCAAGAACGACGTCCGGACCGGCACCGGCTCGCACGCCGTGGAACTGCTCTGGGTCCAGCCGCAGGGCAAGAAGCCGATGCGGGCCGCGGACTGGGCGCGCGGCGTCCGGATCACCCCGGGCGAACGCCTCGGTGCCGACGCGGGCTGACCCCGCCCGCGGGGCCGCGCCCGGGGGCCCGGCGGCCCTGCCGCCGGGCCGGACGTAACCTGGGAGCGAACCCGACTGATCAGATACCGCGGAGCACCTTTGAACGACCAGGCACGCCCCCAGGGGGCTCGCCGGCCCCGTCCCCCGAAGCAGTACCGGCGCCCGGTGAAGGATCCCGTCCGGATCCTCGCCTTCGACGCCCTGCGGGCCGTCGACGAACGGGACGCCTACGCGAACCTCGTCCTCCCGCCGCTGCTGCGCAAGGCCCGCGAGAACGACGGCTTCGACGACCGGGACGCGGCACTGGCGACCGAACTGGTCTACGGCACGCTCCGCCGCCAGGGCACGTACGACGCGATCATCGCCTCCTGCGTCGACCGGCCGCTGCGCGAGGTCGACCCGCCCGTCCTCGATGTGCTGGCCCTCGGCGCCCACCAGCTCCTCGGCACCAGGATCCCCACCCACGCCGCGGTGTCGGCGAGTGTGGAGCTGGCCCGGGTGGTGCTGGGCGACGGCCGGGCGAAGTTCGTCAACGCCGTTCTGCGGAAGATCTCCCGCGACGATCTGGAAACGTGGATCGAGCGGGTGGCACCGCCGTACGACGAGGACCCCGAGGACCATCTGGCCATCGTGCACTCGCACCCCCGGTGGATCGTCTCGGCCCTCTGGGACGCCCTCGGCGGACCCCGCGCGGGCATCGAGGAGCTGCTGGCCGCCGACAACGAACGGCCCGAGGTGACGCTGGTGGCCAGGCCCGGCCGGGCCACCGCCGCCGAACTGCTGGAGCAGGACGCGGCCGAGCCGGGCCGCTGGTCTCCGTACGCGGTACGGATGGCGGACGGCGGCGAGCCGGGCGCGGTCCCCGCCGTCCGCGAGGGCCGCGCCGGGGTCCAGGACGAGGGCAGCCAGCTCGTTGCTCTCGCCCTCGCGGCCGCCCCGCTCGACGGCCCCGACGCCCGCTGGCTGGACGGCTGCGCCGGTCCCGGCGGCAAGGCGGCCCTGCTGGCCGCGCTGGCTGCGGAGCGCGGCGCGTCCCTGCTGGCCGCCGAGAAGCAGCCGCACCGCGCCGGTCTGGTCGCCCGGGCGCTGGCCGGGAACCCCGGCCCCTACCAGGTCGTGACCGCCGACGGCACCCGCCCGCCGTGGCGGCCCGGCAGTTTCGACCGGGTGCTGGTCGACGTTCCGTGCTCGGGCCTGGGCGCCCTGCGCCGCCGCCCGGAGTCCCGCTGGCGCCGCCGGCCCGAGGACGTCGAGGGCTTCGCGACGCTCCAGCGGTCCCTGCTGCGGGAGGCCCTGAAGGCGGTCCGGGTCGGGGGAGTCGTCGGCTACGCCACCTGCTCGCCCCATCTCGCGGAGACCCGGATCGTGGTCGACGACGTTCTGCGCGGCCGCGGCGCTGAAGCTCCGGCCGATGCGGAGTGGATCGACGCCCGGCCGCTGATGCCGGACCTCCCCGGCCTCGGGGACGGCCCGGACGTCCAGCTCTGGCCCCACCGGCACGGTACGGACGCCATGTATCTGGCGCTGCTGCGGCGTACCGCCTGACGGAGAGCGCCGGGAGTGCCGGGACCCCGGCCCGTACGGACACCGAAAGGATCCGGACGGCCCGGGGCCCCCGGCCCGCCGCCGCTCTGCCGGACTTGCCGGGAATGCGATGGCCGGAAGTGCTCTTTCCGTACCGGAGGGCGGACGGAGGCGGGGAACCACCCCGGTCCATGGCAGGCTTGGCCCATGGCCGTACAGATCAGTCCCAGTATTCTCTCCGCCGACTTCGCCCGACTGGCCGAGGAGGCGAAGGCCGTGGGGGGCCCCGGCGGCGCCGACTGGCTCCATGTCGATGTGATGGACAACCACTTCGTGCCGAATCTGACGCTGGGCGTCCCGGTCGTGGAGTCGCTCAGCCGGGCCACCGACACCCCGCTGGACTGCCATCTGATGATCGAGGACCCCGACCGCTGGGCGCCGCAGTACGTGGAGGCGGGCGCGGGTTCGGTGACGTTCCATGTGGAGGCGGCGGCCGCGCCGGTCCGGCTGGCCAGGGAGATCAGGGCCAAGGGGGCCAGGGCGTCGATGGCGCTCAAGCCGGCCACCCCGATCGAACCGTACGAGGACCTGCTCCCCGAACTGGACATGCTGCTGATCATGACGGTGGAGCCGGGCTTCGGCGGCCAGGCCTTCCTGGACATCATGCTGCCCAAGATCCGCCGCACCCGGGAGCTGATCGCCAAGCACGGCCTGGAGCTCTGGCTCCAGGTCGACGGCGGCGTCGCCGCCTCGACCATCGAGCGGTGCGCGGAGGCCGGCGCCGACGTGTTCGTCGCGGGTTCCGCGGTGTACGGCGCCGAGGACCCGGCCGCCGCGGTCCGCGCGCTGCGCAGCGCGGCCGAACAGACCGTCGCCACGGCGGGCTGGGCCTGCGCACACTGAACTGGAGGGCGTCTCCGGCGGGCCGCCGGCCCGGCCGGAGACGTACCACCCGGCCCGGACGGTCACCACGAGCGACCGCCGGACCACACGGAGATGAACTCGGCCCGACCGGGCTGATCGACAGCGTCCGGATCTGACAGGATGACGGATCCGGAGTCTGAACAGGAGTGAGGAGACGCGGTGTCTGCTAGGTCGGCAGGACGATCTGCCCTGCGGATGGGACCCGCGGAGCTCGTCCAGGCGGCGGCGATGGCCCGCCGGTTCTATCTGGAGGGCAAGTCCAAGATCCAGATCGCGGAGGAGTTCGGCGTCAGCCGCTTCAAGGTCGCACGGGTCCTGGAGACCGCGCTGGAACGGGATCTCGTCCGGATCGAGATCAGGGTCCCGGCCGAACTGGACGCCGAGCGCTCCGACGCGCTGCGCGCCCGGTTCGGGCTGCGGCACGCCGTGGTCGTCGAATCCCCGGCGGAGGCCGACGAATCGCCCGATCCGGAGAACCTGGGCGAGGTCGCGGCGGATCTGCTGGGCGAGCTGGTGGCCGAGGGGGACGTCCTGGGCCTGGCCTGGGGCCGCTCCACCATCCATATGGCCGCGGCCCTCGACAAGCTGCCGCCGTGTACCGTCGTCCAGCTCACCGGGGTGTACGACGCGGGGACCGCGGAGCGCGGCTCCGTCGAGGCGGTCCGCCGGGCCGCCCAGGTCTCGGGCGGCGACGCCCACCCCATCTACGCCCCGATGCTGCTGCCGGACGCCGCGACCGCCGCCGCGCTGCGCCACCAGACCGGGATCGCCCGGGCCTTCGAGTACTTCGACAAGGTCACGGTGGCCGCCGTCTCCATCGGCTCCTGGGAGGCGGGTATCTCCACCGTCCACGACATGCTCTCGGACGAGGAGCGGGCCCGCTACGCCTCCTACGGTGTGGCCGCGGAGATGTCCGCGCACCTCTTCGACCGCGACGGCCGCCGGGTCGGCCGCGATCTCGGCGAGCGGTGCATCACCGTCGAGGCGGACCGCCTGCGCCGGATTCCCGAGGTCGTCGCCATCGCCGGGGGGCAGCGCAAGGCCGAGGCGATCGGCGCCGTGCTCCGGTCCGGTCTGGTGACCAGCCTGGTCACCGACACGGCTGCGGCCGATCTGCTGCTGACCGCGCCGCCCGGGCTGCGCCCGGCGCTGGAGCGCGCCGACCCCGACGCCTGAACGGCCCGCGGTCCCGGGCAGCCGAGCCCGGGACCGCGGAATCGTATCTGCGGGGTCCGGCGGCCGGGGGTGCTGTTCCGGACCCGGTCCGGACCCGGCGGACACGGTTCAGGGCTGCTGCGGGCGGGGGAGGATCTGCCGGGCCAGTTCGTCACGGAGCCCGAAGCGGCGCCATTCGCGGGGATAGCCCAGCGACACCTCCTCGAAGGGCACTCCGTCGTACACCGTGCTGCGGGGGATGTGCAGATGGCCGTAGACGACCGCCCGGACGTCGTAACGGGTGTGCCAGTCGGCGGTCCTCACCGTGCCGCACCACTGGGCGAACTCCTGGTAGGTCATGACCTCCGTCGGCGTCCGCACCAGCGGCCAGTGGTTGACCATGATCAGCGGCAGATCGCCCGCGACCTCGTCGAGCCTGCGCTCGGTCTCCTCGACCCGGGCCGCGCACCACTCCGCCCGGCCCGGGTAGGGGTCCGGATGGAGATAGAACTCGTCGGTGCAGACGATCCCGGACTCGTGGGCCGCGGCCAGCGACTCCTCGACCGTCGTCGTCCCGGGGGCCAGGAAGCTGTAGTCGTACAGCAGGAACATCGGTGCGATCCGCACCGGACCGCCGGCGCCCGTCCAGACCGGCCAGGGGTCCTCCGGGGTGAGCACGCCGATCCGGCGGCAGAGCTCCACCAGGGCGCGGTAGCGCTCCACCCCGCGCAGCGGGCTGGTCTCCTGTTTGACCGTCCACAGCTCGTGGTTGCCCGGCACCCAGATCACCCGGGCGAACCGCTCCGCCAGCAGGCCGAGGGCCCACTCGATGTCCGCCATCAGCTCCCCGACGTCCCCGGCCACGATCAGCCAGTCGTCGGGCGAGTTCGGCTTGAGCCCCGCCACGATGTCGCGGTTCTCGTCGTAGGAGATGTGCAGGTCGCTGATCGCCCTTAACGCTCCGTCGGTCTTCGCCACGTCCGCCAGCCTAACCGGAACCCTCCGCGACCGGCCGGGTACGCAACCCGGCGGGGGCGTCACCCGGCGGAAGCCCCACCGGGCGGGCAGGGGGCGTGCGGGGGCGCCCGGCGGGCGGAACATCGCTGATCTGTTCGATCTCGGGTAACCTTTCGACGTAAGGCAGGCCCACGGTCCTGCGCACCAGCCCCCGCATCCCCCGGGGCCGCCCCCACGCCGGGGCGACCTTGGAGGAAAACACAGCACGGGGGTTCTTTGTTGTGTCGTTCGTGGGAGTGACCTGCTCCGTTTCGCTTGAAAATGTGAGACTTATGCGTTTTCTTGAGCCCGGTACGGGCCGGCTGACCGCCAGCCCCTCGGTCCCCTACGACCTGACCTACGACGATGTGTTCATGGTGCCCAGGCGCTCCGCCGTCGGTTCCCGCCAGGGCGTGGACCTGTCGTCGAAGGACGGCACGGGCACCACGATCCCGCTGGTCGCGGCGAATATGACGGCGATCGCCGGACGCCGGATGGCGGAGACGCTGGCCCGCCGCGGCGGTCTCGCCGTCATCCCCCAGGACATTCCGATCGAGGTCGTCACCGACGTCGTCTCCTGGGTGAAGTCCCGCCATCTGGTGCTCGACACCCCCATCGTGCTCACCCCGCACCAGACCGTCGCCGACGCCCTCGCGCTGCTGCCCAAGCGGGCGCACGAGGCCGGTGTCGTCGTGGACGAGGACCACCGGCCGGTCGGTGTCGTCACCGACGCCGACCTCCTCGGCGTCGACCGCTTCACCCAGCTGTCCGAGGTGATGTCCCGCGATCTGGTGGTGCTGGACGCCGATATCGACCCGCGCGAGGCCTTCCACCACCTCGACAACGCCAACCGCCGCTACAGCCCCGCCGTGGACTCCGAGGGCCGTCTCGTCGGCATCCTCACCCGCAAGGGCGCCCTGCGCGCCACGCTCTACACCCCCGCCGTGGACGCCCGGGGCAGGCTGCGGATCGCCGCCGCCGTCGGCATCAACGGCGATGTGGCGGGCAAGGCCAAGCAGCTGCTCGACGCGGGCGTCGACACGCTCGTGGTGGACACCGCCCACGGCCACCAGGAGAGCATGATCGCGGCGGTCCGCGCGGTCCGCTCCCTCGACCCTGAGGTCCCGATCGTCGCGGGCAACATCGTGGCCGCCGAGGGCGTCCGCGACCTCATCGAGGCGGGCGCCGACATCATCAAGGTCGGAGTCGGTCCCGGTGCCATGTGCACCACCCGCATGATGACCGGCGTCGGCCGGCCCCAGTTCTCCGCCGTGCTGGAGTGCGCCGCCGAGGCCAAGAAGTACGGCAAGCACGTCTGGGCCGACGGCGGAGTGCGCCACCCGCGCGACGTGGCGATGGCCCTGGCCGCCGGCGCCTCCAACGTCATGATCGGCTCCTGGTTCGCCGGTACGTACGAATCGCCCGGCGACCTCCAGCAGACCGCCGACGGCCGGCTCTACAAGGAGTCGTTCGGCATGGCGTCCGCCCGCGCGGTCCGCAACCGGACCAGCGACGAATCCTCGTACGACCGGGCCCGCAAGGCCCTGTTCGAGGAGGGCATCTCCACCTCCCGGATGTTCCTCGACCCGATCCGTCCCGGCGTCGAGGACCTGGTCGATTCGATCATCGCGGGCGTCCGTTCCTCCTGCACCTACGCGGGTGCCGGCTCCCTGGAGGAGTTCGCGGAGCGGGCGATCGTCGGAGTCCAGAGCGCCGCCGGATACGCGGAGGGCAAGCCGCTCCACGCGAGCTGGAACTGATCGCTCCTGCCGTCGGCTCGGGCCCCGGGACACCTCCCGGGGCCCGAGCCGTGCCGCACCCCCGTACGAACATCCCCGTGGTCCGGCGCCGGAGCCGTCCGCCGCGCGGGTCCGCACCGCCCCGCCCGGCGGTGTGTTCTACTGCGTTCCACCGCGGTGACGGCAAGATCCGGAAGAGACGGCCTGCCGCCCCGCTCAGGACCGGTCCAGCGAATGAAGAGTGAACCACCCTCCGTGCGACTCAACGATCTCGACGAACGCATCGTCCACGCCCTGGCCGAGGACGCCCGCCGCTCCTACGCCGATATCGGCGCACAGGTCGGCCTCTCCGCCCCCGCGGTGAAACGGCGGGTCGACCGGCTGCGCGAGTCCGGGGCCATCACCGGCTTCACGGTACGGGTCGATCCGGGCGCGCTCGGCTGGCAGACCGAGGGGTACATCGAGCTGTACTGCCGCAGCAACACCTCGCCGGAGGCCATCGAACGCGGTCTGGAGCACTACCCCGAGATCGTCTCGGCCTCCACCGTCACCGGCGAGGCCGATGCGATCGTCCAGGTCTTCGCCTCCGATATGCGCCACTTCGAACGGGTGCTGGAGCGGATCGCCGGGGAGCCGTTCGTCGAGCGCACCAAGTCCGTCCTGGTGCTCTCCCCGCTGCTGCGCCGCTACTCGGCGGGCCCCTCCGCCTGACCCTCGGGGCGGGTCGGCCCCGAGCACCGTCCCGAAGCCCTCACAGGCCCCGTCCACGGAGCGGCGGCACCCCGTGCGACCTGCGACGACACCCCCGCACAACGAATCGACGCGACGGGCCGGACAGACGCAACGAATCGCCCGTTCGTACGCAACGGTCGCGCCTTGTCCCGGACGGAGACGGGACCGTACCGTCTCAGAAGACGAAGCGCCCTCGGGCGTTCCCCCGCGAACCGCCCGAGGTCAGCCCATGCCGCCGCTGCGCACAGCCCTGCTCCAGAGCTCCGGAACCCTCGGTTCCGTCGAGGCGAATCTGGCGGAGCTGGACGCGGCGGCGGTCCGTGCGGCGGCCGCCGGGGCCCGGCTGCTGGTCACGTCCGAGCTGTTTCTGACCGGATACGCCATCGGTGACCGGGTGCCCCGGCTCGCGGAGACCGCCGACGGGCCGTCCGCCGCCGCCGTCGCGGCGACGGCCGCCCGCCACGGGCTCGCGGTCGCCTACGGCTATCCGGAGCGCGCGGGCGACCTCGTCCACAACTCCGTACAGCTGATCGGACCGGACGGCACCCGGCTCGCGAACTACCGCAAGACGCACCTCTTCGGCTGTTTCGAACGGGAGTGGTTCACCCCCGGGGACCTGCCGGTGGTCCAGGCGGAGCTGGACGGCCTCCGGATCGGGATGCTGATCTGCTACGACGTGGAGTTCCCGGAGAACGTCAGGGCGCACGCGCTGGCGGGCACCGATCTGCTGCTGGTCCCCACCGCGCAGATGCACCCCTTCCAGTTCGTCGCGGAGTCGCTGGTCCCGGTCCGGGCCTTCGAGAGCCAGCTGTACATCGCCTATGTGAACCGCACCGGCCCCGAGGCCGAGTTCGAGTTCGTCGGGCTCAGCACCCTCGCCGGACCCGACGGGGTGGCCCGGGTCCGGGCCGGCCGGGGCGAGGAGCTGCTCTTCGCCGAGGCCGACCCGGACTTCCTCGCCGCGTCCCGCGCCGGCAATCCGTACCTCGCGGACCGGCGCCCCGCGCTCTACGGCACCCCGGGCTGACCCCGCACCCCGTCCGTACCGCACGTTCTCGACACCGCAGTCCCGCTGTTCCCGCAAGGAGTCCGTACCCATGACGTCCACGGTGCCCACCGCCGTCCAGCACACCGACGCGCAGCCGCCGATCACCATGTTCGGGCCGGACTTCCCCTATGCGTACGACGACTTCCTCGCCCATCCGGCCGGGCTCGGGCAGATCCCGGCGACCGAGCACGGCAGCGAGGTCGCGGTGATCGGCGGCGGGCTCTCCGGCCTCATCACCGCCTACGAGCTGATGAAGATGGGCCTCAAGCCCGTGCTGTACGAGGCCGACCGGATCGGCGGACGGCTGCGGACCGTCGGCTTCGACGGCTGCGATCCGGAGCTGAGCGCCGAGATGGGCGCCATGCGCTTCCCGCCGTCCTCGACCGCGCTCCAGCACTACATCGACCTGGTGGGGCTCACCACCCGGCCCTTCCCCAACCCGCTGGCGCCCGAGACCCCGTCGACCGTGGTCGACCTGAAGGGCACGTCGCACTACGCGCGGACCGTCGACGACCTCCCGCAGGTCTACCGCGATGTGATGGACGCGTGGAACGCCTGTCTGGAGGAGGGCGCCGACTTCACCGCCATGAACCGCGCGATGCGCGAGCGGGACGTGCCGAAGATCCGGGAGATCTGGGCCCGTCTGGTGGAGAAGCTGGACAACCAGACCTTCTACGGCTTCCTCTGCGCCTCCGAGTCCTTCTCCTCCTTCCGCCACCGGGAGATCTTCGGGCAGGTCGGCTTCGGCACCGGCGGCTGGGACACCGACTTCCCCAACTCCATCCTGGAGATCCTCCGGGTCGTCTACTCGGAGGCCGACGACCACCACCGCGGCATCGTCGAGGGCAGCCAGCAGCTGCCGCTGCGGCTGTGGGAGCGGGCGCCGGAGAAGATCGTCCACTGGCCCCAGGGCACGTCCCTGGCCTCCCTCCACGAGGGCGGCGAGCACCGCCCGGCCGTGACCCGGCTCAACCGGACCGCGGGCAACCGGATCACCGTCACGGACGCCTCCGGGGATATCCGCACCTACCGGGCGGCGGTCTTCACCGCCCAGTCCTGGATGCTGCTGTCCAAGATCGCCTGTGACGACGCGCTCCTCCCGATCGACCACTGGACCGCCGTCGAACGCACCCACTACATGGAGTCGTCGAAGCTGTTCGTCCCGGTCGACCGGCCGTTCTGGCTGGACAAGGACCCGGTGACCGGGCGGGACACGATGTCGATGACGCTCACCGACCGGATGACCCGCGGGACGTACCTCCTGGACGACGGCCCGGACAAGCCGGCCGTCATCTGCCTCTCGTACACCTGGTGCGACGACAGTCTGAAGTGGCTGCCGCTCTCCGCGAACGAGCGGATGGAGGTGATGCTGAAGTCCCTCGGCGAGATCTATCCGGACGTCGACATCCGCAGCCACATCATCGGCAACCCGGTGACCGTGTCCTGGGAGAACGAGCCGTACTTCATGGGCGCGTTCAAGGCCAATCTGCCCGGCCACTACCGCTACCAGCGGCGGCTGTTCACCCACTTCATGCAGGACCGGCTGCCGGAGGACCAGCGCGGGATCTTCCTCGCGGGCGACGACATCTCGTGGACCGCGGGCTGGGCCGAGGGCGCCGTGCAGACCGCGCTGAACGCGGTCTGGGGCGTCATGCACCACTTCGGCGGCGGAACCGACGCCTCCAACCCGGGGCCGGGCGATGTGTACGAGGAGATCGCGCCGGTCGAACTGCCGGAGGACTGAGAAACGGACCGGCCGGACCGGCCGGAGCGCCGGAGTACGGAGAAACCGATCGGTCGGAGCGCCGGAGCGCCGGAGCGCGGATCGGTGGGCCGGGGGCCCGGGGCACGGGTGTGTCCCGGGCCCTTCGCGGCGGGGAGCCTGGATCGGGGCTCGGGTTCCGCGGCCGGTGCCCGGTCCGATCGGCGTACGGTCTCCCCATCCGGCTCCGGCGCCTCCGCGGGCGCCGGCTCAGGGGGACGTCGGCGCCCCGGGGACCGGGCCGCCCGTCACGGCGCTCCACGCCGCGAGCGCCCGCTCCGCCATCCGCTCCAGCTCCTCCCGCCCGGCACCGTCCCTGGCCTGGACCGCCATGCCCTGGACGACCGCGGTGTAGAACCGCGCGGCGGTGGCCGTGTCCGCGTCCTCGGGCAGGTCCCCCTCCCGTACCCCCCGGTCCAGCCGGTCCCGGAACTGGTCGATCCCGGCCGCGCGGAGCTCGGCCAGACACCGCCGGACGGCCTCGTCGCCGGTGTTCACGGCGGAGAGGACGACCAGACAGCCGGTGGGACGGTCCCGGCGCGTGAACGCACGAGCGTTCCAGCGCAGTACGGCGGCGAGGGCGCCGTACGCGGTGGATTCCTCGGTGAGCGCGCGTTCGATGGGCGCGCCTTCGACGGCGTTGTACAGCTCCACCGCCTCCCGGAAGAGCTGCTCCTTCGAGCCGAAGGCCGCGTAGAGGCTGGGGGAGTTGATCCCCATGGCGGTGGTCAGTTCGGCCATCGAAGCCGTCTCGTAGCCCCGGATCCAGAAGGTCTCCATCGCCCGGGCCAGCGCGACCTCCCGGTCGAAGCTCCTCGGGCGCCCGCGTCCCGCCACGGCGGTCCCTCCTTCTCTCCCCGGCGGAGCGGGCCAGGGCGCGTGCCCCCGGGCCGCCGCTCCCGGCCATTTCTGTATCGCTTGCTAAAAATATACCTTGACGGTCTCCCGGGGTCCGTGTTCGTATTTCTGTGACGGTCGACATGGAAATGGGGGCGCCGGGATGAGCGCACTGCTGGGCAAGGTCGCACTGGTGACGGGCGGCAGCCGGGGGATCGGGGCGGCGATCGTCCGTTCCCTGGCGCGGGAGGGCGCGGACGTGGCGTTCACCTATGTGTCGGCCGCCAGCGAGGAGAAGGCGAAGACGCTGG
Source organism: Streptomyces tsukubensis (assembly GCF_003932715.1). NCBI lineage: Bacteria > Bacillati > Actinomycetota > Actinomycetes > Kitasatosporales > Streptomycetaceae > Streptomyces > Streptomyces tsukubensis. The sequence continues at coordinate 1,213,589 of NZ_CP020700.1, read as the reverse complement.
TCTCCGAGGTGGAGGCGGTGGGCCGCAGGGCGATCGCCGTGGCGGCGGACTCGGCGGTCCCCGAGGCCGTGGCCGCCGCCGTCGGCCGGACGGCCGCCGAGCTGGGACGGCTGGACGTCCTCGTCAACAATGCCGGGGTCTTCCCCTACGGCCCCGTCGAGGACGTGAGCGCGGAGGAGCTGGACCGGGTGCTGGCCATTCATGTGAAGGCGCCCTTCACGGCCGTTCAGGCGGCGCTGCCGCATCTGCCGGAGGGCGGCAGGATCATCTCCGTCGGCACCAACTTCACCGATCGCGCCACGATGGCGAACATCGCGCTGTACACGATGAGCAAGGCGGCCCTGGGCGGGCTGACCCGGGCGCTGGCGCGGGAACTGGGCCCCCGCGGCATCACGGTCAACACGGTCAACCCGGGCCCCACCGCAACCGATATGAACCCCGCCGACGGTGAGGACGCCGATGAGGTACGGGCGTCGACGGCGCTCGGGAGCTTCCTCGCCCCCGAGGACATCGCGGCGACGGTGGTCCATCTCGCCGGGCCCGGCGGGAGGCTGATCACGGGCACGGAGATCACGGTGGACGCCGGGGTCAACGCCTGAGCGGGCGCCGGCCCGGCCAGGTTCTCTCTTGTGGATCGGGCGAGCCGGAGGGATCCGGAAAAGGCCTCAGGGCCACGGTGTCAGCAGACAGCGGCTCACCAGCCCGACGCCCGTGTCCAGGCGTTCGGTGAACTCTTCCGCCAGCCGGGGGAGTTCCCGTACGCCCCAGAGCAGTACGGCCGCGGACCAGGCGGCGTCCCGGGCCCGTTCCAGACTCCAGACGCCGACGAGATGGGTGAGGGGGTCGGCCACCTCCAGCAGATCGGGACCGGGCATCAGATCCTCCCTGATCCGCTCCTCCAGCAGGACGAGTACCTCCCCGACCCGGTCGAAGTCCCGCTCCAGGGCCTCCGGGGCGCAGTCCAGCGCCCGGCAGGTGTCGACCACCGCGAGCGCCAGATCGTGCCCGATATGGGCGTTGATCCCGGCGAGGGCGAACTGGAGCGGCCGTACGCCGGGATGCCGCCGGTACTCGACGAGGGGGCGCCAGCAGGCGGGCGGGCGGTCACCGGACTCGGCCCGTCCGGCCGCCGCCAGATAGCGTTCGGCGAAGAGGACGGCGAGCGTAGTGGCCGCCCGCCGGTCGGGGAACTCGCCCCGTGCGATCCGCCGCTCCAGCTCCTCGGTCACCGCCAGATAGACGCGGTTGAAGACGGCGACACCGTCCCGGGCGGGCCATCGGGCGGCCAGTGCCCGCATCCGTTCCGCGACCCCCGCCACGCCGACCGCCGTGCTCTGTTCCATCCGGACCATGGCGGCAGCGTCCCAGCCGCCGCCGCGGTCGGGAAGAGGTCGGCCGGGACGTCCCCGGAACGGACGAACGGTCAGTCGCGGTCGCCGGGCTCCCGCTTCCCCGCGGAGCCGTCCCGTCCGTCCTGCCCGTCCGCAGCGGCGGGGTCCGCGGATGCGGTACCGGACGCGGAGTCGTAGCTGGAGGTCCCCGAGTCCAGCAGCGGTTCCTCGGTCTTCATATGGGCCGGGGCGAAGGCCCGCAGCACGTGGTAGCCGGTGATGACGACGATCGTGCCGAGCGCGATCCCGCCGAGCTCGAAATCGTCCGTGATCTTCAGCTCGACGCCGCCGACGCCGATCACGATGCCCGCGGCGGCCGGGACCAGATTCAGCGGATTCCGCAGGTCGACCTTGGCGTTGATCCAGATCTGGGCGCCCAGCAGACCGATCATTCCGTAGAGGATGACGGTGATGCCGCCGAGCACACCGCCCGGGATGGCCGCCACGATCGCGCCGAACTTCGGGCAGAGGCCGAAGAGGAGCGCGAAGACGGCCGCGGCCCAGTAGGCGGCCGTGGAGTAGACGCGGGTGGCCGCCATCACGCCGATGTTCTCGGAGTACGTGGTGTTCGGCGGGCCGCCCACCGCGGTGGAGAGCATCGAAGCGGCACCGTCCGCCGCGATCGCCGTCCCCAGCTTGTCGTCGAGGGAATCGCCGGTCATCTCACCGACGGCCTTGACGTGGCCCGCGTTCTCCGCGATCAGCGCGATGACGACGGGGAGCGCCACCAGGATCGCCGACCACTCGAAGGCGGGGGCGTGGAAGGACGGCAGCCCGACCCAGTCGGCCTTCGCGACCCCCGACAGGTCCAGCCGCCAGTGGTCGACGGCCTCGCCGCCGCCCATGGGGGAGTTGATCTTCCCGAAGACCCGGTCGAGGACCCAGGAGAGCAGATAGCCGAAGAGGAGGCCGAGGAAGATGGCGATCCGGGAGAAGAAACCGCGGAGACAGACCACGGCGAGCCCGGTGAACAGCATCACCAGCAGGGCCGTCCACTGGTCCTGGGGCCAGTACGTCGTCGCCGTCACCGGGGCCAGATTGAAACCGATGAGCATGACGACGGCACCGGTCACGATCGGGGGCATCGCCGCGTGGATGATCCGCGCGCCGAACCGCTGAACGGCCAGACCCGAGAGGAAGAGCGCGACACCGACGACGAAGACCGCGCCGGTGACGGTGGCGCTGTCCCCGCCGCCCGCCCGGATCGTGGCCGCGACGCCGACGAACGAGAGCGAACAGCCGAGGTAGCTGGGGACCCGGCCGCGGGTCGCCAGCAGGAAGATCATGGTGGCGACGCCGGACATCATGATCGCGAGATTGGGGTCGAGACCCATCAGGACCGGCGCGACGAAGGACGCGCCGAACATGGCCACCACGTGCTGGGCGCCGAGCCCCGCGGTCCGCGGCCACGAGAGCCGTTCGTCGGGGCGTACGACGGCGCCCGGAGCGGGGGTCCGCCCGTCGCCGTGCAGGGTCCAGCGCACGCCGAGGTTCACGGGCGGCTCCACTTCTCACGGATGGTCGGTCAGGAGTGAGCGCCCCAGGGCTCCTGTGGCGATCGGCGCAATGGTAGTGGCACTTTTCGGCCGTCGACCCCTCCCGGGTGCCCGGCGGAGCGCTCCCGCGGTCGCCGCGGCCGGTGCGCCCGTACGGCTCCGGCCTCGTACGACCCGGGCGGCAGCCGCAGTGGGGGTGCGGTCGCGGGGGACGGGGGCCGGGACCGTACGGCCGAAAACCCTCCCCGGTGGGGGAGGGGCGCCATGGCCGTGCCGGTGCCGCGGGCCACGATGCGGTACGTGACCGGGGGCCCGGGCGGTGTACGGCTCCGCCCGGTCCCGGTGGACCCGCGGGCAGTGCGGTGTGCCGTGCCCCGAGAGGGGAGTGCGGCCCCGGACGGGCGGGTGGCAGTGGGCCCGTCCGGGGCCGGTTCAGGGGGCGGTGCCCGTACGGGCACCGCCGGTCAGGTGCCGGGCTCGGCCACCGCGGGGCCGTCGGCCGGGGACTTCGCCCCGCTCCGTCCGGCCGGACGCAGCACCCCCGCGCCGACGATGAGTCCGAAGGCCAGCACGGTGACCAGCCCGAAGGAGACGACCAGGCTGGTCGCGTCGGCGACCGCGCCGAGCGCGGACGGCGCGATCAGACCGGAGGTGTAGGTGATGGTCGCGACGCCCGCGATCGCCTGGGCCGGGCGGGGGCCGCTGTGACCGGCCGCCGCGAAGGCGAGGGGCACGACGACGGCGACCCCGAGCCCGATGAACGCGAAACCGGTCAGGGCCACCGCCGGATGGGAGGCGACGACGACCAGCAGTCCGCCCGCGGTCGCCAGCGCACCGCCGGTCCGGACCGTGGGCACCGCGCCGAACCGGTCCACGATCCGGTCGCCCGACAGCCGGGCGACGGCCATCGTCAGGGCGAACGCCGTGGTCGAAGCGGCCGCCAGCGCGGGCGAAGCGCCGAGGACGTCCTCCAGATAGACCGCCGACCAGTCGAGGCTCGCGCCCTCGGCGAAGACCGCGCAGAAACCGATCGCCCCGATGATCACCGCGGACTTCGGCGGGATGGCGAAGTGCGGCGGCGGCTCCTCGCCGGGCCTGCTCCGTACATCCAGAACGCCCCGGCAGGCCACGAGACCGAGCACGGTGAGGACCGCGGCGGCGAAGGCGTGGTGCACCCGGGCGTCGGTGTCCAGATGCGCGGCGAGCGTGCCGCCCGCCGATCCGATCAGTGCGCCGACGCTCCACATGCCGTGCAGCCCGGACATGATGGACCGCTCCATCCGGTTCTCGACCTCGACGCCGATGGCGTTCATCACCACGTCCGAGGTACCGGCGGTAGCCCCGTAGACGAAGAGCGCCGCACACAGTCCGGCCAGCCCGGGGGCGAGTGAGGGGAGCGTCAGGGCGAGCGTCCAGAGGGCGAGCAGCCAGCGCAGGGCGTTGCGGGCGCCGAGCCGGTGGCTGATCGCCCCGGCGACGGGCATCGCGAGCGACGCGCCGATGGCGGGGAAGGCGAGCGCCAGGCCGAGCTGGCCGGCGCCGAGCCCCGCGTGGTCCGCGATCCACGGAATCCGGGTCGCGAAGCTTCCGGTGACCGCTCCGTGCACACAGAAGACCGCGCCCAGGGCGATCCTCGCCCGCCGCACCCGCTCCGGACCGAGGTCCCCGGCGCCCGCCGCGTACTCCGCCATAAGGCTGTGCCCCTCCGTTGTCTCGGCTGCGCCCCCGCGCGCCCTGCCGCGGGTGTCCGGTTTCCGCCCGGCCGGAATGTGATGTCCGGCGGACTGGGCGTAAACTATCAGGAACCTTGCCTGATAGTTAGACCCATGTCGATCGAATTACCGCGCCCCTGCTCCGGCGAACTGCTGCGCCCTGCTCCGGACCTCCCCGGAAACGACCGGTCGCGACCCTTCGGCCGGACCCGGAAACCGATCTGGAAGGATTCCGGTATGCCCGCATCCCCGAGCACCGCCCGGGTCATCAACGACCGGCTCGCCCTGGATTTCCTCCAGCGCGAAGGCCCGCTGACGGCCGGGCAGTTGAAGGTCCTCACCGGGCTCTCCCGGCCCACCGTCGCCGATCTCGTCGAACGGCTCCAGGAGTCCGGGCTGATCCGGATCGTCGGCGAGGCGGGTGCCCTGCGGCGCGGCCCCAACGCGCGGGTGTACGGGATCGCGGCGGACCGGGCCCATCTGGCCGCCCTCGACGTCCGTACCCAGGGTGTCTCCCTGGTCGTCGCCGACCTCGTCGGCACCACGCTCGCCGAGGCCTCCCTCCCGATCGCCCGGTCCATGCCCACCGGACCGGCCGTCGAACGCGCGGCCGCGCTGCTGGAGCGCACGGCCCGTGACGCGGGGGTGACCCGGCTGCACTCCGTGGCCGTCGGCGTCCCCGGACTGATCGACCCCGGCACCGGTGAACTCCGTGAATCGGGGCTGCCCGGCTGGCACCGCAGTCTGGTCGCCGCGCTCCAGGAGCGGCTGCCCGCGCGGATCGTGCTGGAGAACGAGACCAACCTCGCCGCCGTCGCCGAACAGCGGTCCGGCGCCGCCCGCGACCGCGACACCTTCGCCTTCCTCTGGCTGGGCCACGGCGTCGGCGCGGCGCTCTTCCTGGACGGGCGGATCCGCAAGGGCGCCTCCGGCGGCGCGGGCGAGATCGGCTTCCTGCCCGTACCCGGTACCGGCGGACTGCCGTCGGCCTCCGGCTGCGACGGCGGATTCCACTCGCTGGCGGGCTCGGCCGCAATCGGCGCGCTCGCCGTCGAGCACGGGCTGACCGCGCCCGCCGACCCGGAGACGGTGGCATCGGCGGTGGTGGCCGAGGCGGTCGCCGCCGGTACCGGGCGGGCGGGGGCCGGTGCCTTCCTCGACGCCCTCGCGCACCGGATCGCCCTGGGGGCGGCGGCCGTGATGTCGATTCTGGACCCCGGGTGCGTGATCCTCGGCGGCGAGGTGGGGCTGGCGGGCGGCGGGGAGCTGGCGAGCCGGGTCGCGGACCGGCTGGCGGCTCTCAACCCCCTGCCGACGGAGGTACGCCCGGGGGCACTCGGCGGCAGGGCGATCCTCCACGGCGCGCTGCTGACGGCGCGCGACCGGGCCCAGGAGGACCTCTTCGCCTCCGGCGCGTAGGGGTCTCGTCCGGATCGGGCCGGATCGGTGAGCGGGGGTTTCGCCTCCCCTCCTCCGCCCGGGGGTGCCCCTTCCGGGCCGCCCGGCCCAGGGGGCAGTGGACGGCCGACGACAACGCTGCGGTACGGCCCCGGGAACTCTCACCCGTGCCCGGGGGTATCCCCGGCGGCAGCCGGGGCAGGCACGCGAGCCCGGCCGGGTCCGTGAGATCCGTGAGAGGTCACCGCGGCGGTCGTACGGAGCCGGAGCCTGCGGCCCCGTACAGACGGAACGGAACGGAACCGGTGCAGCGACTGCGGGACGGGTCCGTGCCGTGTCCGGGCGGACCGGACAGGGCGACGGGATCCCGCGGGCGGCGATCCGCGCGGCGGGGCACGGAGCGGGAGGCCGACCGGTGCGGTCGCTGCCGTACGGTCGCCGGGTCCCGCGCCTCCCCGCCTCCGGCCGGTCTGCGGTCGCCGGCCGCCGTGGACCGGGCCCGGTCGCCGCCTTCGCGGCCCGCCGCCCCTTGCACCCGGCCGCCGCCCCTTGCGCCGGGTCGCCGTCCCGGCCGGGCCCGGCTGTCAGCGCGCGTACGCGTGGGCGCGGCGTTCGAGGTAGATGCCGGTGAAGACTGCGACCTTCGCCCGCAGCACCCAGGGGTCGAAGGGTTTGCCGATGTAGTCGACCGCGCCCGCCGCATAGCCGCGGGCCGAATGCTCGGGGTCGGCGCCCATCGCCGTCAGGAAGATGATCGGAACGTTGCTGCTGCGGCTGCGGCGCTTGATGTGCGCGGCCGTCTCGTAGCCGTCCATCACCGGCATCTGGACATCCATGATGATCACCGCGAAGTCGTCGTGGTCCAGCAGCGCCTTGAGCGCTTCCCGCCCGGACGACACCGCCACCAACTCCTGTTCCAGCGTGGCCAGCACCGCCGTCATGGCCAGCAGATTGTCCTTCTGGTCGTCCACGATCAGCACCCTCGGCAGGGCCCGCCCCACCGGCCCGGCGGGCGGGACCAGAGTGGGCAGCCCATTGCCGCTCCGTACCTTCTCCATCGCCTCCAGCTGGCGCTCCAGCAGCCCGCACCGCTCCTCGGCGCGGTCGCGCTGGAGCCGGGTGGCCGCCAGCTCCTCCGCCAGCTGCCCCACCTGCCCCTGGAGCGCCTCGCGCTCCCGGAGCAGCTCGGAGACGTCGGGCGCGGCCTCGGCGAGCCGGTCCGACCGCTCCCGCTCCGCGCTCCACGCCGCCTCCAGCTCGCTGATCCTCACCTCCAGATCCGCGATCCGGTGCTGCCGGTCCAGTAACGCCTCACCGAGGACGTCCCCGCGGACGGAGGAGCGGCGCGACATCCGGTCGGCGTCGGCCAGTTGCCGCTCCAGCACCTCCATGGCGTGCCGAGGGGAGGGCGCGGAGGTGGTCAGCGCCGTCCGGTGCAGTCTGCGGACCAGTTCGATCGCCTCGGGCGTGGCCGCCGTCCCGCGGTGTTCGGCGAGATCCGTGAAGAGGTCCGTCACCACTTCCCACGGCGGCACCCGGGTGCCGTTCAGATAGCGGGAGAACGTGCCCGCGTCGCGCAGCCGCCGGGCCGCGTACCGCCGTACGGACACATCGAGCGCCTGGAAGAGCCTGCGCAGCTCCAGGGCGAGCGCACGCGCTTCCGGGCTCAGACCGGGGCCGAGCGGCCTCAGCTCAGCCACGCCGGTCACCCCCGTCCGTACCCGCGGCGCCCGCCGTACCGCTCGCGCCCGCGGCGCCCGGGTTCGGCCCGGGGCCCGGGATCGCGTCCGCCGGACCGTCCACCCGGTGCGGTGCCGCACCGGCGCCCCGGTCCTCCAGACCGACGAGCCGGTCGAAGAACGGCACCGCGAGGGCGGTCGCGGCGAGCCCGCACAGCACGCTGCGGGCGGCGTTCTCCCCCGCGACTCCGGCGAGCACCCCCGCTCCCAGCCCGGCGAGAACCGCGAGTAAGAGGATGAGAGTGGCTCTCAACGACAGCAGCGGGCGCTCCATGGCGTCCTCGTCCTTTCGTCGCCCGGCCGGACCCCCGGCAGGGACGGGCACCTCCTGACGGCCGCCGGAAGGTGAGGGACAGCATGGGGTGCGGGCCGGGCGTTGCGCCGCCGGACCCGTACAACGGCAACGTTGGCGATCCGCGCCCGGCCACCGCCCGGATCCCCGCAACACCGGGTCACCGCTGGTGGGAAGCGTGTACCGGCCGGACGGCGGTGACCGTGGCGCCCGGTGTTGCGGGACAACGCCGGCGGGCGGCGCAGCACACCCGGCCGCAGTAGTCGTGCGCCGGGGGCGCGCAGAGGTGCATTACGCTCCCGCCTCAGAGACGACGCAGGGGCGGACGGCCTCAGGGGTACGGCGCCGAGGCGCGGACCCCGGGCACGGCGCGGGGCCGCACGGCCCCGGACCCGGCAGAGGGGGCACCGGCCCCCGGGACCGGACGGGACGCGCCGCCCCGGAAGCGCCGGACACCACGGAAGGGCGGGGCGGGATGACGGAGACGACCGGCACGGCGGCAGGAGCCCGGAACGGCAGGCAGGACGGCGGGCGGGTCGGCGGGCAGGGTGACGGGCGCGGCGGCAGGCTGCGCTGCGCCGTACTCGACGACTACCAGGACATCGCCCGTACCCTCGCCGACTGGGACCGGATCGGCGACCGCGTCGACACCCGCTTCCTGCACGAGCCGCTGTCCACCCACGACGAGGTCGTGGCGGCCGTCGGCGACTGCGAGATCCTCGTGGTGATGCGGGAGCGCACCCCCTTCCCCGCCGCACTGCTCGACCGGCTGCCCCGGCTCCGTCTGCTGATCACTTCCGGAATGCGGAACGCCGCGCTCGACCTCGCGGCCGCCGCCCGCAACGGCGTCACCGTCTGCGGTACGGCCAGCAACTCCGAACCGCCCGCCGAACTCACCTGGGCGCTGATCCTCGGCCTGGCCCGCGGGGTGACCACGGAGAACGCGGCCCTGCGCGCCGGGGGGCCCTGGCAGCAGACCCTCGGCGCCGATCTGTACGGCCGCCGCCTGGGCCTCCTCGGCCTAGGGAAGATCGGTACCAAGGTGGCCCGGGTCGGCGCCGCGTTCGGCATGGACGTGGCCGCCTGGAGCCCGAACCTCGACCACCGGCGGGCCGCCGAGGAGGGTGTGACCCCCTGCGCGTCCCGGGAGGAGCTGCTGGAGACCAGCGATGTCGTCTCCGTGCATCTGGTGCTCGGAGACCGGAGCCGGGGGCTGATCGGAGAGGCCGAACTGCGGCGGATGCGCCGTACCGCCTTCCTCGTCAACACCTCCCGCGCGGGCATCGTCGACCAGACGGCGCTGCTGCGCGCCCTCCGCGAGGGCTGGATCGCGGGCGCGGGCGCGGACGTCTTCGCCACCGAACCCCTTCCGGCGGACGATCCGCTGCGTACCGCTCCCAACTTCCTGGGACTCCCGCATCTCGGCTATGTGACCCGCCGCAACTACGAGGGCTACTTCGGGCAGGCGGTGGAGGACGTCGAGGCGTATCTGGCGGGCCGGCCCGTCCGCACCCTGGGCTGACCGGGGCGTTCCCCCGCGGTGTATCGGGAGGGTGATGTGCGTCGGTGGAGGGCAGGACTCCGCCCGGTACCGGACGCCCGGCGGCGGCAAGGGCCGGGACTCCACCGCCGGGCGCACGCACCCCGCGCGCGAGCGGAGTGGCGCCGACACTAAAAGGACTAGACCAGTGCGTCAATAGCCCGGAGGGGGCGGTGCGTTCACCGACCGCACCCGCACCCGCCCCGGCGTTCATCACCGTCACGTGCCCGCGCGTTGCCCGCGTTCCGCGTGAACACTCCCCGGTCGCCTGTGAGTCACCCCACAGTTGCTCCGTCGACCGGCCGACAGGGCACATGGCACACTGGCCCTGTATCAGCAGCAGCGCACTCCGGGGTCGGTGCAATTCCGAGCCGGCGGTTACAGTCCGCGACCCGTCCGCAGCCAGCGGCCGGTTGACCAGGTGAAACTCCTGGACCGACGGTGAAAGTCCGGATGGGAGGCAGTGCGCGGCGGGCGACGTCGGCTTTCCGGCACGCCGGCCGTACGGAGCTGACCGCGCGCCCTCGTGGGCGGGCGTTCGGCGTTTCGACGGCCGTGCGCGGCTGTGCAGCGGCGTCATCGTCCGTCCCTGTCGTTCGTCGACAGCCCCGGAGTCCGTGCCCGAAGAGGCAGGAGGACCCGGTGGCCACCGCAGCCGACCTTGCCGCCATGCGCCGAGCCATTGCGCTCGCCGCCCGCGGTCTCGGCGCCACGAGCCCCAACCCCGTCGTCGGCTGTGTCGTCACCGATGCGGCGGGCCGGATCGCGGGCGAGGGCTATCACCGCCGCGCGGGCGGCCCGCACGCCGAGGTCCACGCCCTGCGCGCGGCCGGCGACCGGGCCCGCGGCGGTACCGCCTACGTCACCCTCGAACCCTGCGACCACACCGGCCGCACCGGTCCCTGCACCCGGGCGCTGACCGAAGCCGGGATCCGCCGTGTGGTGTACGCGGTCCCCGACCCCACCCCCCAGGCAGCGGGCGGTTCCTCGACCCTGCGCGCGGCGGGGATCGTCACCGAGTCCGGGCTGCTGGCCGCCGAGGCCGCCGAGGGCAACACCGCCTGGCTGACCGCCGTTCGGACCGGCCGCCCCTATGTGCTCTGGAAGTACGCGGCCACCCTCGACGGCCGGATCGCCGCCGAGGACCGCACCAGCCGATGGATCACCTCACCCGAGGCCCGCGCCGACGTCCACCGGCTGCGCGCCGAGGCCGACGCGGTCGTCGTGGGCTCCGGCACCCTCGCCGCCGACGACCCGCAGCTCGCGGTCCGGGGCATCGAGGGCGCCGTCCAGCCGCTGAGGGTCGTCCTCGACACCCGGGCCACCATCCGCCCCGGCGCCCGGATCCTCGACGGTACGGCCCCCACCCTGGTCGCCGTCGGCACGGGCGCCGACCCCGGACCGGTCCCCGGCGCCGAGTTCGTCGAACTGCCGCCCGCCGACGACGGCGGTCCCGGACTCTCGGTCCGCGCACTCCTGGCGGAGCTGTACGGGCGCGGGGTCCGCTCCGTCCTCCTGGAGGGCGGCCCCACCCTGGCCGGGGCCTTCGTCGCGGCGGGCGCGATCGACCGGGTCGTCGGCTATCTCGCCCCCGTCCTGCTCGGCGCGGGACCCGCCGCACTCGGCGGAGCCGGAATCGGCACGATCGCGGATGCGTTGCGTCTCGACATGACCGAGACCGTCCGCATCGGCCCCGATCTGCGGATCACCGCCGTCCCCACCGCCACCGCCACCGATGCCGCGACCGCGACCGCGACCGCCACCGATGCCGATGCCGCGGTGCCCGTCCCCGTCCCCGCCGCCCCCAAGGAGCGCTGAAGTGTTCACCGGAATCGTCGAAGAACTGGGTGAGGTCACCGCCGTCGAGCACCTCGACGACGCCGCCCGGTTCACGCTGCGCGGCCCCCTCGTCACCGAAGGGGCCCGGCACGGCGACTCCATCGCCGTCAACGGCGTCTGCCTCACCGTCGTCGAAACCGCCGACGGCGCGTTCACCGCCGATGTGATGGCCGAAACCCTGAAACGCTCCAGCCTCGGCGCCCTGGTGCCCGGCGCCCGCGTCAACCTGGAACGCCCGACCGCGGTCGGCGGGCGGCTCGGCGGCCATATCGTCCAGGGCCATGTCGACGGGGTCGGCACGATCCTCGCCCGTACCCCCTCCGAACACTGGGAGACCGTGGAGATCGGCCTCCCCGGCACCCTGGCCCGCTATGTCGTGGAGAAGGGCTCCATCACCGTCGACGGCATCAGCCTGACCGTCGTCGACGCCGGGGACGACCGGTTCACCGTCAGCCTCATCCCCACCACCCTCGCGCTGACCACCCTCGGTGTGAAGCAGCCCGGCGACCCGGTCAATCTGGAGGTCGACGTGATCGCCAAGTACGTGGAGAAGCTGCTCGGCGCCCGCGCCGGGACCGGGGAGACACCACGATGAGCGCCGCCTCCTGGCTGAACTCCGAGGCGTTCACCGCCTTCGGGCAGCACATCATGTGGTCCGACATGATCGGCAACATCGTCGGACTCGCCGCCCTCGCCCTCGGCTGGCGCCGCTCGGTGTGGACCTGGCCCGCCCAGCTCCTCTCGGGCGCCGTCCTCGTCACCGCCTACGCCTCCGCCCAGCTCTCCGGCGGCGTCGGCAAACAGCTCCTGGTCATCGTCGTCGCGCTCTGGGGCTGGCAGCAGTGGAGCCGGGGCCGGCAGCAGGCACAGGACGGGACGCTCGCGGTCCGCTTCGCGACCTGGAAGGAGCGTGCCCTCCTCGCCGGCGGCGCCGCCGCGGGCACCCTCGCCGTCGGCGGGCTCTTCACCCTCTACCCGTCCCTGTCCTGGAGCCCCTGGGCCGATGCGTACATCTTCGTCGGCACCCTCGTCGCGATGATCGCGCAGGCCCGCGGACTGGTCGAGTTCTGGTTCGCCTGGCTGCTGGTCGACCTCGTCGGCGTCCCCCTCGCCTTCAACAGCGGACTGGCCTTCTCCGGGCTGGTCTACATCGTCTACTTCGCGCTGGTCCTCTGGGGGCTGCGCGACTGGTGGCTGCGCACCCGTACCCCGGCTCTGGAAGGAGCAGCGGCATGATTCCGGCACCCACGTGGTACTCCACCGACAATGTCGAGGACCTCGCCCTCGACCCGGTGGAACAGGCCGTCCGCGATATCGCGGCGGGCCGCCCCGTCGTCGTCGTCGACGACGAGAACCGCGAGAACGAGGGCGATCTCGTCGTCGCCGCCGAGAAGGCCACCCCCGAGATCGTGGCCTTCATGATGAGCGAATGCCGCGGGCTGATCTGCGCCCCGATGGAGAGCGAAGAACTCGACCGGCTCGACCTGCCGCAGATGGTCGAACGGAACACCGAGTCCATGCAGACCGCGTTCACCGTCTCCGTCGACGCCGCGCCCCGCCACGGCGTCACCACCGGCATCAGCGCCGCCGACCGGGTCACCACCCTCCGCCTGCTGGCCTCCGGCACCGCCGAACCGTCCGATCTGGTCCGGCCGGGACATGTCTTCCCACTGCGCGCCAAGCCCGGGGGAGTCCTCACCCGGGCCGGTCACACCGAGGCCGCCGTCGACCTCGCGCGGCTCGCCGGACTCCGCCCCGCCGGGGTGATCGTGGAGATCGCCGGCGAGGACGGGGTGATGCTGCGGCTGCCGGAACTGATCCCCTTCGCCCGTAAGCACGGGCTGACGATCATCTCCATCGAGGACCTGATCGCCCACCGCCGCGCCACCGAGCCCGCCGTGCGCCGGGAGGCCGAGGTCGACCTCCCCACCGCCTTCGGCCGGTTCACCGCCTACGGCTACCGCTCCACCCGCGACGGCATCGAACACGTCGCCCTGGTCCACGGCGACCCGGCGGCCGACGCCGACAACGTCCTGGTCCGGGTCCACTCCGAGTGCCTGACCGGCGATATCTTCCACTCCCTGCGCTGCGACTGCGGCCCCCAGCTCCAGGAGTCCCTGCGGCGGATCGCCGCCGAGGGCCGGGGCGTCGTGGTCTATCTGCGCGGGCACGAGGGCCGCGGTATCGGGCTGCTGCCCAAGCTCCGCGCGTACGAACTCCAGGAACGCGGCGTGGACACCCTCGACGCCAATCTCGAACTCGGCCTCCCCGCCGACGCCCGGGACTACGCCGCCGGGGCCGAGATCCTGGCCGACCTCGGGGTCCGCGGGGTCCGGCTGATGACCAACAACCCCGACAAGATCAGCGCGCTCACCGATCTGGGACTCACCGTCCACAGGCGCGAGCCGATGCCGGTCCAGGCGGGCGAGCACAATCTGCGCTATCTGCGGACCAAGCGGGACCGGATGGGGCACGACCTGCCGTGGCTGGACCCCTCCGCCGTCTCGACCTGCGGCAACCAGTAGCGCCACGGCCACCGCCCGGGCGACGATCATCCCGGCGCCGGCCGTCCGCCGGCCCGGCGCCCCGTCCCGGCCCCCACCCCCACCCCTGATCCCCATCCCCCATCCCATTGCGAGGAGAAGCGTGAGCGGCAAGGGCGCACCCGAACTGTCCGTACGGAACTGCAGCGACCTGCGGGTCGCCGTGATCGCGGCCCAGTGGCACGAGAAGGTGATGGACGGGCTCGTCGACGGCGCCCTGCGCGCCCTGCGCGAGCTCGGCATCGACGAGCCGACCCTGCTGCGGGTCCCCGGCAGCTTCGAACTCCCCGTCGTCGCCAAGGTCCTCGCGACCCGCCGCGGCTACGACGCGATCGTGGCGCTGGGCGTCGTGATCCGCGGCGGCACCCCGCACTTCGAGTACGTGTGCCAGGGCGTCGCCCAGGGCCTGACCCAGGTCTCCGTGGACACCGGAGTGCCCGTCGGCTTCGGCGTACTGACCTGCGACACCGAGGAGCAGGCCCTCGACCGGGCCGGGCTGCCGGGCTCCCGCGAGGACAAGGGACACGAGGCGGTCACCGCGGCCGTCGCCACCGCGGCGACGCTGCGCTCGGTGAGCGAACCCTGGCGCTGAGCGGCGCCCCGGACCCTTTACCCTGAGAGCATCATGGCGAACACGACCCGCAAAAGTTTCGAAGAGCTCTTCGCCGAGCTCCGGCTCAAGGCGGAGACCGGCGACCCCGCCACCTCCCGCACCGCCGAACTGGTGGACAAGGGCGTCCATGCCATCGGCAAGAAGGTCGTCGAGGAGGCCGCCGAAGTGTGGATGGCCGCCGAGTACGAGAGCAAGGAAGCGGCCGCCGAGGAGATCTCCCAGCTCCTCTACCACGTCCAGGTGATGATGGTGGCCCGCGGAATCTCCCTCGACGACGTCTACGCCCATCTCTGACGGGCCCCGGCCCCCCGGCCGACGCCGTCGTCTCCGCCCGTTCCGCCCGTTCCGTTCCGCCGTACCGTCACGTTAGGAAGCCGATCCCATGCTGCGCATCGCCGTCCCCAACAAGGGCTCACTGTCCGGACCCGCGGCGGCGATGCTCCATGAGGCCGGCTACCAGCAGCGCAAGGAGTCCAAGGAGCTGGTGCTCGTTGACCCCGTCAACGAGGTCGAGTTCTTCTACCTCCGGCCGCGCGATATCGCCATCTACGTCAGCTCCGGCCGGCTGGACATCGGTATCACCGGCCGTGACCTGCTGCTGGACTCCGGAGCCGACGCCGAGGAGATCCTCGAACTCGGCTTCGCCCGCTCCACCTTCCGCTACGCCACCCGGCCCGGCACCGCGCGCGGCGTCGAGGACTTCGGCGGGATGACGGTCGCCACCTCCTACGAGGGGATCGTCGCCCAGCACCTCGCCGAGAACGGCATCGACGCCTCCGTGGTCCACCTCGACGGCGCCGTCGAGACCGCCATCGAACTCGGTGTCGCCCAGATCATCGCCGATGTCGTCGAGACCGGCACCTCCCTGCGGAACGCGGGACTGGAGGTCGTCGGCGAGCCGATCATGACCTCCGAGGCGGTCGTCGTCCGCCGCAAGGGCGCGGACCGCGACGAACCCAAGGTGCAGCAGTTCCTCCGCCGCCTCCAGGGCGTCCTGGTCGCCCGGGCGTACGTGATGATGGACTACGACTGCCGGGTCGAGCACCTGGAACAGGCCGTCGCCCTCACCCCCGGCCTGGAGTCCCCGACGGTCTCCCCCCTCCACCACGAGGGCTGGGTCGCCGTCCGGTCCATGGTCGCCGCCAAGGAGGCCCAGCGGATCATGGACGATCTGTACGAGCTGGGCGCCCGGGCCATTCTCACCACCGCCATCCACGCCTGCCGGCTCTGAGGAACCCCGTCACCATGTCTGCCGCCCCCGCAGCTTCGCCCCCCGCTCTTCCGGTCACCTTCCGCCCGCACCGCACCCGGATCGTCCTTCTCTCGGTCGGCGCGGTGATGTTCACCGTGATCGCGGGGACCGGGCTCGTCCTCGACCGGCTGAGCCTGGGGGAGCGGATCAGCTTCGTCATCACCGCGACCGGCTTCCTCTTCGTCCTGTGGCTGCTGGCCCGGCCCAAGGTGGTCGCCGACGAGGACGGTGTCACCGTCGTCAACTTCACCCGCAGCCGCAGGCTGGCCTGGGCCGAGATCCTCCGGGTCAATCTGCGGCGGGGCGACCCCTGGGTCTTCCTCGACCTCAGTGACGGCACCAGCCTGCCCGCGCTCGGCATCCAGCCCGGTATCGCCAAGGAGAAGGCCGTCGCGGACGCCCGCGCCCTGCGCGCCCTCGCCGAATCGCGCGCCGCCGCCGAGGCCCGCTGAGACGGACCCGCAAACAGTCCGGCACCGGGTACGGGGCCGATCCGCGCCACCGCCGTGGCCCGGGTCGGCCCTTTTCTGTTTCCCTCCCCGGCGCCGCGTGATTTCTTGACCCCCCGACGGCATATCGGCAAGGCTCGTCGCACCGGTCCGGCCGGGCGCGGCTCCGGCCACCGGCCGTGCGATCACGATCCGGGGGTACGGGGAGATGAGACGGGAGCTGCGGGCTGCCGCCGTGGGTGCTGCGCTGCTGCTGGTCGCCGGATGCGGCGGGAGCGGTGACGGCGACGGCGGGCGCGAGGTACGGATCGGGGTCGACAAGCCCCGGGCCGCGGCCGACGAACCGGTACGGATCCGGGTGACCGGGCTGGCGGCGGGCCAGGAGGTGACGGTCACCTCGCAGGCCACGGACTACGCGGGCACGGCATGGACCGGGCGGGCCGTGTTCACCGCCGACGGCGCGGGCGCGGTCGACCTCACCCGGGCCCGGCCCTCGGCGGGAACCTACTCGACGGCCGACGGCATGGGCCTCTTCTGGTCGATGAACCCCGGACAGGGGCGGGTCGACGAGTCGTGGTTCGCATCCCGCCGGCCGGAGGACCAGGCCGGGTACGAGGTGCGCCTCGCGGTCCACGCCGGCGGCAAGCGCCTCGCGAGCCGGGCGCTGACCCGTACCTGGCTGGCCGAGGGCACCACCCACCGGCTTCTGACGGCGGCCCGGGACGGGGTGCACGGGGCGCTGTACCTGCCGCCCGCGGGCGCCCCGCGCCGGTCACCGGTTCTCAGCTTCGGCGGTTCGGACGGCGGTACGGGCGACAAGTACGCCGCCGCGCTGCTGGCCTCCCGGGGACATCCGGTCCTCGTCCTGTGCTACTTCAACTGCCCGGACCGCCCCGGCACCCTGAAGGGGATCGCCCTGGAGTACTTCGCCACGGCCGCCCGGCTGCTGACCCGGGAGTCGGGCCGCGGGCCGGGGCAGGTGGACGTCATCGGCTACTCACGCGGCTCCGAGGCCGCGCAGCTCCTCGCCCACCACTATCCCGACCTCGTCGACGACGTCGTCGTGTACGCGCCCAGCCACCGTGCCAACCCCGGTTTCCCCGACGGGAAGGCGCCCGCCTGGACGAAGGGCGGCAGACCGGTGCCGTACGGGCCGCTGCCCCTGGGCCGGGTGCGCGGCACGGTACTGGCGATCGCCGGGGGCGCGGACGGGCTCTGGCCGGCGGCCGGCAGTGCCAGGAGCATCGGCGGGCAGCGGGGCGCCTCGGGCGAACGGCACCGGGCGCTGATCTATCCGCACGCCGGTCACGGCGTCGGCACCCATCCGTACACCCCGGCCGGTCTGCGTTTCAGAAACCCGCTGGTGGAGCGCGAAGTCACCATGGGAGGCACCCGGCAGGCCGATGCGCAGGCCCGGACCGACAGCTGGCGGCAGGTACGGGCCCTGCTCGGAGACCAGGCCCTGTCCTGAGCACCCGCCGGGGGCCACCCGGACACGGCCTAACCGAGGGGATCCCCCGGGCCGCGCTCCAGCGGTCCGCGGCCCGACAGCACCTCTCCGTACGCCTGCATCAGATCCGGCAGCCTCAGCGTCGACAGGTCCTCGCGGGTCGGGGTGCCGGGATAGCCGGACAGCCGCAGATCCCGGTAGGCGCAGCTCTTCTCGTACAGCGTCCGCAGGAAGCGCCCGTTGCCCAGTTCGTCGATCCACCGCTGGTCGACCACATGGCCGCAGATGGACCGCAGCTCCTCCACCGCCTCCTGGTCCCAGCAGTCGCCGTTCTCGGCGGCGAGGACCTCCCCGATCCGCGTCAGCTCCAGCGGACGGTACGAGGGGAAGTCGACCCGGGTGGTGAAACGCGACGTCAGCCCGGGATTGGCGGCCAGCAGCCGGTCCATCCCCTCGGGATAGCCGGCCAGGATGACCACCAGGTGGTCGCGATTGTCCTCGGCCCGCTTCAGCAGCACCTGGAGGGCCTCGTCGCCGTAGGCGTCCCCCTTCGCGTACCCCGAATTGGAGAGGCTGTACGCCTCGTCCACGAACAGCACCCCGCCGAGCGCCGAGTCGATGAGCTCGTTGGCCTTCACCGCCGTCTGGCCGAGGAACTCGCCCACCAGATCGGACCGCTGGGCCTCCACGAGATGGTCGCCGCCGAGCAGCCCCAGCGCGTAGAAGACCCGGCCGAGTATCCGGGCGACGGTGGTCTTGCCGGTGCCGGACGGGCCCGAGAAGACGAAGTGCCGCTTCGGCGGTTGGACCGGCAGCCCCTGGCCCGCCCGGAGCCGGGCCATCTCCAACTGCGCCGACAGCGCCTTCACCTGCCGTTTCACCGGCTCCATCCCGACCATGCGCTCCAGCTCGGCCAGGGCCTCCGCCAGTAGCAGCGGATCCGTGGGGCCCGAGGGGAGCGGCGCGCCGGGTCCTCTGCCGTCCGGTGCGTCCCTGCTGCGCCCGAGGTCGGCGGGGGCCGGGGAGACCGTGCCCGGCGGCCGGTCGGCGGGGTCGCCGCCCGCCCGGGGCCCCTCCGGCGGCAGCGTCCCGTCCTCCGCCTCCACGGTCTCCTGCCCCGGCCCGTAGCCGGCGAGGGAGACCGCGAGCCCGGCCCCGGCCGGATCGTCGTGGTACGAACCGGTCTCCAGCGGGTCCGTACCGTCGTACTCGGCGATGGCGGCCAGCCGGGCCGAGGTGTCCATGAACCCCGGGTCGACCCGGTGCACCGCCCGGTACAGCGGCAGGGCCGCGGCGGTCCGGCCGGTGCCCTCGTGGGCCCGCGCCAGCCAGTACCGCAGCTCCTTGCGCTGCGGCTGTTCGCTGCGGCAGCGCATCAGGGCCGCCGCGAGCAGCGGCTCCGCCTGCCCGTACATCTCCAGCCGCACCCGCGCCATCCCGGCGAACAGCCCCGCCTCGATGCCCAGCAGCGCATCGCCGACCAGCGGTTCGGTATGGCGGACGAGCTGCTCCCAGTCCTTGACCAGATAGGCGCGGCAGGAGTGCAGGAACCGTACCTGCGGATCGGTGTCGACCGGCGGCAGCCCGGCCAGCGCCCGGTCCAGCTCGGGGACGTGGCGGCCGTCCAGCCAGTGGGAGGCGTGCGCCAGCAGCAGATCGCGCGGGCTCTCCAGCACCGGCTGGACCCACCAGCCCAGCCAGTACCAGGAGTTGAGCGCCCGGCGGTGCCGGGCGCGCTGCTCGCCGAACCGGTCCCGGGCGCGGTACATCCGCAGCAGTGCGTTGGTGGTGTCGACCCGCAGGGCGTGCAGCCCGAGCCAGCCGTCGGCCATCCCCGGGTCGAGCCGTACCGCGGTACGGAACTCCTCCTCGGCCTGGGGATAGGCCCCCATCGTGTAGGCGTCCACGCCCCGCGCCCAGGCGAGATCGGCCGGGGCCGGAGCGCCCTGCGTGCCGAGGTCCATCAGGTCCCCCATAAGTACACCGACTGAACCGCCTTGATGCGGACGGGAAGTGCCCCCACGGGAGGGCATCGTACCTGCGCAGGGGGCTGCGGCTTAAGGGCGGCGAGGTGATACGGCTGCGGTGACCGAGGGTGAGGGCGCAAGGCCGACACGGCCCGGGACCGAGCCCGGGAGAGGACAGAACGAAGCCCCCGATCACGGGGGAACAACCGGGGGCTTCGCGTCTGTGGCGGCCTCAAAAGCCGCACATTGAGAACGTAAGACCTGTACACCCCCCGGGTCAAGCGGAGTTCAGGCACTCGTGAGGCGGATTCCCGACACCTCTGTGCGACCGACAGGAGTAGTCACTCTATGTGATGATCTGATGCTTTCATGCGGTCGTGGGGTGTCCCGGGAGCAACTCGTACCCCTCGTTGCGCTCCATCACCAGAGTGTCGGCGTACGGACGCGAAGGATCGGCCAGGAAATGACGGGTCTCGGCCACAGTCCAGGTATCCCAGAAGGCCGAAAGCCCGATGCCGTCGCGCTGCCTGCCGCGCGGCCAGGACTCGTCGGGTGTCCGCTCCAGCCACAGCAGCCGGGTCAGATACGGGCGGACCGCGGCCCGTCCGGCACCGACCCCTTCGATCAGCACCACGGGGGCGGTGGGCAGGGCGCGCGGTGCGGAGAAGCGGCGCGTGTTCCAGTCGTACGGCTCGTAGTGCGCCGTCACGCCCCGGGCGAGCGGATCGACCACCTGGTCGAGCAGGCGCCCGGTCCAGCCGAAGAGCGTCTCGTGGCTCGCGAGGTCGTCGAGATGGAGTACGGGGACCTCGCCGCCCGGCACCCGGGAGGCGAGCGCGTCCGCGAGCCGGGCGGTGAAGGTGGTCTTGCCCGACCCGGCGTGACCGTCGACCGCGATCAGCCGCACCGGACCGCAGGACGGTTCGGCCGCGGCCAGCTCACCGGCCAGCGGACCCAGCCCGCTTCGCGCGGATCCTCCCGGGCTCCCCGGCTCGTGCTCCATGGGTCCAGCCTATGCCGGTACGGACGGTCGCCCGGCCGGGGACCGGGTGGCGGGGGCGGGAGACGCCGGAGACCGGCGGGCCGGGACCTCTGCCATTGGTCGGACCAATATTGGTGGACGGCGCGGGCCGTGAACGCTGGCACCGGGGGCGGGCCCCGGGTGATAGTGGCCTGCGTCGCCCGGTCCGGACCGCGGCTCCGGCGCGGCGGCCGAGTCCGTTCCGTCCGCAGTGCTGCCCGCGGCAGCGCGACCGATCCTGGGGGTTGTCATGGCCAGAGCCACCACGCGCAGGACCCTGCTGGGCGCCGCGATCGCGGCCGCCGGTACGGGGGCGCTCACCACCGCCGCCCGTGCCGCTGCGCCGCCCACCGCACCCGCACCGCCCACCGCCCCCGTGAGGACCGCCCGGCTCGTGGACAACCGTTTCTGGACCTCCTACACCGACTGGCGCTGCGGCAGCGCCGACGGCACCCGGGCCGTCGCGGGCCGCCGCCCCGGCGTGGTCGTCGGCCGGCCCGCCGGGGTCACCGACTACACCGATCCGCACACCGGACGCACCGAACCGTGGGAGTACGCCGTCTGGGTTTCGCCCGAGCACCGGCCCGCGGTCCCCGCGACGGAGGTGATCGCCTCCTGGAACGCCCACACCCCGGCCGGTACCTGGCTCCAGACCGAACTGAGCGGCACCTACTCGGACGGCACCGCCACCCCCTGGTTCGTCATGGGCCGCTGGGCCTCGGGCGACGGCGACATCCGGCGCACCTCGGTCGACGGCCAGACGGACGGCCGCGCGAGCATCTGGACGGACACCTTCTCCGTCGACGACGCGGCGAGCGGGCTGCGGCTCGCCGCGTACCGGCTCCGGCTCACCCTCTACCGCAGGCCCGGCACCGGGCTCACCCCCACCGTGTGGCGGCTCGGCGCGATGGCCTCGGACGTCCCGGACCGCTTCACCGTGCCCGCGACCACACCCGCGCCCGCCCGTGAACTGGCCGTGCCGCGCTACTCGCAGAACATCCACATCGGGCGCTATCCCGAGTACGACAACGGCGGCGAGGCCTGGTGCAGCCCCACCTCCGCCCAGATGATCATCGAGTACTGGGGGCGCAAGCCCACCGCCGATGAGCTGTCCTGGGTGGATCCCGCGTACGACGACCCCCAGGTCTGCCACGCGGCCCGGTTCACCTACGACTACCAGTACCAGGGCTGCGGCAACTGGCCCTTCAGCACGGCCTACGCCGCGAGCTACCCGGGGATGAACGCCGTGGTGACCCGGCTGGGCTCGCTCACCGAACTGGAGCGCCTGGTCCGCTCCGGCATCCCCGCCATAACCTCGCAGTCCTTCCGCAAGGAGGAGCTGACGGGCGCGGGCTACGGGACGGCGGGCCATCTGATGACCGTCGTCGGATTCACCCCGGACGGCGATGTGATCGCCAACGACCCGGCCTCCGACAGCAATGCCGCCGTCCGCCGGGTCTACCTCCGCCGGGAGTGGGAGAACATCTGGCTGCGTACGAAGAGGTACGACGCGAACGGCAAGGTCAGAAGCGGTACGGGAGGGGTGTGCTACCTCATCTGGCCGGTCAATCCAGCACCGCGCCAGCACCGCGTGCTGAAGTCACTCGGCCTGGCTTGAGCAGGTACGGCCCCACCGTCGTCTCGACCGCCTGACGGCAGCGCTCCCGGCCGTCCTGCGTGAGGTGGCCGTACCGGTCCACCGTGACCTTGATCGAGCGGTGTCCGAGCCGGCGGGACACCTCGTGGATGGACACGCCGTTCGTCAGGGCCACGGTGGTCCATTTGTGCCGCAGATCGTGCGGGTTGTATTCGGGCAGACCGAGCCGTTTGACGGCGTGGTCCCACGACTTGCGAAGGAGGTCGGGGTACGGGAGACCGTCGTTCGCATGGCGGATCGGCAGGCGAACGATGAACGGCTCAAGCGAGACCGGCACCGGTATGTCGCGCCACTCGCCTTCTTTGCGATGCTTCAGCGGGGCGTACTTCGGCCTGTGCCAGGGGATTGCCTGGGATCCGCCTGTGACGCACGGCGTGGGAGAACAGGGCGGAGAGGGCGATGTGCCGGGATTCGATGGTGTTGAGTGCTGCCCCGTCCCGGCGCCAGCGTGCGTACAGGCCCTCGATGTCCGCTGCTGTGACCGAGGCGGCGGGCGCACTGCGTGGTGGGCGCGCGCGTTCGGCCCCGCCGTACGCTTCGACCCCGTCGAGGCTGCGGAGCGTTCCCACCAGGAGGGCGCGCCGACTTGGTCGAATCCGGGATCGGCCCCCGCGCCGGAGCCGATCCCGAGGAGCCGTTGATGCAGGGTCGGGTCGTCGCCGGGCGGTGGCCCTCTGGAGGCGAGGGTTCCGTGCAGGATCCGCGAGGCGCGAGGGTGTGGGCGGTGGGGTCGACGACGAGTGCGGAGCAGGCTGTGGCGACGGACACGTCGATGTCTCGTTGCGGAGCATCGCCTTAGCGGCGGCGGCCGCGGTGCTGCGGTCGATGCCGACCCCGGGACACGTTCGCGGGCACGGTCGGTGCCCACGCAGGCGCTGTGCCGGATCGCGACGAGCACCGGGCGGTGGTGTGCGCGTTGCGGGGTGCCGCCGGACGGCCCTGAGGCCGCCTGCGTCGGGGCTAGGGAGTGGGGGCGCGCAACCCCGTGCCCGGGTTCGGCGGGGCGGCTGCGCATGCCGGGTCCTGCGCGGGTTTCGGCGACGTCAGGGGCGCAAAGGCGATTCGGAGTCCTTTGGGGCGCAGGGTCATGCCGCGGCGGGCCACGACCCGTGGGCCGGGCACCGGCTGCAGGCGCCGATTCTGGAGGAGCACAGCGAGCATGGCTGTGGCCTCGGCGACGCCGAAGACGTCGCCGATGCACTTACGCGCTCCCGCGCCGAATGCGAGGAAGCCGTCACGCTGGGCGCGGCCGACCCGCGCGGGCTGCCAGCGATCCGGGTCGAAGCGATCGGCGTCCTCGAAGCTGTCGGAATGCCGATGGAGAGCCCAGCTGGAGAAGATGACGTCCGCTCCCTGGGGGAGCTTGTGCCCGTCCAGCTCGCACGCACGGGTGGTGGTGCGGCTCAGCACCCATACCGGAGGGTACAGCCGCAGCGCCTCGGTCAGGGTGTTCTGCAACTGCGGCAGCCGCGCCAGGTCCTGGTAGGTGGGCGAGGCTCCCGCCAGCACGGTGTCGATCTCCTCCTGCACCCGGGCGTAGTGGTCGGGGAAGGTGGCCAGGATGTGCAGGGTCCAGGACAGCAGGGCTGCGGTGGGCTCGATACCACCGAGCATGAAGTCCCAGATGTGGCCCCGCACCAGTTCGTCGTTGAGTACGCCATCGGCGTGCGGTTCGGGTGCGAGGAGCAGGGTCAGCAGGTCGTCGTGGGGCTCCGGGCTCTGTTTGCGGTGGCGGATCATCGTTTCGATGGAATCCGTGGTGTGTTGAACGGCTCGGTAGAACCGGCGGTTGGCGGGATGCGGGAACCGGCCTATCGAGGGCAGCCCCATGCGCAGGCCGAGTCCGTCCAGCACGATGGGCAGATCCCGCTGGAACCGGTCGACACAGCGCGAGGAGACGGGGTCGGTGAACAGCGACCGGGTCAGGACGCCGGTGGTCAGCGCCGTCATCTCCCTGTCCACCTCGATGATCTGGTGGGGGTCCCACTCCGCGATGTGTCGCGTCGCGGACTGCGTGACGCGCCGCATGTAGCCGGTCATGGCCGAGCGGTGGAACGCCGGCTGCACCAAGGGGCGGTGCACACGGTGTACGGAGTCGGGCTCGGTGGCGAGTCCGTCGCCCAGCAGGGTTGTGAACGGGATGAAGAACGGGCCGCCCTTGTCGAACTCGCCACGTCCGCCGACCAGTATCCGTCGCACGAGGGCCGGCGAGGTCACCACGTACGCGGTCCGTCGGGCCAGGCGGATGCGTACCACTGGTCCGATGTCGCCCAACTGCCGGAAGAATTCCTGGGGCTCGGCACCGATTCTGCCCAGGTGGCCGAGCAGGGGCAGCGCGCCCGGGGCTATGGGGACGCTTTCGTTGTGTCGCATCGCGAGGTGCCTCTTTTCGTCGAGGGGATGTGTGCGGCGCCGCCACCGGCGGCACGACGACCGGCGGACGCGAGCGGCACGGGCCGCCCCGGCCGGATCGGTTCCGCGTCAGGGTGGTCACGCGTCGTGGCGTTCATCGGACATGTTCCATTGGGCGGCTTGCGGGGGCGTGCCCGGAGCCGGTCCTTCGGGCCCGCGCCCGTCGTCGGGGTTTGTGGGTTGTGTCCAGTGCACCGCCGCGCCCCCCGGTCGGGAAGGGAGTCGAAGCGACGAACCCGTTGCAATTGGTGCAACTTTGCGTGCTTGTGAAAGGCGTGGGACGGCCCGAAGGAGTCGATCGGAGGGGCATGGCCTCGACTGCGGGGGAGCCGCGCGTGGACGCGACGACGGCCGGTTTCGACGCGCGCACTCCGGATGCCCCGGGGTGTTGCTCATCCGTGCCATCGCGCGTATCAAGGATGGAGGGGCGCCGGTGTCGCCTCCGGCATCGAGACCGCACCGCGACGACCGTGGGACGTCCGACCGCGCCGGCCGACAGCGCGCCGGATGTCCCGGCCCACGTTACGCGGCCGACGACTGCGTCCGCCGCCTTCGACACAGCCCCCGTGGCTGCCCTCTCGCCACGCTTCCCGTACCGCTGCCCCAGGGGTGGTGGCGCAGGGGGCACGACCCGCACACCGCCCCGGTTCGCGCCGGGTGCCCGACCCGCAGCGCGGCGCGCGTCCGAACCGGCGCGTCCGCCGAGCGGCGCATCGAACCGCACGACGAAGCTCCGTGCCCGTGAACCGCCCCCTTGGAGAGGTGACAGACATGTCCCGGACCGAAGGTCCCACACCCCAGCACGTCGCCGCCTTCTACGACAACACCGAGGCGGTGGACATCTTCTTGGGCGACGAGATCCACATGGGCCACTGGGCGCCGGGCGACACGTCACCGCTGCGGCGGGCGCAGGAGCGACTGACCGATCTGGTGACCGAGAGGACCGGGGCGGGTCCCGGACGGCACGTCCTGGACGTCGGATGCGGCACGGGCGGGCCGGCACGACGCCTGGTCCGCAGGACCGGTGCCACGCTCACCGGCATCACGATCAGCCCCGAGCAGGCCCGGGTGGCCCGTGTGAGGAGCGCGGAGGCCGGGTTCGGAGACGGCATCCGCGTCGGGATCACCGACGCGGTCGCGATGCCCTTCGCCGATGGAGTCTTCGACGCCGCCATCGCAATCGAGTCAATATTGCACATGCCCGACAAACAAGGGGCGCTCGGTGAGATCGCCCGGGTTCTGCGGCCGGGCGCGGCCCTGGTCGTCGCCGATTTCGCCCAACGGACGGCGGAGGGTGCCGTGTCCGGCGCCCCCGGATCTCTCGCCGCCTCGTTCGTGGCCGTTCCCACATGGGACGCGTACACGCGCCTCGCCGACGGGGCCGGACTGCACGTCGAGGAGATCCTGGA
Source organism: Streptomyces tsukubensis (assembly GCF_003932715.1). Lineage (NCBI taxonomy): Bacteria > Bacillati > Actinomycetota > Actinomycetes > Kitasatosporales > Streptomycetaceae > Streptomyces > Streptomyces tsukubensis. The sequence goes on along the minus strand of NZ_CP020700.1, from coordinate 1,187,409 downwards.
CATCACCGACGAGACACAGCAGTCCTACGTGAGGATCCTGGAGGGCCTGACCCGTCCCGAACTGGCGGCCGTGTGCGGTCCCGAGCAGCGGACGGCGATCGAGGAGATCCTGAGGTTGTTCGCCGACGCCACCGACGCCGGTTTATTGGGCTACGTGATCGTCGTGGCCCGCAAACCCGCCGGGTGAGGCGATGTGGTGGCACGCATCCTCGTTCGGTGGTCGGCGGGTTCACACGGAGGGAAGGTGCCACCACCACGAGATCGAGGGGATCGGCAGGGACGAGGTGTCGTCGGAGGGTGGTGCGTCGAGGAAGCCCGCGTCGAGGAAGGTCTCGGGGTCGGTGGTCATGCCGTCGAGAAAGCGGTATCGGCGGCTCTCCCGACACCAGAGCATGCCGCCCGCGGTGTAGTTCCACATCGACGTGACGTATCGCTCGACGACGGGATCGTGACAGTCCCGGACGACCTGTTCGCCGAGTGTGTGGTACCAGTGCATCATCCGGTTGATGTAGTCGACCGCGACCAGGACGCCGTCGGCCTCGTCCAGGGCGTATTCGCGGCGGACGACATCGAGGAAGTTGTGGCCGTCGCCGGTACGGTGTCGTTCCTTGCGATACGAGCACAGGTCGCTGTAGCAGTTCATGGTCAGCGCGCTCATCTCGCGGATTGCGCAGATCCGCCGGTCCGCGATCATCGCCGGTGTCACGGGGATGGCACGGACCATCTGCGGTAGCAGCGAGTACAGCGGAGTGGCTCCGGTGGCGACGCGGATCACCATGTATGTGCTCAGGTCCGGTGTGAGGCCGCGGCGGACGTTGCCGGCCTTGAGGATCTCGGTGAAGAACCAGGACCTGGCTCCCTCCACCCACAGCGCGGCGTCCAGAGGTGCGCAGTATCGGGTGACGCGCAGCATGAGATCGCGCCAGGCCATCGCGTAGCGGTCGTTGGGGTAGAGGACGACTTCGACCGATTCCATGGCTCGTTGGATCCGGTAGGCGGCATCCGCCAGTTCCATGGGTTTGTCGCGGGTGGGGCCCTCGTCGCAGAACTCGTCGTCCCACGCGAACGCCCAGATGGACATGTCGGTGGCGAGTTGCAGTCGTTCGGGCGTGCCGTCGGGGACGAGGTAACCGCCGACGGCGGCCGAGTCGCCGTGGACCAGGCGTTCCCGTTGGGCCTCGTCCCAGAACAGCTGGTACTTGTCCATGTAGGCGATCGACCGTTGTTCGGCCTCGCGGGTCAACGGGTGGGGTGTCGGCGTACCCGGGCAGTACACGGCGGGGATGTGGAGCAGATCCGTAGGATCGCTCATGACGACTTCCTTCCCTGGGGTGCGGGGGCTCGTGGCGGCGGGGGGCGCGGGGCGCGGTCGTGTGCCCTCGCCGCGGCGCCGAGAAGACGCGTCGGTTCGGGGTTCGCCGGGCGTCACGCCGTGCGACGGGCGATGACGCTGTAGGCGGAGACCTTGTCCCGGGCGAGGGCGTCGGACATGTTGTCGGCCATCACCCGCAGTTCCTCCAATGGGCCGGAGAGGCCGTGCGGGAAGTGTGTCTCGATGTTGGACTTCACGTCGCGGAACCAGTGGATGACGTCCTCGTTGCGCGGCAGGACGCGCATGTCGGCGATGCTGAACCCGTGGCGTTCCAGGACCGAGGCGAAGTACTCCGGGCTCTTGCGGTTGCCGCAGGCGAGCCGGTCGACCATGTCGGGGATCGCAGACGTGTAGGTGCCGGGGCCCTGTTTGAACAGGGTGTCCGAGATGACGAGGATCGCGCCCGGGCGCATCCGTCGCGACAGGGCCGCCACGGACGCCTCGTAGGCGTCGTCGCGGAAGTGGGTGTACACGCCGCGCACCACGACCAGGTCGTAGGGCAGGTGGGGGTCGGGCAGCAGGTCCACGTCCCGGCCGTCGCACAGGAACAGCCGCACCCGCTCGGCGAGGCGGTGGTCGGCCAGGAACCGGGCGCAGTAGTCCAGTTGGGTGGGGCTGATGTTGATCGCGTCTATGCGGTCGCACTCGTGGAATCGACGGGCCAAGAGGTAGCTGATGAAACCCCAGCCGCAGCCGAGGTCCAGTATCCGGCGGATACGCGGTCGGGGGCCGGTGAGCAGCCCGGCCAGGTCGAGTTGGCGGTCGAAGAAGCGCACGCCGGCTTCTCCCGGCGACAGGAGGCGGGTGGTGTCCTCGTAGTCGCCCCATTCGAACAGCAGGGTGTCGCCCAGCGCCCTGCGCCACAGCTCGGGGGAGTCGTTGTAGGTGTACACGACCTTGTCCCGGTAAGGGTCGGGGACGGGGCCGTCGATCACGGAGAACGTGGGAACAAGCGAAGTGCGTTGGGTCATGGCAGATCTCTTTCGCGGTATGTGTCGGATGGCGCGGTTGTCCGCACGTCGGATGGACGTGTGGATGGGCCGTACGCCGGGGGCTCTCGTGGGAGCGACCGTCCGGGGCCGGTGCCCGGCCGGTGGTCCGCCCGGTCGCGGTCCGGCGGTGGTCCGAGGCATCGGTGAGGGGGTGGTGGGCGGGACGCGCTCGCGCTCACGAGATGCGCTCCACGGCTCGGGCCGCCGCGTCGCGCAGTGCGACGGCGACGGGTGGCGGGCAGGGGACGGCGTCCAGGAGCGTGCGTTGGGCGGTGTCCGCGCGTTGGGCGGCCAGGGCGAGCAGGACGGTGTGCTTGCCCTCGCGCAGTTCGTCCAGGACGGGCTTGCCGGTGTCGTCGGGTCGGCCGTAGACGGCCAGGATGTCGTCGCGCAGTTGGAAGGCCTCACCGAGGGGAAGGGCGAACTGCGAGAGCGCGGCGCGCACCCGGGGGCCGCCGTCCGTCAGAGTCGTTCCGCAGTGCAGGGGGCGTTCACATGTGTATTTCGCGGTCTTGAACCGGATGACGCGCAGGGCCGCCTCGTGGTCGGTGACGGGGCCGAGCGTCGTCGTGGGGTCCAAGTACTGGCCGTAGATGACCTCTTGGCGCATGACGTCGATGACCCGGCGCAGGCGCGCGAGGCGGTGGGGCGGGTGGTCGGCGCCGTACAGGAGTTCGTCCGACCAGGCCAGCGCCATGTCACCGATCAGGATGGCCGCACCGGTGCCGAGTCGGTCGTCGCCGTGTCCGCCGGCGGCGTGCCAGCCGAGTACACAGAGCAGGGGACGCAGTCGCTTGCCGCCGGCGGTCAGGCATTCGCGCAGCGCCGCGGGGATGTCGGAGGGCATGGACTGTTCGCGGGCATCGTGTGTCTTGGCGTCGAGGAAGGCGTGCACGGTTCGGTCGACGCTGGTCCGTACGGTGGCCGGGTCGAGGTCGCGGGGGTCGGGGGACGGGGTGGTCATCTGGCCTGTCGTGCCGGGTTGACGGGTGCGGGGTCGGCCAGGCGCGGGGCCTCGTAGAGGAGGGCGTCGACGACGCGGACGATGTCGCGACCGGCGGCGGTGACTTCAGAGATCTGACGCAGGGTGGCGCCGACGTCGGCGGTCGGTGCGGTGGTCATGGTCTGCACGCTGATCGGTGCGCCGCCGCCGACGGGTACGTTGCCGACGTGGATCCGGCGGGTGGGGGGCGGTGGGAGGAGGGCGGGCGGGCCGGGCTCGACGGCTGTCATTGGGGTCTCCGGGCAGGGAGGCGGGGCGGGCGGTCGGCGCGGAGGTGAGCGGGTGCGGCCGCAGCTCGCGCAGTACGGCGCGGGTGATACCCGCGGCATCCAGCCCCGCCGCGGCCAGCAGGTCGGTTCGCGATCCGTGGGACACGAAGGCGCGGGACAGGCCGAGCGCGCACACCGGTGGGGGGACGTGGGCGTCGCCGCATGCCTGTGCGGGGGCCGAGCCCATGCCGCCGGTGCGGCTGTTGTCCTCGATGGTGTCGGCGACACGGTGACGGGCGGTCAGGCCGGTCAGCGCCGGATCGACCGGCTGCCCCGTGCGGATCCTCGACGGTCACGCCGAATCCGTGGCACTCGACCAGCGCGGCGGCCTTGAGTGCGGCTCCGGCCGGCGGCCCCGCGGGGACGATCAGCAGGTCGAGGAGGATGCCGGGACTTCGATTGAGGAGGGTGGCGCAGATGGCGACGACGGGGTGGCAACCGCCCATCGCCAGGCCCGCGGCACTGGTGACGGCGTGCTGCTCGGGGATACCGACGTCGAAGACCCGTTCGGGGAACGGCTCGGCCATGAGGTGCAGGCCGGTCGGCCGCAGCATCGCCGCGGCGACGGCATCCTCGCGCCGTGCAGCGGTTCGGGCCAGGGCCTCCCCGAACAGGCTCGTCCATGAGGGCACGTCGGCGGTGTGCGCGGCCGGTCGGCCGGTGGCGGCGTCGACTATGCCCACCGCGTGCAGACATGCGACCTCGTCGTCCTCGGCCGGAGCGTAACCCTTGCCCTTGACGGTCGTGACATGGACCACCACGGGCCGGTGCATGGTTCGCGCGCGCCGCAGCGCGGACTCGATCGCGCCGGTGTCGTGTCCGTCGACGGGTCCGAGACGGGCGAGGCCGAGCGCGGTGAACAGGTTGCGGGAGGTCTCGGCGCGCCCGTCCCGCCCGGGGGCGGTGAGGTGGTGGGACAGGGCTCCGACGGTCGGGGCGTAGGAACGGCCGCTGTCGTTGAGGACCACGATCACCGGGCGCCGCAGTGCGCCGCCGACGATCTTGAGGGTTTCGAAGGCCACACCGCCGGTCGTCGTCCCGTCACCGACGATCGCCGGCACTGCTCGCTCGTTCTCGCCGTGAAGGGCGCGGGCCTTGGCCGGCCCGTCCGCGTAGGACAGGGCGATGGGGAGATCACCGGTTGGCACAGTCCGCACCACCGACGGGCCGGCCAGGTCGGCCGGACCGGGCCAGGCATCCGGCGGGGCGGTCATCGGGCTCTTCCCTTCGCCGAGGTCCGGGGCGGGCACGACCGGGACAACCACGGCACGCCGTGCCCGTTGTCGCGGGCGATCGGCTGCCGGGTACCACCAGTGCACCGCTCCTGCGCGGGGCCGCAAAGGGGGTCGCAGCGGGGGATGTGTTGCGACTGATGCCATATTGTGCGTTTGTGAAATCGAGTGGGGGGTCTCCGGTCGACCGTAAGCCGGGAACCGAGGCATGCCCGAAACACCCCGCACCCGCCTGCGTGGCCCACTTCGGGGGGCGGACCGGAGCGGCCTCCGACGCGCCACGATCCAACCGCACCGCACCGCACCGCACCGCACCGGGCCGCCCGTGCTGTCGAGTTGGTGTGCGCATTGACCGCGGTCCGCAATCGCTCCGCTGCCTCCCGGGGACTCTGTCCGGGCAGGAGGGCGATGTCGAACAGCGCGTGACCGGTGTCGCCGTAGTGCTCGGCGTGGCTCTTCCGGCCGGAGCGCCCCACCTCCGCCCAGCGCCGGGCCCTGGCGGTCCACGGCATCCACTGAAGGACCGGTCCGCGGGGGTACGGGCCCGAAGCCCCCGCGGACCCGCCCGTCCGGCCCTCCGGAATGCCCGGCGGGCGGACGCGCGCCGGGGGAGACCTGCGTCACTGCCGCAGCGCGGCCCGGATGGCACTGTGGTCGGAACATAAAGGGACAAGCCGCAGCCGCGGCGCGCCCCGCCTCCCGTACACCGACCGAGTGAGACCGCCATGACCGCTGCCGCGACCGCCCACGGCCCCGCCGCCGCCCCCGCGCCCCGTACCCGCACGGGCGGCCCCGACGAGGGTTCCGAACTGCTGGAGCACGTCCTCGGCTGGGCCCTCGTCGTCCTCGTCGCCGTCCTCGTCACCCGGCTCGGACTCCTCTGACCCCTCCCACCGGGACCCCCGCGTTCCGCGGCCGGAACCCGGCCCCCTGCGGACCGTCCGGGTCCGGATTTCCCCTGGTGACGGCGGTGCGGTGATCGGGCATACTCGACGCGCCGACAGCCGCCGTGAGGCCTTTCCGCGATCCGGAGGGGCAGCATCGGCACGGCAGAAGAGCGGTGGTACGCGTCCCCACCCCGAGGGCGCGTGACACCCCAGCGCCCGACAGGGAGGAGAGCGCCGCAATGTCCGACCGCGCCCCGCAGTTGGTGGAACGCACGTTGCCTACCGAGGAGGCCGGGGAGCTGATCGCCCTGGTGCGGGAGATCGCCCAGCGGGAGATCGTCCCCCGGGCGGCCGAGGAGGAGGACGCGGGCCACTTCCCGCGCGACACCTTCACCCTGCTCTCCGAATCCGGTCTGCTCGGCCTCCCCTACGACACCGAGTACGGGGGAGGGGACCAGCCGTACGAGGTCTACCTCCAGGTGCTGGAAGAACTGGCCGCCGCCCGGCTCACCGTGGGTCTCGGCGTCAGCGTCCATTCGCTCGCCTGCCACGCACTCGCCGGATACGGCACCAAGGAGCAGCGGACCGAGCACCTGCCCGCGATGCTGGGCGGCGGGCTGCTGGGCGCGTACTGCCTCTCCGAACCGTCCTCCGGATCCGACGCGGCCTCCCTGCGCACCCGGGCCGTGCGCGACGGCGACCACTGGGTGATCACCGGCACCAAGGCGTGGATCACCCACGGCGGTATCGCCGACTTCCACACCGTCTTCGCCCGTACCGGCGGTGAGGGGGCCCGGGGCATCACCGCCTTCCTGGTGCCCGGCGGAGCCGAGGGGTTGGTTCCGGCCGTACCCGAGCGGAAGATGGGCATGAAGGGCTCACCGACCGCTCAGCTCAGCTTCGACGGGGTACGGGTCCCGGACGGCCGCCAGATCGGCGAGGAGGGGCAGGGGTTCGCCATCGCCCTGGCCGCGCTGGACGCGGGCCGCCTCGGCATCTCGGCCTGCGCGATCGGCGTGGCCCAGGCCGCCCTCGACGAGGCCGTGTCGTACGCCGCCGGGCGCCGCCAGTTCGGACGGCCGATCGCCGACTTCCAGGGGCTGCGGTTCCTGCTCGCCGACATGGGGACCCGGGTCGAGGCGGGCCGGGCGCTCTATCTGGCCGCCGCCCGGCTCCGGGACGCGGGCCGGCCGTACTCCCGTCAGGCCGCCATGGCGAAGCTGTTCTGCACGGACGCGGCGATGAGCGTCACCACCGATGCCGTCCAGGTCCTCGGCGGATACGGCTATACGGCCGACTTCCCCGTCGAGCGGCTGATGCGGGAGGCCAAGGTGCTGCAGATCGTCGAGGGCACCAACCAGATTCAGCGGATGGTGATCGCCCGCCATCTGCTCGGCCCGGAGACCGGCAGGGGCTGAGGGCTCCCGCCGCGGAGGGTGTCCGGGCGTGCTGCCGCGCGCCCGGGCGGTGCGGGGAACGTCTCCGGGGCGTACCCCGGAGGCGGGGCGTTCACGGGCGGGTTACCCGGGGCACCCCGTCCGCGGCGGGCCTTGGACGGGGTCGGTGAAAGCGGTGAAATCAGTGAAATCGGTGAAAGCAATGCGGTGACGGAACCGCGTGTCAGGCCGCGCGCTCGCGCATCGCGGGCAGTCGGCGCAGCGGGCGCGAGCCCGGGCCGCCGACGTGCGAGAAGGGCTGCATCCGCCAGTCCAGCCCCTGGGGCAGGGTCAGCAGCAGGCCCATCTCCTGCTCCTGGGGCTCCGGGGTGTCGTCGGCCGGCCGCGCCTGGGACGCCTGCCTGCCGGTGCCCGTGCACACCGTCAGCCCGAAGGGGTTCCACGGGGTGGCGCACAGGGCGTGCTCGGGGAGGATGTCCTCGTCGGCGAGCAGCGCGATGGGCTGCGCGCAGTCCGGGCAGACGACCCGGTACATCTCGAAGGTGTCGTACGCGTTCAGCTCGTCCAACTCGGCAGACCTCGCAGACTCCGCCGGATCAACAGGCTCCGGTTCGGTACGGCGGATGTTCTTGACACTCTGCATGGAGATTCTCCCCCTCGGGTGGGCCAACCGGGCTCATGTGGCCTCGACCACACCAAGCACTTCCCATCCCGACTCCCGGATAACCATCCGGTCACGGTCAAGACCATTCCAATGCTGTGGCGTTCATCACATAGTGAGGGTGGCGCGCCGGTCGAACGGCCGAGCGGTGTGCCGGAACCCGTGCGGGCAATTAAGTTGATGCGCATGGAGGACCTGGATCGTCAGATCGTCGAGCTGCTCGTCAAGGACGGGCGGATGAGCTACACCGACCTCGGCAAGGCCACCGGCCTGTCGACCTCGGCGGTGCATCAGCGGGTCCGCCGGCTGGAGCAGCGGGGGGTCATCCGCGGATACGCGGCCGTGGTCGACCCGGAGGCGGTGGGGCTGCCGATGACCGCGTTCATCTCGGTCAAACCCTTCGACCCCAGCGCCCCGGACGATATCGCCGAACGCCTCGCGGGCGTCCGGGAGATCGAGGCCTGCCACAGCGTCGCCGGTGACGAGAACTACATCCTCAAGGTGCGCGTATCGACCCCGGTCGAGCTGGAGAACCTGCTCACCCGCATCCGTACCCTCGCCGGTGTCTCCACCCGGACGACGGTCGTGCTCTCCACCCCCTACGAGGCCCGTCCGCCGAGCATCTGACCTGCCGTCGGCCGGGGGCGGCCCCCGGGGGCCGGTGCCCCTGCGCCGGGGTCGGCGGGGGCGGCGTCCGGGGCCCGGCCCTGAAGGCGCCTTACGGGTCTCCCCGGGCCCGTACGGAATCCGTCTCAGGGGGTACGGGCTCCGCCGTCCGGGCGGTCGCCGCGGCCCCCCGGGCACGGCCTACGCTGGTGCCCATGAGTGATCGCACCGCCCCCGCCCCCGGCGCCTCCACCGGCGGCGACAGCCGCACGGTCCTGCTGCGCGGCGGGGAAGTCCACAGCCCCGCCGACCCCTTCGCCACCGCCATGGTCGTCGAACGGGGGCATATCGCCTGGGTGGGATCGGAAGGGGCCGCCGACGCGTTCACCGACGGAGTCGACGAGACCATCGACCTGGACGGCGCCCTTGTCACCCCCGCGTTCACCGACGCACATGTGCACACCACCGCCACCGGTCTCGCGCTCACCGGCCTCGACCTCTCCGGCGCGACCGGCCTCGCGGACGCGCTCGCGCTCGTACGGAAGTACGCGGCCACCCGCCCCGGCGACGCCGTGCTGCTCGGCGGCGGCTGGGACGCGGCCCGCTGGCCCGAGCGGCGGCCGCCGTCCCGGGCCGAACTCGACGAGGCGACCGGCGGCCGGCCCCTCTATCTGCCCCGTGTCGACGTCCACTCGGCCGTGGTCACCACCGCCCTGCTCGACCTGGTGCCCGGTGTCACCGGGCTGACGGGCTACCACCCCGAGGCGCCCCTCACGGGCGCGGCCCACCACGCCGTACGGGCCGCCGCTCACGGCGCCGTCACCCCCGCCCAGCGCACGGCGGCCCAGCGCGCCGCCCTGGACCGTGCCGCGTCGCTCGGGATCGGGACCGTCCACGAATGCGCCGGCCCCGAGATCTCCGACGAGGCGGACTTCACGGGGCTGCTCGGCCTCGCCGGGGAGGGGCCGGGCCCCCGGGTCGTCGGCTACTGGGCCGAACACATCGCAGACGCGAAGGGTGCCGAACGGATCCGGCGACTGGGTGCCCTCGGCGCCGCGGGCGATCTGTTCGCCGACGGTTCCCTCGGCTCCCATACCGCCTGTCTGCACACCCCCTACGCCGACGCGGACCACACCGGCACCCTGCACCTCGACGCGGACGCCGTCGCCACCCATGTCGCCGCCTGCACCGAGGCCGGACTGCAGGCCGGTTTCCACGCCATCGGCGATGCCGCGCTCACCGCCGTCGTCGAGGGGGTACGAGCCGCCGCCGAACGCCTGGGCACGGCCCGGATCCGCGCCGCCCGCCACCGCGTCGAGCACGCCGAAATGCTCACCCCCGAACACATCGCCGCCTTCGCCGAGTTCGGGCTTACCGCATCCGTACAGCCCGCCTTCGACGCCGCCTGGGGCGGCGACGAGGGCATGTACGCCGAACGGCTCGGCACCGAGCGGGCCCGTACCCTCAACCCGTACGCCGCCCTGCTCCGCGCCGGGGTGCCCCTCGCCCTCGGCTCGGACAGCCCCGTGACCCCGCTCGACCCCTGGGGCACGGTCCGGGCCGCCGCCTTCCACCGCACGCCCGAACACCGGATCTCCGTCCGGGCCGCCTTCACCGCCCACACCCGCGGCGGCTGGCGGGCGATCGGCCGGGACGACGCGGGGATCCTGGTCCCCGGTGCCCCCGCGGACTACGCGCTGTGGCGGACCGGCGCGCTCGTCGTCCAGGCCCCCGACGACCGGGTGGCGCGCTGGTCCACCGACCCGCGCTCCGGCACCCCCGGCCTGCCGGATCTGACCCCCGGCGGCGAACTGCCGCTCTGTCTGCGCACGGTGGTTGCCGGACAAACCATCTTCGATCGTCTGAACGGGTGACGTCCGGACATTTCGCTCCATAGGCCAGGGCGTTCGGGGTATCCGTCGCTACCTGCGGATCTTTGGTGCTGGTCGGGCGAATTGGGCAAACCGCGCAGATCGCACCACTGTTGACATGGAGCGCCCACGGGCCGGTAGGTTCGGCCCCGTCCACCACGGGACGTCCGACCGGCAGGGCCTCCCCTCGCGTCCCGACCGCCGCTGGGTCATGGGGCAGTGCACCGCACCGGGGCACTGCCACTGGGAGCCAGGTCCAGCGCCCGCGCTTCGGGAGCGAGGGAAGGTTTCGGCCGGTTGGCAGGTGTGACCCGGATAGGGGTCCGGCGTTCAGTAGACAACGGCTCTCGGTCGACCCGCAGCCAGCGGGTCCCAGGTCGGCCCGAAGGACGCCGGTCCCCGATCCGTACCGCCGCACCTCCCCCTTTGCCCTCGCGCCGGCCCCGCGCCCACAGGCCCCGGCCGTCCCCCGGGACCGCCCGGAAGCCGCCCCCGCCCCTTCCGGAGCTCAGCCCTCCGCCGCTGTCGCGGGCCGCTGGAACCGGCCCCTCAGCCGGTCCGGAGGCCGGTTCCCGACACCCCCGGCCCGAGCCGTCGCGGTCCGCCGTCCGGCGATCGCTAAGGTGGGTCCCTGTGCACGACATGAAGGGGCAGCAGTGAACGAGGGCGCTAAGGGCCGCGAAGCCCAGAGGCGGTACGGCCCGCTCGGCCGGGCCTTGGTGATCATTCCGACCTTTAACGAGGCGGAGAACATCAAGAAGATCGTCTCCAGGGTCCGTGCCGCGGTGCCGGACGCGGACGTGCTGGTCGCCGACGACAACAGCCCCGACGGCACCGGAAAGCTCGCCGACGAGCTCGTCGCGGAGGACGAGCAGGTCCACGTCCTGCACCGCAAGGGCAAGGAGGGCCTCGGCGCCGCCTATCTCGCGGGCTTCGCCTGGGGTCTGGAGCGCGAGTACGGCGTACTGATCGAAATGGACGCCGACGGCTCCCACCAGCCCGAGGAACTGCCCCGGCTGCTCACCGCGCTGAAGGGCGCCGATCTCGTCCTGGGCTCGCGCTGGGTCCCCGGCGGCCGGGTGGTGAACTGGCCGAAGTACCGGGAGTTCCTCTCCCGCGGCGGCAGCACGTACTCCCGTCTGCTCCTCGGCATCGGGATCCGGGACGTCACCGGCGGCTACCGCGCCTTCCGGGCGGAGACCCTGCGCGGGCTCGGGCTCTCCGAGGTCGCCTCCCAGGGCTACTGCTTCCAGGTCGACCTGGCGCGCCGGGCGGTGGCCGCGGGCTACCACGTCGTGGAGGTGCCGATCACCTTCGTCGAGCGGGAGCTGGGCGACTCCAAGATGAACCGCGATATCGCCGTCGAGGCGCTGTGGCGGGTCGCGGGCTGGGGTCTGTCGGACCGGGCGAACCGCTTCCGGGGCCGCTCGACCCCCTGAGCCCCCTGCCCCCTGCGCGGCGGGCCCCCACGGGCCTGCCGCGGGTGCCGGACCCCGGTACGCCACACGGGCCCTGGGAGCCGGTACAGGCGGTACGGCAGCGTCCGGCAGGTCCCTGCCGGTTCCCCGGCCTCCCAGGGGCGTCGTACGGCGGTTCCGGACGCGGGCACGCCCTCGGGGCGGGCCCGGGCCCTCCGTGGCCCGTCGCGGCCTCCAGGGCCCGAGGGGCTTCCGATGGAAATGATCACCCGGCTGTCCCGTTGCGCCGCGCGCCCAGGCACACTGGGGGCATGACGACCGGCCCTGTGCCCCAGAGGGCACCCCAGCGCTCCCGTGCCCGCCTGTTCATCCTGCTCGGCTCCGCCGCCTGGTTCGCTCTGGAAATCTGGCTGCTGGTCCTGGTCGGCGGCGCGATCGGCGTGCTCCCCGTGCTGGCGCTGCTGATCGCGCAGGCGGTCGCCGGGGCGGCGATCGTGAAGCAGGCGGGCCGCAACGCCTTCCGGAACCTCACGGAGACCCTCCAGCGCCAGCAGCAGCCGGAGACGCCGGGCACCGCCCCCGACTCCTCAGGCAACGGCTTCCTGATGCTCGGCGGAGTGCTGATCATGGTCCCCGGCTTCGCCTCGGACGTCCTGGGGCTCGCACTCCTCGTGCCCCCGGTCCGCAAGTGGCTCAGCCGCTTCACCCAGCGGTCCCTGGAGCGCCGGGTCCGCGCCGCCGCGCCCGGCACCCTCGGCGACGCCTTCAACCAGGCCAGGATGCGCCGCCCCGACGGCAAGGTCGTCCCCGGTGAGGTGATCCACCCCGACCCGGCGGCGGCGCCGTCCCCGGGCCCCGACGGCACGGACCAGCCGCCGAAGGTCATCGAGGGCCGGGTCATCCGCCCCGACGCCGACGACAGGCCGTAGCTTTCTACGGTTGCGGGCAGACGGGCGTTTTCGAGGTTCGGTACTGTGCCTGCTCGCTGGGGGTCAGTTGGCGTCCGACGGTCCTGCAGATCTTCCGGACGGCTTCTTTCTCGTCGGTGAGGGGGATGGTCCACAGGCGCGTGGTGCGGTTCTCTCCGCCGGTGGCGAGGGTGGTGCCGTCGGGGCTGAAGGCGACGGTGCGCAGCGTGTCGGCCACGGGGAGTTCACGTCGCAGGGCCCCGGTCTCGGTGTCCCAGATCCGTACGTTCTCGTCGAAGCCTCCCACGGCGAGATTTCTGCCGTTGCGGTGGAAGGCCATGCCGGTGGCGTAGGAGGTGTTCCAGGTGAGGGTGCGGCGGAGGGTTGCGGTGTCGGCGTCCCAGAGGCGGACGATGCTGATGTGGCCGTCGTCGGTGCGGCGGGACGTCAGGGTGGCGAGGGTGGTTCCGCTCGGGTTGTAGGCCACGCTGTTCACAGTGGTGAGCCCGGAGATTTCCTTGAGCAGTGCGCCGCTGCGGGGATCCCAGATGCGTACCGTGCCGTCGAAGCTTCCGGTGACCAGTTGTCCGCCGTCGGGGTGGAAGGCGACGGTCGTGATCTCCCGGCCTCTGACGGTCAGGGTACGGCGGTGCCGGGCCGTGGTGAGGTCCCACAGGTGGAGGCGGTCCCGGGCGGCTGCGGCCAGCGTTCTGCTGTCGGGGCTGACGGCGAGAGCGGTGGCATCGGTGGTGGGCCCGGGCAGGGTGGTCTGCGTGGTTCCGGTGCGGGGGTCCCTGAGCACGACCGGGCCGCCGTTGTCCGAGGTGGCCAGGGTCCGCCCGTCCGGGCTGAAGGCGACCGGGCCGCCGGTGCGGGGGACGACGGCCCGCGCTCGCCCGGTCGGCACGTCCCGGAGCCTGAGGACCCGGCCGCTTTCCGTGGTGGCGAGCGTGGTCCCGTCCGGGCTGAACGCGGCGAACTCGACCTCCCCGCCGTGACTTCCGAGGGTCCGGCTGTGCGGGTCCTCCGCGGTCCACCGGCGGACTGTGCCGTCCCGGCTCGCCGTGGCGAGGGTCGCGCTGCCGGGGCTGAAGGCGAGAGCCGTAATCGTCGCGGTATGGCCGATGAGCATGGCGCGCTGCGAACCGCTGCGGGTGTCCCACAGCCGTACGATCCCGAGGCTGTCGGCTGCGGCCAGGGTCTTGCCGTCCGGGCTGAAGAGCACTTTCCGTACGCGTACGTCCTGATGGGGCAGGACGGTCCGGACCGTGCCGGTGCGCGTATGCCGGATCCGTACCGTGCGATCGCGTTCCGCCGTGGCCAGGAACTGCCCGTCCGGGCTGAAGGCGATCAGCGAGGTGTGGTCGTCGACGGACCATTTCCGCGGGTCGGGCTCCGCCGGTACGGGTGGGGTCGGGCGATCGGCGTCGGAGCTGTGGACCGTGCCGGCGCCCGTGGTGAGATCCCAGAGGCGGACGGTGCCGCCCTCGGTGCTGCCGGCGAGGGTGCGGTGGTCCGGGGCGAAGGCGATCGTGGTGAACCGGTCCGTCGGTAACGGCCTTCGCTTCCGCTGCGCCGTGAAGACCTGTTGCGGCTGTCCTGTGTGCGCGTTCCAGGTCCGGATGGTCGCGTCGTTTCCGGCGGTGGCGATCCGCCGGCCGTCGCGGCTGAACGCCAGGGCGAGGGTTCCGTGGCGGTGGCCGGTCAGCGAGGTGCGCAGCCGTCCCGAGGCGGTGTCGCGGATCTGTACGGTGCCGCTCCGGTAGCCGATGGCGATGGCGCGGCCGTCGGGGCTGTATGCGGCCCCGAGCGGGACGGTTGCGGGGTCGTTGATGTCGACGTGTTCGGTTTCGGCGGGGGTGATGCTGCGGTTCCGCCCTGTCGCGAGATCGTGGAACAGGAGTTCGCCGGTGTCGGTGACCACGGCAACGGTCCGCAGATCGGGGCTGAACGCCTGGGGGCCCGTGCGTATCTGCGGGACCCGGTGGTTGCTGATGAGCGGAAGGTCGGCTGCCCAGAGCACACTTGCCCTGGCCTCCGAGGTCGGGGCGGTGCGGTAGGCGTGCAGTGCGAGGAGCGACGCGAGTTCCGGGTTGCCGAAGATTTGTCCTGTGGATTGTGCGGCAAGCTGCCGGGACAGGGCGTCCTGCTGTGCTTCTACGGCGGCGTCCCGTCGGCGTTCGCTGGTACGGCTCTGCTGCCAGGCGGTCACGCCTGCGGTCAGGGCGAGAACGAGGAGAACCGCGAGGGCGACGGTGGAGCGGCGCAGTCGGCGGGTCGTGCGTACCCGGGCCCGCTGTTCCTCGTCCTGGGCCGTGATCGCCGTGGTGAGGAAGACCCTCTCGTCGGGGGTGAGGTCGCGGTGGGGTGCGGGAAAGGCTTCCTGGGCGGTGGCGAGACGACTGCCGCGGTAGAGGACACCGGGATCCCGGTCGAGTTCGGTCCAGGTGGTGGCGTCGGCGGTGAGCCGGCGGTGCACCAGGAGGCGGGCGCGTTCCTCGTCGATCCAGGTGCGCAGGCGGGGCCAGGCGGTGATGAGGGCTTCGTGGGCGAGGTCGGCGGTGTCGTCGTCGAGCGCGATGAGGCGGGCGCGGATGAGGTGTTCGAGAACGGCCGGGGCGTCGTCGGGTGCGCCCGCTTCGAGCTCGGCGCGGGGTGCGGGGCGGCGGGTGTCCTGAGCGCCCTGGCCGGGGGTGATCAGCCTCAGGAGTATGCGGCGGGCGTGCTGGGCCTGTGCGGGGGCGAGCCGGCTGTAGGTGTGTTCGGCGGTGTCGGCGACGGCTCCGTGGATGCCTCCGATGGCCTCGTATGCGGCGAGGGTGAGGGTACGGCCGCGGCGCCGTCGCCAGACTTCCAGCAGCGCGTGGGACATCAGCGGCAGCCCGCCGGGCTCCGCCGTCGTTTCTTCCACGATCCGCGCGGTCAGCTCCCGCTCCACGATGAGACCGGCCGCCCTCGCCGGACCGACCACCGCCTGGCGCAGCTCGGCCGGGTTCATCGGCCCCAGGGCCAGATGCGCGGTGCGCAGAATCTCGACCAGGCCGGGGTGCTCGGTGCAGTGGCCGTAGAAATCGGCCCGCACGGCGATGACCACGCGCAGGCCGTTGCCCGGGTCGCGGGCGGTGAGCAGGAGGTCCAGGAAGCCGGCGCGCTCCTCCGGGTCGTGGCAGAGGGTGAAGACCTCCTCGAACTGGTCCACCACCACGACCGTGTCCCGGGCCGGGATCCGCTTCCTGGAAGTGCCGCCGTCCGCGGAGGTCGCTTCGGCCGGCCTCGTCCCGGTCTCCGCGGTCCTCTTCCCGGTCCTCCCCCGAGGGGCGGCAGGGGTGAGGACGTGGGCGTGCGCGGCGGCCGGGCGGGAGCCCGGCGCGAGCAGTCTGATCCCCGCACAGGACACCGGGGTGTTCCCGGGTTCTTGGAGACGGGGGACGAGTCCCGCTCGCAGCAGGGAGGATTTGCCGCTGCCGGAGGCCCCGGCCAGGATCACCACCCGGTGCGCGGCCACCAGCTCGACCATGCGGTCGAGCAGCTCCTCGCGGCCGAAGAAGAGGGCACGGTCGGCGGGCTCAAAGCGGGCCAGCCCCCGGTACGGGGCGTCCCGGGCCGGTCCGTCGTCGACGATCCGGACCGCTTCCGTCTCCTTGATCGCGCGGGCTGTTCCGTGCCAGCGGGCCTCCCACTCGGCCGGGTCCCCTCCGCAGACCGTCGCATAGACGAGGACCAGGGGGAGCGAGGGCAGCTCGTCACCCCGCGCCGCGGCCGCGAGCGTACTCGCGGAGTAGCCCGCACGGATCGCCATGGCCCGGTACGTCGGCCCGCCGGCCGCCATCCGTAACTCTCTGAGGTCCTGTGCGAACCGTTCGACCGGCCCTGCTTCCGGGTCCAGCGGACGCTCCCGACGGCCTGCCATCACACCCCACCCCACTCCCGATCCCGGCGTTCACATCGTCTGCCGGGCATGCGCCCGACACCGCTATCGAACCGCCACCCGGCATTGTGTGAACAGCACGGAACAGGCTTTCCGCACAATGCCCGACCAGCTGAAATCAGGTGCAGACCCTCCCCGGAGAGCAGACGCTCCACCGGTGTGGAGGAGTCACCGGCCCCGTCAGCCCAGGGCCGGACGCAGAGGGTCCACAACCGATGCAGAGAGGAAAGCCATGAAGGTACGACTTTTGACGACCGGGGCGGTCCTGGCCACCACCGTGCTCCTCGGCGGCACCGCCGGCGCGCAGGCCGCGGCTGTACCGACAGGTACGGGCGAAGCACCCGCAGCATCATCCGAGTCCAGGTCCCTTGCCGCAGCGCAGAACACCCCGGCCGCCGCAGCGGCGGGCTGGGAATACCACAGCTGGTACTGGACCTACGCTTCCTGCCACAGCAACGGTCAGCGCCTGGTCCGGAACAACCCCTCCATCTGGTCCGACTACCGCTGCCGCGACCACGGCTCCGGCGTCACGGTGCTGCTCGACCTGTACCGGCGGTAGGTGCCCCGGACCCACTCACTCTGCTGCCGCACCTGCCCACACTGTCGGCGCACTCGATCCCTGGTGGCCGCCGGTCATGGCCCGACCACGGTTGCCTCGGCCGAACGGACGGCCGGGAGCCACCCCGGCTGAGGTGCGGCCGCCCCGGGGGAGCGGCCGCACCTCTGGGGCCGTACCGGCAGCGGAAACGCCCGTGGGCCGGGACACATTCTCTGTGTCCCGGCCCACGGGCGTTCTTCCCTTGCAGGGTTCGGCCGACCTGCCCCGTCCGTACCGTCAGGTGGTCCGGACGGACGGCATCACGCGGACTTGCGGCTGTCCCGCGGATGAACCGCAATGTTCATCGCGCCGGAGCGCAGCACTGCCAGACGCTCGGCCAGCACCTCTTCCAGCTCTTCGCGAGTACGCCGCTCCATGAGCATGTCCCAGTGCGTCCTCGCGGGCTTGCCCTTCTTCTCCTCGGGGCCGTCGCCGTCCACCAGGAGTGCCTGGGCGCCGCACGCCTTGCACTCCCACTCCGGCGGAATTTCCGCCTCCACCGAGAACGGCATCTCAAACCGATGTCCGTTCTGGCATGCGTACTCCACCGCCTGGCGCGGGGCCAGGTCGATGCCACGGTCCGTCTCGTAGCTGGTCACCACGAGCCGCGTGCCGCGGAGAGCTCGCTCACTCATGAATCGTGCCTCCCGGGCTTGTCGCCCACAGGACAGGTGTCGCTGTCGTCGTCATCCGGTCAACGTCCGGTCGGCCGTAAAGATTCCCGTTCCGGGTCATGCGTCGCCCGTCGTGCCGCTGCTTTCCCCTGTGTTGGGGTACCCACCAGCGCCCGGTTTGTCACATCTGACAGAAAGTGTCACCCAGTGATGTCGCTTCCACAGTGCGCAGTAACGGTCCGCCTGGCAGGCCAAACGCGTACACTACCGGCCTTTTACTTCAACGTCTAAATCCGGTCCGGTACCGGATTTCCCGCGGCGGCCACCGCCCGGGCCATCGGGACCCGCGCCAGCAGGACGAATCCGAGCGCGAAGAAGACCACCAGCGAGAGAATCGCGTCCCGGTAACTGCCGGTGATCTGGAAAGCGAGTCCGAAGACCAGCGGCCCCAGCCAGCTCAGCCCGCGGTCGCTCAGTTCGTACGCGGCGAAGTACTCCGCCTCCTTGCCGCGCGGCACCAGATGGGAGAAGAGCGACCTGGACAGGGCCTGGCTGCCGCCGAGGACCAGCCCGATCGCCGCCGCCAGCGCGAAGAACCAGGCCGGGGCCCGGGCGGGCAGAAGGTAGCCGGCCGCCAGGATCAGGGTCCAGACGGCGAGCGACGCGAGGACCGTGCGCCGGGCGCCGTACGTCCTGGCCAGCCGTCCCATGCCCAGTGCCCCGGCCACGGCCAGCACCTGGACCAGCAGGACCGCCACGATCAGCGTGGTCTGGCCGAGGCCCAGCTCCTCCTTGCCGTAGACGGAGGCCTGGGAGATCACGGTCTGGATGCCGTCGTTGTAGACGAGGTACGCGAGCAGGAACGACAGCGTCAGCGGATGGCGCCGCATGTCCTTCAGGACTGCCAGCAGCTGGCGCGGCCCCGACAGGGCGGCCGGGCGCTCCGAGGCCGGGATCCTGCGGTCCCGGAGCCTGCGCAGCGGGATCAGCGTGAACGCGCCCCACCACAGCCCGGCCGAGGCCAGACAGATCCGTACCGCCTCCGACTCCGACAGGCCGAACCGCTCGTGGCCGCCGTACAGGATCAGATTGAGCACCAGGACCAGCGCCCCGGAGGTGTAGCCGAAGGCCCAGCCGCGGGAGGAGACGGCGTCCCGCTCGGCGGGCCCGGCGATCTCGGGCAGATAGGCGTTGTAGAGGACCATGGAGACCGCGAGGGACGCGTTCGCCACGATCAGCAGGAACGCGCCCAGCAGATAGCGGTCGCCGTCCAGCAGGAACATGGCGGCGGTGGCCCCGGCGCCGGTGTAGGCGGAGACCGCCAGCAGGGGTTTCTTCCGGCCGGTACGGTCCGCCCAGGCGCCCGCCAGCGGCATCAGCACCACGGCCAGCACCAGGGAGGCGGAGACGGAGTAGGCGTAGACCGACCCGGCCCGCAGGGGGATGCCCAGGGGGTGGACGTAGCCGTCGTCGTCCGCGGCCGCCTTCGCCACCTCGGTGAGATAGGGGCCGAGGAAGACGGTGATCACACTGGTCGAGTAGACCGAGCAGGCGAAATCGTAGAAGTACCAGCCGTGGCGCTGCCGCCGCAGCCCTGCCTCGTCCTGCCCCGTCTCGTCCCGCCCGGAGGCGTCGCCGTCCGGTGCCGCCGGGCGGTTCCCGGGCCCGTCCGCCGGTTCCGTGATCCCTGCGGCCATACCGCGCCCCCCAGGTCGTCTCTTGTGGCTCGCGGCGCGGACGCGCGGGTCAGACCCAGGCTCCCCGTTCGGTCAGCACCGTGCGCAGCGTCTCCGGATGATCGGTCATGATGCCATCCACCCCCAGGTCGAGGAGGGCCCGCATCCGGTCCGCTTCGTTCACCGTCCAGACATGGACCTGGAGCCCCCTGCGGTGGGCCGCCCGGACGAATCGCCGGTCCACCACCCGGACCCCGCCGTGGAACTCGGGCACCTGGGCGCAGACCGCGCCCGTCCGCAGCGGCGCCGGGATCCCGAGGGAGCGCATCCGCAGCGCCACCACGCCTCCCGTGCCGTACGAGGTCGCCAGCCGGGGCCCCGCGATCCGGGCCGCCCGGGCGACCCGCGCCTCCGAGAACGACCCCACGCACACCCGGTCCCACAGGTCCGCCCGGCGGATCAGCCCGAGCAGCGGCTCCAGCGCCGACTCGGCCTTGACGTCGACGTTCCAGCGGGCCCCGGGGAACTCCTCCACCAGTTCCTCGAAGAGCGGCAGCGGCTCGGTGCCGCCCACCCGGGCGCGCCGCACCTCGCTCCAGGGCCGCTCCGCGATCCGGCCCCGGGCATCGGTGACCCGGTCCAGCGAAGCGTCGTGGAAGGCGACGAGCCGTCCGTCGGCCGTGGTGTGCACATCGGTCTCGAACCAGCGGTAGCCGAGCGCTGCGGCGCGCCGGAAGGCGGCCGCGGTGTTCTCCAGCCCGTCCGCCGCGCCACCGCGATGGGCGAACGGCAGGACCGAGGGATGGTCCAGATACGGATGGGGCCCGGGGCCGGAAACGCTGGTCACCGCCGCAGTATCACCCGGCCGGGGGTGCCGCGGGCCACCACGGTGCCGCCGCCCGGCTGCTCGGGGAGGGCGAAGAACCGCAGGAAGAACTGGGCCAGCGGCCCGATGGCCAGGGTGTAGGCGATGGTCGCGGCGCCCACCGAACCGCCCAGCAGGAAGCCGCTGGTGACGACCGTCACCTCGACGACGGTCCGGACCAGACGGATGGAGAGCCCGGTCGCCCGGTGCAGACCGGTCATGATGCCGTCCCGGGGCCCCGGTCCGAACCGGGCCGCGATGTAGAGGCCCGTCGCCACCCCGTTGAGCACGATTCCGGCGGCCGTCACCGGGATCCGTACGGCCAGTCCGTCCGGTTCCGGGAGCACGAGGAGGGCCGCGTCCATGGCGAACCCGATCACGACGACGTTGGAGACCGTGCCCAGACCGGGCCGCTGCTTGAACGGGATCCACAGGAGCAGCACCAGGGCGCCGACCGCGGTCATCACCACACCCATCGACAGGCCCGTCAGCTCGGACAGCCCCTGGTGCAGGACGTTCCACGGTTCCAGGCCGAGACCGCCGCGGAGGATCAGCGCGCAGCTCAGTCCGTAGAGCACCAGCCCCGCGTAGAGCTGGGTCAGCCGCCGTGCGAGCTGCCGGTCCGGGCGGGCCTGCGGTGTTCCGGGCGCGACGGCGGCGGGCCGGCGGGGCCCCTCGGGAGCCTGCTCTGTGGACACGGTTTCCACCCCTCCTGGTGACACTGGACTGACTCATGTCACCCTGTGGCCATGGAGCAGATGCCATCCATGGCCAATTCGCGGAAGGTGGACTGATTTCTTTGTCTCGGTGGACCTCTGCGGTGGGCGCGGCCCAGTTGGCCCGTCAGCTCGCCGCCCAGCAGCCCCGGCCGGCCGGGCCCGGCACCCGTAAGCCCCCCGCCTACCGTGCGCTCGCCGACGGCATCCGGGTGCTGGTCCTGGAGGGGCGGGTGCCGGTCGCGACCAGGCTGCCCGCCGAACGGGAGCTGGCGCTGGCGCTGGCCGTCAGCCGGACGACGGTGGCCGCCGCCTACGAGGCGCTGCGCACGGAGGGCTTCCTCGAATCCCGGCGCGGAGCGGGGAGCTGGACCGCCGTCCCGGCCGGGAATCCGCTGCCCGCGCGCGGCCTCGAACCGCTGCCGCCCGAATCCCTCGGCTCCATGATCGACCTGGGCTGTGCCGCCCTGCCCGCGCCCGAGCCCTGGCTGACCCGGGCGGTCCAGGGGGCCCTGGAGGAGCTGCCGCCGTACGCCCACACCCACGGCGACTACCCGGCGGGCATTCCGGTCCTGCGGCAGATGCTCGCCGACCGGTATACGGCGCGCGGTATTCCCACCATGCCCGAGCAGATCATGGTCACCACGGGGGCGATGGGCGCGATGGACGCCCTCTGCCATCTGTTCGCCGGGCGCGGTGAGCGGATCGCCGTGGAGTCGCCTTCGTACGCCAACATCCTCCAGCTGATGCGCGAGGCCGGGGCCCGGCTGGTGCCCGTCGCCATGCAGGAGGGGCTCGGCGGCTGGGATCTGGACCGCTGGCGGCAGGTGCTGCGGGAGGCGGCGCCCCGGCTGGCGTACGTCGTCGCGGACTTCCACAATCCGACCGGCGCGCTGGCGGACGACGACCGGCGCCGCGCCCTGGTGGAGGCGGCCCGCTCCGCCGGAACCGTGCTGGTCGTCGACGAGACCATGTCCGAACTCCATCTCGACGACGGCCTGGACCTGCCCCGGCCGGTCTGCTCCTTCGACCCGTCGGGCAGCACGGTCGTGACGGTCGGCTCGGCCAGCAAGGCGTTCTGGGCCGGGATGCGGATCGGCTGGGTCCGGGCCTCCCCCGATGTGATCCGCTCCCTGGTCTCCGCCCGCGCCTACGCCGATCTGGGGACGCCCGTGCTGGAGCAGCTCGGCGTGAACTGGCTGATGGGCACCGGCGGCTGGGAGCAGGCGGTCGCGGTACGGCGGGCGCAGGCGCGCGAGAACCGTGACGCGCTGGTCGCCGCCGTCCGCCGGGAGCTTCCGGAGTGGGAGTTCACGGTGCCCGGCGGCGGGCTGACCCTGTGGGTGCGGACCGGCGGTCTGTCGGGCTCCCGGATCGCCGAGGCCGGTGAGCGGGTCGGGGTCCGGGTGCCGTCGGGGCCGCGGTTCGGGGTCGACGGGGCCTTCGAAGGGTTCGTACGGCTGCCGTTCACGGTCTCCGGTCCGGTCGCGGAGGAGGCGGCGGTACGGCTCGCGGCGGCGGCGCGCCTGGTGGAGAAGGGCGGTACGACGGGCGCCGAGGGCCCGCGTACCTTCGTCGCCTGACGGGCGCGGGGCCGCCGGTCCGCCCGGCGCCCCGGGCGGACCGGCCGGACGGCGCCGGGGTGTGCGCGGGGCGCTCCGCCGCTGTTGCTCAGCCCTCCGCGGGGACCGGGCCCGGCGCCCCGGCGGTCGTCGTCCGTCCGGCGGTGAGCTCCACCGGTTCGGCGGCGGCCGGGACCTGCGGCAGCTCGTCGTGGCGCTCCGGGAGCAGTTCCAGTACGGCTTCGCGCAGGCCCTCGGGGGTGGCGTCGTCGTAGGGGTCCGGGACCGCCGGGACCTGGAGCCGGAGGACCGGGCCGGTGCCGAGCCGGGCGTAGCCGCGGCCCGGGGGAGTGTGCGGTACGGGTGTGGTCGGCGGCGGACCGCCGAGGACCGCCTCGACCTGCTCCGCGCGCAGCGACCCCAGCACCACCCGGGCCCGGGTGTGGGTCCGTACGGCCTCGGTCAGCTCGTCGATGCAGTCCGTCTGCTCGGCCACCACCACTACCACTCCGGCCGCCCGGCCGTGCCGCAGCGGGATCCGGAGCAGTTCCTGCGGATCGGGTCCGCCGTCGGCGGCGGCGAGCTGTCCGAGGGCGGACGGCCGGTCCACGAGGATCCACAGCGGCCGCCGGGTGTCGGGGGGCGCGGGCAGTCCGGCCTGGCGGGATCGGTTAGCCGAGATCAGCCGGCGCTCGGTCTCCCGGGACGCCCACTCCAGCGCGGAGACCGCCCCGGCGAGGGAGGATTCGACGGCCGGTACCCCCACCCGGCCCGCCAGACACGCGTGGTCGCCGGTGCCGCCGCCCTCCACGATCACGACGTCGCCGTGGGGGAGGGCCTGGAGGGCGATCGACCGCAGCAGGGTCGAGGTGCCGCTGCCGGGCTCGCCCACCACCAGCAGATGGGGTTCGGCCGAGCGGGGCCCGGTCCGCCAGATCACCGGGGTGGCGTCCCTCGGCGTACCGCCGTCCGGGTGCCCGGCCGGTTCCGTGTCCAGGACCGGGAGGGTCCGGGGCACCGCGGCCTCGTCGGTGAAACCGAGGACCGTCTCGCCGGGGGCGGTGACGAAGCGCTGGGCGGCGACCGTGGCAGGCAGCGCGGGCAGCACGGTCATGGCCAGTTCGTTGCCCTCCTCGTCCCAGACGAAGCGGTACTCCCGGCCGCGGCCCGATTTGGCGTGCAGCACCTGCTCGACCCGGGCCCTGGCCGCCGGTTCGCCGTCGGTGAAGTACGCCGGATACGTGATGCGCAGCGCGGTCGGCCGTCCCGCGCCGTCGAAGGCGGGGTCGTGCAGGGCGGACTGCCACTGCCCGCCGTGCACGAAGAGCGGAGCCGGGTCCTCGGGGACCGAGAAGTACGGCACCAGGGCCTCGTAGAGGGCCTGGAGCCGTGCGGTCGCGGCCTCGTCGGGCCCGGTGTCCACGGGCGGCCGCGCCCGCCCCTTCCAGGCGGCCGCGGCCATGACCGCGATCAGGGCCGTGAGGGGCCCGTACGGGACGAACGCGACCGCCAGGACACCGGCCCCCGTGAAGAAGAGCGTGGGACCGCGCTTCTCCTTGGGGGTGTCGGCCCACTTCCGCCGGGCCAGTCCGGTCAGCTCCCGCAGCCCCCGGGAGAGGGTGATCAGCGGATGGAAGACGTCCGCTGCGCCGTCGGCGGCCGACCGCGCGAACTCCCGGCTCCGGGCGAGCTGCGCGGTTCCGCTGCTCAGAATGCGGGGGAGTGGTCGCCGGGCCACGTCGTACTCCTGGGGGATTCGGGGCGGGATGCGGGGGACGGGGCGGCGGCCGTCAGAACTTGATCCCGCCCAGGAGACCGGCGAGGCTCTCGCTGCCTGCCGTGATGCTGGGGGCGATCGCGGTGCCGGCCAGGAAGAAGCCGAAGAGCGCGCAGACGAGGGCGTGGGACGCCTTGAGCCCGTCCTTCTTGAAGAAGAGGAAGACGATGATCGCGAGCAGGACCACGCCGGAGATGGAGAGGATCATGATGTTCTCCTGGGTGAGGGGACAGTCACCTTGAGTACTTCCAGCCTCACAGGAAGTGCATATGTGATTAAAGGTGCAAAAGGGTGAAAAGGTGTGTATTTCACTGGACTGGGGGATGGTGTCGCGCACCCCGGGGACCCGGCGGGGCCGCCCCGTATCCGCCGGAGCGGGCGCGGGGCGGCCGGAGCGCTCCGCGCCGGTCCGGACGGACCGCGTGGCAAATGTCCCCGTCCGTGTCCCGCCGTGGGGTGGATCTCGGCGGGAACGGGCGGTGGCGGCACCCCGCGCGGGCAGTACGCTGTCCGTCGCTCGTACGGCTGTTCCCGCCGTACTCCCAGGTCGGATGGCCGGAACCGGAGCGAATCCCAGTGAAAGGCGGTCCCCGAGATGAGTGAGTCCCCCGACCGGGACGTGGTCGAACTGGCCACCAAGGTCTTCGACCTGGCGCGCCGGGGGGAGACCGAGGCGCTCGCCGCGTACATCGACGCCGGAGTGCCAGCGAACCTCACCAACGACCGCGGCGACACCCTGGTCATGCTGGCGGCCTACCACGGCCACGCGACGGCGGTCGAGGCCCTCCTCGCCCGCGGCGCCGAACCGGACCGGGCCAACGACCGCGGCCAGACCCCCCTCGCCGGCGCCGTCTTCAAGGGCGAGGACGAAGTCGTCCGC
Source organism: Streptomyces tsukubensis (assembly GCF_003932715.1). Lineage (NCBI taxonomy): Bacteria > Bacillati > Actinomycetota > Actinomycetes > Kitasatosporales > Streptomycetaceae > Streptomyces > Streptomyces tsukubensis. The sequence continues at coordinate 1,162,177 of NZ_CP020700.1, read as the reverse complement.
GTACTGCTGGCGCACGGCGCCGATCCCGCGGCCGGAACCCCCTCCGCCACGGATACCGCGCGAATGTTTGGGAAGACAGAGCTTCTGGAGCTGTTCGGGGAACCCGGCGACCGCTGACCCCCGACCCGGCCCGCGCCGTTCGTCACGGAGAGTTTCCGGCGCCCTCCCCGGGGGCCTCGCGCGCGATACGCGAGGCCCCCGGGGAGGGACGTCGTAAATGTGGTCGCGGTGGCGATATGGGTGGGTCATCATGACGACGGGTCCTGTCCCGGACATCACCGGGAATTCCCCTGGGACCCACCGACGAGAGGCGAGGAAGATGGTCGACACACAGCAGAGGGCGCGGACGACGCACCACCCGGTGAGGAACTGCTCCTCGGGCCGCTGCGCGGCCTGACCGTCTTCGTTCCCCGGTTGCGTCGAGAGCTTGATGTGAGGCTTTCCCCATGTTCGAACCAGTCATAGCGCCGAGCGGCACGCTGCTCGGCATGCTGCAGAGGGGCCGCGGCGACGGCACCCTGCACGCGCTGGCCGCCCCCCGCGGCGAGGCGCTGGCCGCCCTCAACCACTGTGTGCTCAACGACCCCCGCCACGACTGGCAGGTCGAGAACCGCTCCCTGTACTACGCCCGGCTCTACCTCGACCTCCACGGAGGTCTGGACGAGATCCGGCGGCACCTGGGCGGTGCCGAGGACGCCGTGGACGACGACGAGAGCAGGACCGGCCTCGCGCTCGCCGTCCTCGGACACCTCGCTTCGTACGGCAGGCACGACGCCCTCGAACTGCTCCGCGACTACGCGGCCCGCGGCGCCAACTGGGAGTGGGCCCTCGACGAGCTCGCGCTCCGTGACGACGACACGGGACTGCGCGCCCTCGCCGAACCCGTCCTCGCCCGGTTCCCCGCCACGCCCGAGGGCGAAGCGGACCTGGCCGTGGCCGTGCGCGACGCCTACGAACCCCGGCCGTGGCGGCTCTGGGAGGAGGACCCCCGGGCCGCCGTCGGCGGCCGTATCCGCGCGGCCAGGGAAGCCGGCTCCTTCGACCGCTGGCAGCGCCAGCTGCGCCCGACCGGCCCCCGGCCCGGCTGGAGCGTGCAGGCCGTCTTCGACTGGGCCGACCAGGGACTGGAGCGCGGCACCCCGCTGCATGTGCCCGCCGCCCGCTGCCTGGCGGCCGTCGCCGTGGACGCGGACCGGCCCGCCATCGTCGTGGCCGCCCGCGAAGGCGCCGACGGCGCACGCTGCGCCGCCCTGCACTACCTCGCCGAACGTCAGGACCCCGTGCTCCTCGACCTCGTCGAGCACGCCGTCTCCACCGGCTCCCGTACGGTCGCCGAGGCCGCCGTCGCCGCCTTCGAGCGCATGTGCGGCGAAGCGGCGGTCGACCGGGCCCGGAGCTGGGTCCACCGGCCCGACGCCCTCGGGGCCTCGGCCGCCGGTGTGCTCGCCTGCCGGGGCGGGGCCGGCGACAGCATGCTCGTCCTCGGCGCCCTCCGGGAGACCGTCCGGGCGGACGGCCCCGACGCCCCCCTGCTGTGGACCCTCGTCGACGGCACCGGCCGGCTCGGCATCGCCTGCGCGGCGCCCGTCCTGCGCCATGTCTACCGGGAGACGGCCTCCTCCCGTCTCCGCGGCCGCGCGGCCACAGCCCTGGCCGCGACGGATCCCACCTTCGTCACCGGCTTCGCCGTCGAATGCCTGTGGGACTGCGAGGAGACCACCAGGGAAGTGGCCGCCCGGCACGCCGAGACCGGTGATCTGCGGGTCGCGGAGAGACTGCGCCGCCTGGCCGCCGATCCGGCGGAGGAGGCCGAGGTCCAGACCGCGGTCCGCAGCAGAATGGTCCCGGAGACCCCCTCGCACTGAGCCCCCGCCGGTGTCCGGGGCGCCCGGCACCCCGGACACCGGCGGCGCTCCGCGCGATGCCGTAGATCCCCGGGTCCGATGACGCCGGGCGCCCCGTAGGCGACCGGCCTTCCGCCGCGATGCCGCAGGGCCCCGGGGCCCCGCGCCCCGTAGGCCACCGGCCCTCCGCACGGTGCGGCAGGGCCCCGGCCCCGATACCGCCGGGCCGGGCCCGAGCCGTACAGCTCCGGCCGCCGCGGACGACGCGGGGCAGCGCTGCCCCGCCGCCCGGCGCGATTGCGTACCGCGCCCCGGGTTGCCCCCGTACCCCTCGGGGCCTCGGGGCGGACAGGCTCCCGCCCCCTTCCCGCGCGCGGGCCCGCCGGGCCGCCCCGCGCCACAATGAAGGCATGACGACCGGACGCTGGGAGTTCTGGATCGACCGGGGCGGCACCTTCACCGATATCGTCGGGCGGCGGCCCGACGGACGGCTCGTCACCCGCAAACTCCTCTCCCACGACCCCGGGCGCCACCGCGACGCCGCCGTCGCCGGAATCCGGCTGCTCCTCGGCATCGGCCCCGATGAGCCCGTACCCGCCGAACGGGTCTCCGCCGTCCGCATGGGCACCACCGTCGCCACCAACGCCCTGCTGGAACGGCGCGGCGAACCCACCGTCCTGCTGATCACCGAAGGCTTCGGCGACGCCCTCTCCATCGCCTACCAGAACCGGCCCCGGATCTTCGACCGCCGGATCGAACTGCCGCCACCGGTGTACGAACGGGTCGTCGAGGTCCCCGAACGCATCGACGCCCACGGCGGCACCGTCCGCCCCCTCGACCTGGCCGCCGTCACCGAACGGCTCGCCGCCTGCCGCGACGACGGACTGCGGTCCGCGGCCGTCGTCCTGCTCCACGGCTACCGCCACCCCACCCACGAAACCCTCGTCGCCCGCGCCGCCCGCGACCTCGGATTCACCCAGGTCAGCTGCTCGCACGAGGTCAGCCCCCTGATCAAACTGGTGCCCCGCGGCGATACGACCGTCGTGGACGCCTATCTCTCACCGATCCTGCGGCGGTACGTCGACGAGGTCGCCGCCGAACTGCCCGGCATCCGGCTGATGTTCATGCAGTCCAACGGGGGACTGCGGGAAGCCGCCCACTTCCGTGGCAAGGACGCCGTGCTCTCCGGACCCGCGGGCGGCGTCGTCGGCATGGCCCGTACCGCCGCACAGGCCGGATTCGACCGGGTCGTCGGCTTCGACATGGGCGGTACGTCGACGGACGTCTCGCACTACGCGGGCGAGTTCGAACGGGCACAGGGCACCCTCGTCGCCGGGGTCCGGATGCGCGCCCCCATGATGAACATCCACACCGTCGCGGCAGGCGGCGGCTCAGTGCTCCACTTCGACGGCCGCCGCTACCGCGTCGGGCCCGACTCCGCGGGCGCCGACCCCGGCCCCGCCTGCTACCGCCGCGGCGGCCCGCTGACCGTCACCGACGCCAATGTGATGCTCGGCCGGATCCAGCCCGCCCACTTCCCGGCCGTCTTCGGCCGGAACGGGGACCGGCCGCTCGACGCCGGCACCGTCCGGGAGCGGTTCACCGCACTGGCCGACCGCGTCCGGCGCGAGACCGGCACGGCCCGCACCCCCGAGGAGGTCGCCGCGGGCTTCCTGGAGATCGCCGTACTCAATATGGCGAATGCCGTGAAGAAGATCTCCGTACAGCGCGGCTACGACATCACCCGCTACGCCCTCAACTCCTTCGGCGGCGCGGGCGGCCAGCACGCCTGCGCCGTCGCGGACGCCCTCGGCGTCGACACCGTGATCGTTCCACCGCTGGCCGGGGTGCTCTCCGCGTACGGAATCGGCCTCGCCGACGCCACGGCCCTGCGGGAGGAGTCCGTGGAAGCCGCCCTCGACGACGCCACCACCGAACGGGTCCGCGAACGGTGCCGACGGCTCTCCGACCGGACCCGCGCCGAACTCCGCGCCGACGGGGTGCCCGACGCTTCGATCACCACGAGGGCCCGGGCGGTCATCCGCTACGCGGGCACCGACGCGGGCCTGCCCGTCCCCCTGGCCACCGCCACCGCCATGCGGGACGCCTTCGAAACCGTCCACCGCGCCCGCTACGGCTTCGTCATGGACAAACCCCTGGTCGTCGAATCCGTGTCGGTGGAGGCCACCGGCACGGCGGCGGGGGAGTACGGCTCCGGGCAACCGGAGACCCCGCCCGCCGACCCGCCCGCCCGCGGCGCCGGAGCCCGTACCACCGCCGGAACCGACGGACCCGGCGCCCCGGACCGCCCCGCGCCCCCGCCCCGGGACCACGTCCCCGTGTTCACGTCCGGAGCCCACCGCTCCGTACCGCTGTACCGGCGGGACGATCTGCACCCCGGGGACACCGTCACCGGACCCGCGATCCTCGCCGAGGACGACGCGACCACCGTCGTCGACCCCGGCTGGCGGGCAGCGGCCGCCCCCGGCGGACAACTGCTGCTCACCCGCACCACCCCCCGCCCCTCCCGGACGGCCGCCGGAACCGCCGCCGACCCCGTCCTGCTGGAGGTCTTCAACAACCTCTTCATGGCCGTCGCCGAACAGATGGGCGTCCGGCTGGAGAACACCGCCCACTCCGTCAACATCAAGGAGCGGCTCGACTTCTCCTGCGCCCTCTTCGACGCCGCAGGCAACCTCATCGCCAACGCCCCGCACATCCCGGTCCACCTGGGGTCCATGGGCGACTCCATCAAGGAGGTACTGCGGCGCAACCGGCCGGGAGAGGGGCACGGAATGCGCCCCGGCGATGTGTACGCGATCAACGACCCGTACCACGGCGGCACCCATCTGCCCGATGTCACCGTGGTCACCCCGGTCTTCGGTGAACCGGACGGCGACCTGCTGTTCCTGGTCGCCTCCCGCGGCCACCACGCCGAGATCGGCGGTATCACCCCCGGCTCGATGCCCGCCTTCAGCACCACCGTCGACGAGGAGGGCGTCCTCTTCGACAACTGGCTTCTGGTACGGGACGGGCGGCTGCGCGAGCAGGAGACCCGCGCGCTGCTCACCGGCGCCCGGTACCCCTCCCGGGCCCCCGACGCCAATATCGCGGATCTGCGCGCCCAGATCGCCGCCAACGAGAAGGGCATCGCGGAACTCCGGCAGATGACCGACCAGTTCGGCCTCGACGTCGTCCATGCCTATATGCGGCACGTCCGCGACAACGCGGAGGAGTCGGTCCGCCGGATCGTGGCCCGGCTCGGTGACGGATCGTACGCGTACGAGACCGACGCCGGGGCCGTCATCAGGGTCGCCGTACGCGTCGACCGGCAGCGGCGGAGCGCGGTGATCGACTTCACCGGCACCTCCGCCCAGCAGCCGGGCAACACCAACGCGCCGACGTCCGTGGTCACCGCCGCCGTGCTCTACGTCTTCCGCACCCTCGTCGGAGAGGACATCCCCCTCAACAGCGGCTGTCTGGAACCGCTGGAGATCCGGGTGCCGCCCGGTTCGATGCTCGCGCCCCGCCCGCCCGCGGCGACCGTCGCGGGCAATGTGGAGACCTCCCAGGCCGTCACCGGCGCCCTCTACGCGGCCCTCGGAGTCCAGGCGGAGGGCTCCGGCACCATGAACAACGTGACCTTCGGCAACGAGCGGGTCCAGTACTACGAGACCGTGGCGAGCGGCTCGGGAGCGGGCGACGGCTTCGACGGCGCGGACGCCGTCCAGACCCATATGACCAACTCCCGGCTCACGGACCCCGAGATCCTCGAATGGCGCTATCCGGTCCGGGTCGACTCCTTCTCCGTACGGCGCGGCAGCGGCGGCAGGGGCCGCAGGCACGGCGGGAACGGGACCGTACGCCGCATCCGCTTCCTCGAACCGATGACCGTCGCCCTGCTCACCGGCCACCGCCGGATCGCCCCCTACGGTATGGCGGGCGGAGGCCCCGGCGCCCTCGGTGAGAACTCCGTCGAACGCGCCGACGGAACCGTGACCCCGCTCTCCGGCACCGACACCACGGAGGTCGGCCCGGACGACGTCCTCGTCGTGAAGACCCCGGGCGGCGGGGGCTACGGCCCCGAACCACCCGGCAGCCCGGCCGTCAGCGCGCCATGACGAAGCGCACCGGGGTGCCCGGGACGGCCTGGGCGGCGGCCGGGAGAGCACGGACGTCGACGACCGCGACCACCGGATAGCCGCCGGTCGTCGGATGGTCCGCGAGGAAGACCACCGGCCGGCCGTCCGGCGGGACCTGCACCGCGCCCAGCACCATCCCCTCACTCGGCAGCTCCTCCGACCGCGTCCGCCGCAGCACCGGGCCCTCCGTGCGCATCCCGATCCGGTTGCTCGCCGCCGCCACCCGGTGTCCGCCCGACAGCAGCACCCGCAGGCCGTCCGGGCCGAACCAGTCGTCGCGGGGCCCCGGCCGGACCCGCAGCACCAGTTCGGCGGGCGGGCCCGCCCAGGGCATCACCCCGCCGGTCACGGACGGCGGCCCGGCCGGAACCCCCAGCGGCAGCTCCGTGCCGTCCGCCGGCACCGGAGGCCCGAGACCCGACAGAAGATCGGTGGAACGGCTGCCGAGAACGGGCTCCACGGCGATACCGCCCGCGAACGCGGCGTACGTCCGCACCCCGCGGACCGCCCGCCCGATGTCCAGCACCGCCCCGGCGGGCACCCGCACGGGCGCCCCCCACGCCACCGGACGGCCGTCCACCCGCACCGCGCAGGGCGCACCCCCGACGGCCACCGTGACCGCCCTGCGGGGCCGTACCGCGCAGCCGCCGACCGTGGTTTCCAGCACGGCGGCCCCTTCCGCATTGCCCACCAGCCGGTTCACCCAGCGGGCCGCGGGCGCGTCCAGGGCTCCCGAGCGCGGCACCCCGAGATGGGCCCGGCCCGGCCGGCCCAGATCCTGAACCGTGGTCAGCGGGCCGGCCCGGACCACCACGACCACCCGGTCCGTCACGGCCCCTCCGGAACGAACCGCACCCGCGCGCCCGGCGACAGCAGTGCCGCCGGATCCCGGCCCGGATCCCACAGCGTCAGCTCCGTCCTGCCGATCAGCTGCCAGCCGCCGGGCGAGGAACGGGGATAGACGCCGGTGTACGGGCCGGCCAGCCCCAGCGCACCCGCGGGCACCGAGGTCCGCGGGGTGGCCCGGCGGGGCACCGCGTACCGCTCGGGCAGCCCGGTCAGATAGCCGAAACCGGGGGCGAACCCGCAGAACGCGACCCGGAATCCGGCCGCCGAGTGGATCGCGGCGACCTCCTCCTCCGCCACCCCCCACAGCGCCGCCACCCGCGGCAGATCCGGCCCGTCGTAGCGCACCGGCACCTCGACCACCGCCTCCGCCCGCGCCCCGGCCGGCCCGAACGTCCAGCCGGCCAGCTCCGCCGCGAGCCGCCCGGGATCCGCGACCCCGTCGAGCAGCACGGTCCTGGCCGCCGGGACGATCTCCGTCACCGGCGGCAGCGCGCCCGCGGCCCGCCGCCGCAGCACCTCGGCATGGAACGCCCCGGCCTCCTCCCCGTCCGCGAGTTCGACCAGCAGCGCCCGGTCGCCCACCGGCAGCACCCTCATCCGAACGCCTCCACCCGCACCCCGGCCTCCTCCAGACCCCGCCGCACCCGGCGCGCCAGCGCCACGGCCCCGGGGGTGTCCCCGTGGACGCACAGGGACCGGGGCCGTACGGCGACGGTCCGCCCGCAGCGGGCCGCGACCACCCCGAACCGCGCCATGCTCACCGACCGTTCCACCACGGCCGCCGGGTCCGACAGCACCGCCCCCTCCTCGCCGCGCGGCACCAGCGTGCCCTGCGCGGTGTACGCCCGGTCCGCGAACCCCTCGGTGACCACCGGCAGTCCGGCCTTCTCCGCCAGGGAGTGCAGTGCGGACCCCGGCAGCGAGAGCAGCGGCAGCTGCCCGCCCGCCAGCCGTACCCCCTCCACCACGGCCGCGGCCTGCTCCTCGTCGCCCACCACGCGGTTGTACAGGGCACCGTGCGGTTTGACGTACGACACCCGGGACCCGGCCGCCCGGGCGAAGACCTCCAGGGCACCGATCTGATAGGCGACCTCGGCCGCCAGCTCGTCCGGCGGCACCTCCATCGCCCGCCGCCCGAACCCGGCGAGATCCCGGTACGCCACCTGGGCACCGATCCGCACCGACCGCTCGGCCGCGATCCGGCACACCTCCCGCATCGTCGCCGCGTCTCCCGCATGGAAGCCGCAGGCGACATTGGCGCTGGTCACCACCGACAGCAACTGCTCGTCGTCGGTGAGCCGCCAGCGGCCGAACCCCTCGCCCAGATCGGCGTTGAGGTCGATGGACGCCCAAGTCATCCGTCTCCTCCTGTCCCTGCAACGGTCACAGCAGTCCCAGCCGTCACCGCGGTCGCCGTGCTCGCGGCCCCCCACCAGGCACACAAGCGCTCGTACCGGAGCGACGTCGCGGCACCCGCCCGGTGTCGTCCCCGGTGTTGTCCGGTGCTGCCCGGTGTCGTCCCCGGTGTCGTCCCCTGTGTTGTCGGGTGTTGTCGGGGACGCGCACACTCGCACAGAAGTTCCCCGCCGCGGATTCCGGCCGTCCCCGGGGCGGGTGCCGCGGGACGGGCGGGACCGTGCGGACACGGCCCGGGAGAGCCGTGACAGCCGGACCGTAGCCCACGGCCTCCGCCACCGATACCCCGCCGTGGGGACAAGCCAGACGATTCGCCGTTTCGACCGTTGTCACTGCGAGGACCTAATCTGTGCACCGTGACTTCGCCTGCCTCGACGGACCCCGTTCCGCCCCAGCTCAGCGCGGGGCCGCGGCCCGCGCAGGGCCCGGCCGCCGACGAAGGGCTGGCGCGGCGGCTGCGCGCCCTCGCCTGCACCGCCCCGCTGCACGATCTCGACACGCGCAAGGCGAACCTCGCGGGCGAGTACTCGGTCTACGCGATGGCCGAGGTCGCCCTCGCGGCCATCGACCTGGTCACCCTCCACATGGACTTCGACACCGGCGCCGACCACGACCAGATAGTCGCCAGACTGCTGCCCCGGATCGCCGCCCAGGCCCCGCGGCGGCCCGCCGCCGAGCACGAACGCGTCGCCCGCTGGGTGCTGGAGAACCTGATCAACGTCGGCAGTGTCGACCGCGGCTTCCGCGCGGTGTACGGCACCTTCGGCGCCGACGGTGTCTACACCCGCCGCGACTACGACTTCAAGCTCGTCGAGGAGGTCCCCGGCTACGGCGGCGCGGTCTATCTGCGCACCACCGACGAGGCGGTCAACGTCCTCGTCGGCGCCCTCGACACCGATGTGACCAGCGCCCAGATCGCCGCCGAGGTCAAGCTGGAGGTCCTCATCAGCCGCGGCAGGCTGGCCGATGCCCAGCTCGCCGCCGAACAGGCCCGCTACCGCACCGTGCAGTACTCGGAGACCCTCCGCCGCACCCTGGAGGCCACCCGGCGCAACGTCCGCGCCGTCGACTGGCTGAACACGGTCCCCGACATGATCGCGGAAGCCCTCGACCACGTCGCCGACCGCTACCGCCACGAGAACGCCATCCTGACGAACATCCGCCGCGCCCGTGACGAGGCGGAGGAGCCCGAGAACAAGCGCCGCGCCGCCGAACTCGTCGATATCGTCAAGGACTGCATCCGCCGCCACACCCAGCTCCAGTCCCGCCTGCTGGAGGCCGGTCCCCTCTTCCGCGCCGAACAGGACCGGCAGGCCTTCGCCCGCCCCACCACCCGCACCGGCCTCGACCTCTACGGACAGCTTCTCGCCCCCGTCCTGCCGCTGCCGATGGAAGGGGCCATCAAGGTCACCGACGCCTTCTTCGCCCACGGCACCGGACTGCGCACCCCGTCCTCCGTCCGCGTCGGCGATCTCGTCGAGCTGCTGCTGACACCCCCCGTCGAACGGGAGCACCTCGGCGCCGAGATGCCCGAGCCCGATCTGATCGCCACCCCCGACGACAGCCGGTTCACCGAGGAACAGCTCGCCCGGGCGATGGAACTGCTCGACCTGGAACACGACGCGCCCCGCCGGCTCTCCGGACTGCTCGCCGACGCCCGCCGCCGCGACCCCGACCTGCCCTATCTGGTGGCCCTCCTCGCGGTCCACGCGGCCAGCCCCCCGGTCGGCACCGCCTACCGGCAGGGCGAGGAGAAGCTGCTGTTCGCCGTCGACGACGGCACCCGGCTGGACGACCCCGAATTCGGCGGCGCCGACCTCATCGTGGGTACGGCGCTGCTCGACGCCGCCGGGATGGCCGCCGACCGTACGGAGGCGGCATGACACCCGGGTACCGCTCACCCGGCGCCCCGGCCCGCGGTGGCACACCGGAGCGCCGGGCCCGTACCGCCGGGGGCCGGCCCCCGGCCGCCGTACCGCACCACCGTCCGTCCCGCCAGCCCTGTCAGCCCTGTCCGCACGAGGAGCCCGCCCAGTGACCGAATCGCATGCCGAGCGCGAACCGGCCCAGGAGACCGAGGCCCCCGCTCCTGCCCCGGACCGGCCGGTGGCGGCCTCCGCGGTCACCCCGGCCGACGCCGCCGACGCCGCCCGGCTGGTCGCCTTCGGACTCCAGCCCAAGCTCCTCCCCGCCCGCGACGCGGAGTACGCCGAACTGCTCCGCCGCTACCGGGACGACAGCGCCTTCGCCCGCCTCGCCGACGCCGTCGCCACCGGCCTCGGACTCGTCGTCCTGGAGGTCTCCTCCCGCGCGGGCATGGCCGTCACCGCGGGCGAGGACTCCGTCTTCGCGGTCCGCATGGGCGACTACGCCCGCCGGGCCGCCGCCGACTCCGCCGACCGCTTCCTCCACGGACTGGCCCATCTCTCCGTCGCCACCATGGCCTTCCCCCGCCCGGAGGACCTCGCCGACGACGGCTACATCGGCCGGGTCACCGTCAACGGCGTGGACGCCTTCGTCCGGCAGGCCTGCCGCCGCCTCGAAGAGCGCGCCGGCGAACAGGGCGAGAACAGCGACCCGGCCACCGGCGCCCCCGGGCTGGAGTCCGCCTGGCGGGTCTGGGCCCGCCGCAGCGCCACCGGAGCCACCAAGGACGCCCGCCGCCTCGCCGGATCCACCACCGGCATCGTCGGCAAGGCCGTCGCCTTCCTCACCGACTCCGGATTCCTCCAGCGCACCGGCGACGACTCCGGCGGCACCTACCGCACCACCGCCCGCTACCAGCTCCAGGTCCGCGATCTCGCCGGTACCGCCGCCATGGCCGAACTGCTCGACCTGGGCGTCGTCCCGGTCAGCGACGGCGCCGCCACCCTGCTTCCCCCGCCCGACGGCGACGATCTGGAACTGGCCGCCGACGCGGGCCTTCCCTTCCACGCCTGAGCCCCGGCCGGGCGACACCCGCCGCCCCGCCCGGCAACCCGGTATTCCGACCAGTCGACATCTGAGAGTCCGCCGCCATGTACGAGCTGTCCCGCGTTCGCCTCTACTCCATCGGGCCGGCCGGTGCGCGCTACGCCGACACCGTGCTGGACCTGCGCGGAGTCGGTGAGCCGGTGCCCGACCCCGCGCCCGCCCAGGCGGAGTTCTTCGAGGAGGAGCCGGTCGGCCCGCCGCGCCGCCCCGCCCCCGCGGGCGTGCTCTTCCTGGAGAACGGCGGCGGCAAGTCCGTCCTCCTCAAACTGATCTTCTCGGTGATGCTGCCCGGCCACCGCAACACCCTCGGCGGCGCCAGCTCCGGCGTACTGCGCAAATTCCTGCTCGCCGACGACTGCGGCCACGTCGCCCTGGAGTGGCAGCACACCCTCACCGGTGAACTCGTCGTCGTCGGCAAGGTCAGCGAATGGCGCGGCCGCCAGGTCTCCAACGACCCCCGGAAGTTCGCGGAGGCCTGGTACTCCTTCCGGCCAGGACCCGGACTCGGCCTCGACTCCCTCCCGGTCGCCGAGGCCACCTCCGTACGACCCCCGGCCGAAGGCGTCTCCGGAGCCCGCGGCCGCCGCCGCACCATGAAGGGCTTCCGGGACGCCCTCACCGACGCCGGGAAGGCCTACCCCCACCTCGACGTCCACTGGGAAGAGATCCACGACCGCTGGAACGAACACCTCGGCGAACTCGGTCTCGACCCCGAACTCTTCCGCTACCAGCGCGAGATGAACGCCGACGAGGGCGAGGCCGCCGGACTCTTCGCGGTCAAGAAGGACTCCGACTTCACCGATCTGCTGCTGCGGGCCGTCACCGACACCCGCGACACCGACGGCCTCGCCGATCTCGTCAGCGGCTTCGGCAACAAGATCGGCCGACGGGCCGAACTCACCGCCGAACGCGACTTCACCGCGGGCTCCGTCGACCTCCTGACGCGTATCGTCGAAGCCGCCGGGGCCCGCGCCCGCGCCCGGGAGATCCACACCGCCGCCGAACGCCGCACCCGCACCCTCAGCCGCCGGCTGCTGGCCCGCGCCGCCGCCGAACGCGCCCGCGCCGCCGAACTGGCCCAGCAGGTCACCGCCGCCGCCCACACCGTCACCGAGGCCGAGAACGCCCGCAGCCGCAGCTCCCTCGTCGCCGCCGAACTGGCCTACCGGCACGCCTCCCTCGCCCTGACCGCGGCCGAGAAGGGCGCCGCCGCTCAGCGACGCGAACTGACCGACGCCCGCACCCTCCACTCCGCCTGGCAGGCCGCCGAAGCCGTGCTGCGCCACCGGGCCGCCGCCGACCGCTCCGCCAGGGTCGCCGCCGCGATCCGCGAGGCAGAACGGGACGCCGCCCCCGCCCTGGCCGCCCGCGCCCTCGCCGCCACCGACCTGGTCCGCGCCCTCCACGCGGCCGCGGGGGAGGGCGAACGGCTCGCCAACGAACACGAGGAGCGGTCCGCCGCCCTCCAGGAAGCGGGGGAAGCGGCCCACCGGGACGCCACCGCCGCCGCGACCGAGGCCCAGCGCGCCCGCAGCGAGATCGGCCACCTCCGCCAGCGGCTCACCGAGGTCGAACAGGAGACCGCCGAAGCCGTACGGGCCGGCTGGCTGGACGACACCGCGCCCGACGCCGACCCGGCCAGGGCCGCCCTGGCCGCCAGCGACGCCGAGAAGACCGCCGTCGCCGCCTGGGACACCGCCCGGGAGACCGGCCGGATCACCGCCGACCGTGCCAAGGAGGCCGCCGCCGCGGAGACCCGCGCCGAACTGGCCGCCGCCCGCGCCGCCGACGCCGCCACGGCCGCCGAACACTCCTACACCGCGGAACACCGGGCGGCCGCCGCCATCGCCGAGGACACCCGGCTCGCCGAACTCCTCAGCCTCCCCTCCGCCGGTACGGCCGAGGGCGGCAGCGCCCCCGCCCGCGCCAGTGACACCCCGCTGTCCGCCGAGGAACTGGACCGCTGGGCCGACGATCTGCGCGAACTCCTCGACCAGTACGTCACCGAAGCCGAACGCCGCCTCTTCGACCTGAGGACCGCCGCCGCCGACGACGCCCGTATCCTCGGCGCCCTCGGCGACGGCGGACTGCTGCCCCCGGGCCCCGATGTCCTCGCCACCGTCGAGTACCTCGCGGAACACGGCATCCCCGCCCTGCCCGGCTGGCGCTACCTCGCCCAGGCCGTCGACCCCGCCGACCACGCCGCCGTACTCGCCGCCCGCCCCGAACTCGTCGACGGCGTCGTCATCACCGACCCCGCCTCCCACCTCCGCGCCCGGGAGGTCCTGGGCGCCGCGGCCCTGCTGCCCCGCTCCGCCGTCGCGGTCGGCACCGCCGCGGCCCTGCTCGCCCCCGTACCACCGCCCGGTACGGACCCGGCGGGCGACGATTCCGGTGTCTTCCTCGTACCGCCCAACCCGGCCATGCACGACGAGGGCGCCGCCGACGAGGAGCGGCAGGCCCTGCGCGCCCGGGCCGGCGCCCGGGACGAGGAGATCCGCGCCCTCGCCGCCCGGCTGGCCGGGGACCGGGCACTCGGCGCCCGCATCGCCTCCTGGCGCGCCGACTGCCCGCCCGGCATGCTCGCCGAACTCGCCCACGGCACCGCCGCCGCCCGTGAGACGGCCGAAGCGGCCCGGGAGGAGCTGGCCAGGGCCCGCGCCGTACGGAACGAAGCCGACGAGGCCGCCGCGGAGGCCGCCCGGGTCCGCGAGGAGCGCCAGGAAACCGCCCAGCGGGCCCGCCGCGCCGCCGACGCCCTCGCCGGACTCGCCTACCGTCTGCGGGAACGGGCCGGCTGGCAGGTCAAACTGCGGGAGCTGGCCGACGACGCCGTCGAGGCGGAGGCCCGCGCCACCACCTGCTGGGAGCGGGCCAAGGCCGCCGACGAGGACCGCAGGGCCGCCCAGCGCGCGGGCGACGACGCCCGCCGCACCGCCCGCGCCCTGCGCGCCGAACGCGCCGAGATCGCCGGAGCCCCGGAGACAACCGCGGACGGCATGGACGGTGTGGACGGCGCAGACTCGACCGGCACCGGAGCCGAGGCGCCGCGCGCCGCACTGCCCGCTCTGCGCGAGGCCTACCGCGCCGCGTCCCAGCTGTACGAGAAGGTCGGCGTCGGCGCCGACCTCCGGGCCGAGCAGGCCCGAGCGGAGAGCGACGAAAGCGCCGCCCTCGCCGAACTGGACCGTCTCACCAACAAGGTCCGCACCCGCGCCGCCCAGCTTCTGGAGAGCACCGACGGCGCCGACGGGCCTTCCCGCCAGGCCGCCGCGGCCCGCGCCGAATCCCTGGTCCAGATGCTGGAGTCACGGGCGTCCGAGGCCAGCGAGAAGCTCGGCCGGCTGCGCGGCGAGGCCGAGCGGCTCGCCCCCGCCGACGGCACCGCCCATACCGAACTCCCCGCCGAACTGGCCCCCGGCGACGCGGATCACGCCCAGCTCCTGCTCCGTACCGCCACCACCGAACTCGCCACCCGCACCGACGCCCTGGACACCGCCCGCGCGGCCCACAGCACCCTGCTGACCGCCCACCGGACCGCCGAGGACGGTGCCGCCGGGTTCGACGAGACCGCCGTCCAGCTGCGCGATCTGCTCCGCGACCACCCGGACCAGCAGACCCCCGACCCCGGACAGCCGGAGGAGCCCGAGGCCTACCCCGACGGGCTCGCCGCGGCCCGTCAGTCCGCCGCCGACGCCCGCCGCTCCCTGCGCGGCTGCGCCGGTGATCTGTCCGCGGCGGAAGCGGCCGTACGGGAGGCCTCCGACATCCTCGTACGGCACGCCAACTCCACCCGCTACGAGCAGGTGCGCACCCCGGCCCGCCAGCAGATCCGGGAGCTGCCCGCCGGTGCGCTGCCCGAGCACGCGGCCGCCTGGGCCGAGGCCTTCGCCCCCCGGCTGCGGGTGCTCACCGACGAGCTGGAGCAGCTGGAGCGCAACCGCGACACCATCGTCGACCGGCTCCGCGGACTGGTCGAATCGGCCCTGGCGACGCTCCGCTCCGCCCAGCGGCTGTCCCGGCTCCCCGAGGGCCTGGGGGAGTGGTCCGGCCAGGAGTTCCTCCGGATCCGCTTCGAGGAGCCGGACCAGGCGACCCTGGCGGAACGGCTGGGCGAGGTCATCGACGAGGCGACCCGTTCCGCGCTGCGCAAGAACGCCTCCGTGGCGTACGGAGAAGGCCGCAGGGACGGTATGTCGCTGCTCCTGCGGGGCGTGCAGGCGGCGCTCCAGCCCAAGGGCATCGCCGTGGAGATCCTCAAGCCGGACGCGGTGCTGCGGGCCGAGCGGGTCCCCGTCGGACAGATGGGCGACGTCTTCTCCGGCGGCCAGCTGCTGACCGCCGCCATCGCCCTCTACTGCACGATGGCCGCGCTCCGCAGCAACGACCGGGGCCGCGACCGGCACCGCCACGCCGGGACCCTCTTCCTCGACAACCCCATCGGCCGGGCCAACGCCACCTATCTGCTGGAACTCCAGCGGGCGGTCTCCGACGCCCTCGGCGTCCAGCTCCTCTACACCACGGGACTGTTCGACACCACAGCCCTCGCGGAGTTCCCCCTGGTCATCCGGCTGCGGAACGACGCGGATCTGCGGGCGGGGCTGAAGTACATCAGCGTGGAAGAGCATCTGCGGCCCGGACTGCCCCAGCCGGAGACCACGGGCGAGCAGATCCACGGCGAGATCACCGCCACCCGGATGTTCCGCAGGTCCCACGGCGATATCCCCCCGGTCCCCGCCCAGGCGAGCCCGCCCGCACCCGAACAGCAGACCCGGCCGATCCCGTCCCCCGGCGGGGCGTCCCCGGCCTGACCCACCCGCCCCCGGGCCACGGCAAACCCCGCACGCAGAACGCCCCCGCTCCGAACTCCGGTCAACCGGCTACGGAACGGGGGCGGGCGGCACCGGCGCGCCCTGCACCGGGCCCGGATCGGGCTTCGAACCGGCCCGGATCAGACCTCGGACCGGCCCGGATCAGATCTCGAACCGGGTCCTGATCAGACCTCGGCCTCGGCCACCCGGCGGCCGCCGCTCTCCTGCCGCTCCCGGCGCCCTATCCGCGTCTCCGCACGGGCCGCGGCCCGGGCCGCCCGCCGTGCCCGGCGGCGCTCCCGCCGGAGCTGACGCGCGCTGCTGCTGGGCCCCGAGACCACCCCGTACCGCTGCTTCCACACCTGGCGCGTCACCCAGACGTCCAGCACGGACCAGGTCGCCACGATCGTGCTGGCGACACTGCTGAGCACCATCGGGAACGCCAGCCAGGATCCGGCGAGCGTGCACAGGAACGCCACCATCGCCTGAATCAGCGTCAACGACACGATGAGGACCGCCCGCACCGCCGACTTGCGCACCGGGTCCGCCATCCGCACCCGGGGCTCGGGCTCCTCGACCCAGAGCTGACGCGGCACCGGCGCTCTCTCGCCGCGCACCGACCCCTCACGACGCCCGCCCGTCTCCATGGTCCTGCTCACTCCCCACATCCCCCATGTCCGTCCGTACACTTTCGGCTGCCCGGAATTCCGCGCCGCTACTCCCGTTCGGCGAGGACCCGCCGCCCCTGTCCGGATGCACTGCCGCTCCTTGCCGGAGCCCTGCACCGGGCTGCCGCGGCGGAATCCGGAAAGCAGTTGACACCCGGCACCTCCGATACCGACAGTGCGGGCGAACCTCGCACTACCGGTCGCTAACGGCAGGTTCCCAACAGCCCTGTACATATAGACGCCCGAGAACCCCGTTCTGTTCCGTCCCGCGCCCATCGGATCGTAGGAATCCGGCCATCTCCTCGCCGCCCCCCACGGACGCCCCGCCGGACCCCGTGCAACACGCCCGGGAATCCCAACACGTTGAATGCCGGAACCAACTCTGCCCCACCACCGGCCGGTCGGCCGAAAATCGCCCGGGCGACCCTACGAGCCGATGGTCCGACAGTAGTAGGCTCGCGCCGTTTGCTGACCGGAGAGCACGGAGGAGCGCCGCCCGCCGGGCGGACCGTCAGGGGGAGGCCATGCGCTTTCGCGGGAAGTCCATCCGCCGGAAGATCGTGGCGCTGCTGCTGGTACCCCTGCTGTCGCTCACCGCGCTCTGGGGCTTCACGACCTTCCTCACCGGCCGGGAGGCGGCCCGGCTGCTGGAGGTCAGTTCGGTCGTCGACGACCTCGGGGGACCGGTCGATGCTGCCGTCCGGGCCCTCCAGCAGGAGCGCCACAACACCCTGGTCCATCTCGCCGACCGCCGCGCGTCGGGAGCGCTCGCCGAGTTACGCGGGCAGCGCACGGCCGTGGACCGGGCCCTGACGGTCGTCAGGGCCGAGGCCGACGACGAAGCGGTCCGCGACGCCCTGCGGTCCGACGGAGAACGGAAACTGTCCGAGTTCGCCGAGGGCTTCGACGGACTCGCCACCCTCCGCGCCTCCGTCGACAGCGGCACCGTCCCGCGGACCCGGGCCATGGACTACTACAACGGCCTGATCGACCCCGCCTTCAGCTTCCTCAGCGACCTCCACACCCTGAGCGACGTCGGCATGGACCGTCAGGGCCGGGCCATCGTCGGCCTCGGCCGCGCCGCCGAGGCCCTCGCCCGCGAGGACGCCCTGATCGCCTCCGCCCTGACGGCGGGCCAGGTCACCGCGGCCGAGCAGCGCGACATCACCGGACTGGTCGCCCGGCGCGAACTCCTCTACGAGATCAACCTCGAACTGCTCCCCGCCCGCGACCGCGAGATCTACCGGACCCTCTGGACCGGCCCCGGCACCGAACCGCTGCGCGCCGGCGAACGCCGCCTGGCCACCGGCGGACCCGTCACCCGGGCCACGCCCGCGGACGCGGCCCAGTGGCGGCAGGCGGTCACCCCTGTGCTCGACCGCCTCCATCTGGAGGCCGACGCCTCCGAGGAGCGCCACCAGGGGCGGGTCGACCCGGCCGCGTACGACGTCTTCCTCAAAGCGGGCATCGCGGGTGTCCTCGGCTTCCTCGCCCTGCTGGTCTCCGTCTTCGTCTCCGTACGCGTCGGCCGCGATCTGGTCCGCGACCTCTCGCGGCTGCGCCGCGAGGCCCATGAGGTCTCGGGCGTCCGGCTGCCCGGGGTGATGCGCCGGCTGGCCGCGGGCGAGCACGTCGACGTCGAGACGGAGGCGCCGCGCCTGGAGTACGAGAAGGACGAGATCGGTCAGGCGGGGCGGGCCCTCAACACCCTCCAGCGCGCCGCCGTCGAGGCCGCGGTCCGCCAGGCCGAGATGCGCCGCGGAGTGTCCGAGGTCTTCGTCAACCTCGCCCGGCGCAACCAGGTCCTCCTCCACCGCCAGCTCATCCTGCTCGACGCCATGGAGCGGCGCACCGAGGACGCGGAGGAACTCGCCGACCTCTTCCGGCTGGACCACCTCACCACCCGGATGCGCCGGCACGCCGAGGGGCTGGTGATCCTCTCCGGCGCCGCCCCTTCCCGCCAGTGGCGCAAGCCGGTCCAGCTGATGGACGTGGTCCGGGCGGCGGTCGCCGAGGTCGAGGACTACGAACGCATCGAGGTACGGCGGCTGCCCCGGATCGGCGTGGGCGGCCAGGCGGTGGCCGACCTGACCCATCTGATCGCCGAACTGCTGGAGAACGCCACGGTGTTCTCGCCCCCGCACACCGCCGTGGAGGTGCACGGCGAGCGGGTGGCCAACGGCTTCACCCTGGAGATCCACGACCGGGGGCTCGGCATGGCGCCGGAGGTCCTCCTGGAGGCCAATCTGCGGCTCGCGGAGACCCCCGAGTTCGAGCTCTCGGACACCGACCGCCTCGGTCTCTTCGTCATCAGCCGGCTCGCCCAGCGCCAGAGCGTGCGCGTCTCGCTCCAGTCGTCCCCGTACGGCGGCACCACAGCCGTCGTCTTCCTGCCCGCCGCCCTGCTCACCGACGCCCCGGAGGAGACGGAGTCCGCCTCCCCGGCCGACCGTACGGCCAGGACCGCGGGCCCGGCCCGCCGCCCGGCCCCGGCGGCCGGTCCCCTCGTCCGGCCCGGCGCGGACGGGGAACCCGCCGGTGCGGTGGTCCCGCCGCCGTTTCCCGGCAGGCCTGTTCTGCCGTCCGGACCCCACCGGCCGGGCCCGGACGCCCAAGACCCCGACCGGGCGGCCACGGCCCCCGGCCCGTACGGCGGTACGGACCCCTTCCGCCTCCCGGATCCGCACACCGCCCCCGGCCCACACGCGGCGTCCGATCCGCACGGCGTACCCGGTCTGCACCGCTCCCCGGACGACTACGGCTTCCCCGACCCGTACGACGCCCCGTATCCGTACCGCACGCGCGGCCCGGTCCCGCCCGGCCTGTACCCGGCGGCCGACGAGGAGCACCAGCAGGCCGGGGACCCGGCCCCCGGACGGCCCCCGGGCGTCGTCCCGCTGCCCCGCCGCCCCAAGCACCCCGACCCGGCGACCGGCCGTCACCACCCCGGCCCCGCACCCTTCCCCGACTCTTCAGGGCCCGCTGCCCGCCGGGGGAACCGGGGCCCGGCCCCCTCCGCCGCCGCGGCCGAACCCCACACCGGGGGACACCGCAGGGCCCCCGACCCGGTCCCTCCCCACCAGCCGCCCGGGTCCGTCGACGGACTGCCGCGCCGGGTGCGCCAGGCCAGCCTCGCGCCCCAGCTGCGGGACGTTCCGGCACCGCCCCGCGCCCGCGGACGCACCCCCGAAGCCGCCCCGGGAACGGACGGCGACGCCGAAGCACTGCGCGACGCCGAGGCCGTACGGGCCCGGATGGCCTCCATGCAGCGCGGCTGGCAACGGGGCCGCCGTCAGAACGCGGACGGCACCGACCCGGCCGCCGTCCGGAGCACCGGTACCGGGACGGGCGCCGGCACCGGCCGTCCGGGACCACGAACGACATCGGAGGGGAACGGTCCATGACCGCACCGCACGCCGCAGCAGACGCCACCGGCGGACGCCCGCTCGACCGGAGCGGCGCGGGCACGCTCGACTGGCTGCTCGACGAGCTGGTCGAGCGGGTCGGCAGCATCCGCCGGGCGCTCGTGCTCTCCAGCGACGGACTGGCGACCGGCACCTCGCGCGAGCTGAGCCGGGAGGACGCGGAGCACCTCGCCGCCGTGGCCTCCGGATTCCACTCCCTCGCCAAGGGGGTGGGGCGGCACTTCGACGCCGGACAGGTCCGGCAGACCGTGGTGGAGCTGGACGAGGCGTTCCTCTTCGTGACGGCGGCGGGAGACGGCAGCTGTCTTGCGGTCCTCGCCGACGCGGACTCGGACGTCGGACAGATCGCCTACGAGATGACGCTCATGGTCAAGCGGGTCGGCGTCCATCTCTCCACGGCTCCCCGGACCGGTCGATCCGCAGCCGGGGGGTGATGTCCGGTATGCGTGACGGCACCAGGGACGGGGCGGACGACGGCCGGGAGGACGGGCCGGAGGAGCATCCGGCCCGGTCGCCCGGCAGATCGGGGCGGCTACGACGGTTCCGGCAGAAGTCCGCACCACAACCGCCCCAGGAGCCCCGGAGCCCATCGCCGCCGCCGTTCCGACAGCAACCCCCCGGCCCCCCGCAACCTCATAGGTCCCAGGGGCCCCCGGGCACCCACAGTCCGCCCGGTACTCACGACACCCCCGGCTCCCACGAACCCCCTGCTTCTCACAGCCCCCGCGACCCCCGCAGCTCCCCGGGCGCACAACAGCCCCTGAACTCACCGGAACCCCGGAACGCTCCCCAGGCACAGCCGCCCGACTACAGCCGCCAGTTCCGGCACCCGCGCCCCCCGCGGCATTTCGTCGACGCCGAGGCGGGCCCCGTGGTCCGCCCGTACGCGATGACCCGGGGCCGTACCAGCAGCACCTCCCAGCACCACCGGCTCGACCTCATCGCGCTCGTCGTCCCGGAACCCACGGCCGGATCCGGCGGCCACGGACACCATCTCTCCCCGGAGCACGTCGACATCGTCGAGCGGTGCGAGCGCAGCCCGCAGTCGATCGCCGAGCTCGCCGCAGGTCTCGATCTCCCCGTCGGCGTGATCCGCGTCCTCGTCGGCGATCTCGTCGAGGACGAACTCGTGCAGGTAACCCGTCCCGTTCCGCCGGCCGAGCTGCCGGACGTGAACATTCTCCGCGAGGTGATCAATGGTCTCCGGGCGCTCTAGTACGGCGCGGCGCAGGGCGCCGCTGGCTCTGAAGATCCTGGTCGCCGGTGGTTTCGGGGTCGGCAAGACGACCCTGGTCGGCGCGGTCAGCGAAATCCGGCCGCTGCGCACCGAGGAGGACCTCAGCGAGGTCGGCCGCCCGGTGGACGACACCGGCGGAGTCGAGGCCAAGACGACGACCACGGTCGCCATGGACTTCGGCCGGATCACCCTCCGCGAGGACCTGGTCCTCTATCTCTTCGGCACCCCGGGGCAGGATCGTTTCTGGTTCCTCTGGGACGAACTGGCCCAGGGTTCGCTGGGTGCCGTGGTGCTGGCCGACACCCGTCGGCTGGCGGACTCCTTCGCCGCCGTCGACTACTTCGAGCGCCGGGGCATCCCGTTCACCGTCGCCGTCAACTGCTTCGAGGGTACGGAACGGTTCCCCGCGACCTCCGTACGCGCGGCGCTGGACCTCGACGCCGGGGTACCGCTCCTGCTGTGCGACGCACGGGAGCGCGAATCGGTGAAGACGGTCCTCGTCACGGTGGTCGAGCACGCACTCGACCTGGTGGACCCGGGACACCGGCACGCGACGACCTGACGGCCGCCGCCCGGGGTGCCCGCGCACCCCGGCGGCCGGGCCGTTTCAGCGGACCGCCACCACCGCCGACCCGTGTCCGAACAGCCCCTGGTTCGCGGTGACCCCCACCCGCGCCCCGGGCACCTGCCGCGCCCCGGCCTCCCCCCTCAGCTGCCGGGTCAGCTCGCAGACCTGCGCGATCGCCTGCGCCGGTACGGCCTCCCCGAAGGAAGCGAGCCCCCCGCTCGGATTGACCGGTACGCGCCCGCCGAGCGCCGTCGCCCCCTCCCGCAGCAGCTTGGTGGCCTCGCCCGCCGCGCACAGCCCGAGGTCCTCGTACCACTCCAGTTCGAGGGCGGTCGAGAGGTCGTACACCTCGGCCAGGGACAGATCCCCCGGCCCGATGCCCGCCTCCTCGTACGCGGCCCGCGCGATGGACGCCCGGAAGGACTCCGCCGGGGGCGGGACCGCGGCCGCCGAATCCGTCGCGATGTCCGGCAGGTCGAGTACGGTCCGCGGATAGACGGGCGTGACGGTGGAGACGGCACGGATCCGGACCGGATCGGTCACCCCGCGGCTGCGGGCGAAGTCCAGGCCCGACAGCACCAGCGCCGCACCCCCGTCCGAGGTCGCGCAGATGTCCAGCAGCCGCAGCGGATCGGCGACCACGGGGGAGGCGGCCACCTCCTCGGCGGTGACGGCGGTCCGGTAGCGGGCGTACGGATTGAGCGCCCCGGCCGCCGCGTTCTTCACCTTGACCAGCGCGAAGTCCTCCGGTGTCTCGCCGTGGACGGCCATGCGCCGGCGGGCGAACAGCCCGAAGTACACCGGATTCACCGCCCCGAGCAGCCGGAACCGCAGCCAGTCCGGATCGTCCGGACGGTCCCCGCCCGCCGGGGCGAAGAAGCCCTTGGGGGCCGCGTCGGCACCGACGACCAGGACGGTGTCCGCCAGCCCGGCGAGGATCTGGGCCCGGGCGGTGGCGATCGCCTGGGCCCCGGACGCGCAGGCCGCGTACACACTGGCCACCCGCGCCCCCTGCCAGCCCAGGGCCCGGGCGAAGGAGGCCCCTGCGACATATCCGGGATAGCCGCCGCGTACGGTGCATGCGCCGACCACCGACCCGATGTCCCGCCAGTCCAGACCGGCGTCGGCGAGCGCGGCCCGGGCGGCGACCCTGCCGTAGTGGAGGAAGCCGCGGCCCTCCTTGCCCCACGGGTGCATTCCCGCCCCCAGGACCGCGATGTCCCCGGCGGCCCCGCTCATCGCGCCGCCCCCACGGGCCGCCAGTGCCAGACGGCGGCCCCGTCGCCGAGCACACCCGGCACCACCTCGACCTCGGCGCCGACCCGGAGATCGGCGAGCGCCACCCCCGGCGCGGCCTGTCCCAGGACCACCATCCGCTCGGCCGCCAGCTCGACCGCGACCACGATGTACGGCTCCCACGGCGTGTCCGGACCGTCTGCCCACGGCGGCGGCGGACGGTAGCGGCCGTCGGTGTACGACCAGACCGTGCCGCGCCGGGACAGCGCGACCTCCACGAGCGTCCCGCCCCCGCACGCCGGATTGCGGCAGCAGCCGTCCTCGCGGGGGAAGAAGACGGCGGAGCAGTCGGCGCAGCGGGTGCCCAGCAGCGCGAAGCCGTCCTCGCCGCCGTCCCGGAACCAGCCGTCCACCACGGATGTGTGCGTCAAAGGGTCCTCCCGGAACCGCGGTCCGATACCCGTCCTCCGACACAGATATCTGACAGTACGTCAGAATGTCAGGTCCCCGCACCACCGCCACGCCCAACGCCCCCACCCCACCGGGCCGTTCCTCCCGTCCGGGCAGTGCGCGGGCCACCCGTCACCCGCACCCCCGTACCCCGTCCGCTACAGTCCGCGGGTGCCCGAGAACTCCCACTGCGGCAACTGCGGCGCCCCCTACGGACCCGCCGCCCGCGACTGGCCGCGTACCTGCCCCGCCTGCGGAACCACCGCCTACCGCAACCCGCTTCCGGTCGCCGTCGCCCTCCAGCCGGTCCACGACGCACACGGCACCGGACTCGTCGTCATCACCCGCGCCATCGAACCCGAGAAGGGCGGCACCGCCCTCCCCGGAGGCTTCGTGGACCACCGGGAGACCTGGCAGGAGGCCGCCGTCCGCGAACTGTACGAGGAGACCCTCATCCAGGCCCGGGCCGCCGACGTCCGCCTCGCCGACGCCATCAGCGCCGACACCGGCCATCTCCTCCTCGTAGCCCTGCTGCCCGCACTCCCGGCCGCCGCCCTGCCCGCCCCGGCCCCCACCGCCGAAACCTCGGGCCGGCATCTGCTCCGCGCCCCCGGAACCCTCGCCTTCCCCACCCACACCGAGGCCGTCGCCCACTGGTTCGCCGGCCGCTACCGCTGACCCTCCCCGGCCGCCGCACCCCGCACCCGTACCGGCCGCACCGGCGCCACCACCCCGTCGCCCCGGACCTGCCTCACCACCACCCGGCCGCCCGCCGACCTCACCGCATAACGCTCGACCTCCGCCCGCGCCCAGCCGTCCCCCGGATCGGGCACCAGCAGACCACCCCCCTTCCGCCCCGCGGGCGGCGCCCACACCTCCAGCTCCACCCCGCCGTCCGCGCCCCGCACCGGAACCACCGAACCCCCGCGCGCCAGCACCGGTATCCGCTCCGGCGGAGCCTCCACCACCACCCGGCCAGGACCCTCGTACGCCCGGCCCGTCACCGTGTCGTACCAGCGCCCGCGCGGCAGCCGTACCGCCCGCCGCTCCACCCCCGGCGCCACCAGCAGTGCGTCCCCCAGCAGAAACGCGTCCCCGCAGTCCCGCAACGCCCGGTCCTCCGGCGCCCCCCACCACAGCGGCCGCACACAGGGCGACCCGGTCAGCCGCGCCACATGCGCCAACGTCACCAGATACGGCCGCAGCCGCTCCCGCTCCCGCAGCACCGCCCGCGCACCGTCCAGCACCACCGGACCGAACTCCCACGGCTCCCGCCCGCCCCCGGTCAGGAACAACGGCAGATACGCCCCCAGCTGCAACCGGCGCAGACACCACTCCGGCGACCCCCCGACCCCGGCCCGGCCCTTCACACCCCCGCCCGCACCCGCGAACGGCACCCCGCACAGGCCGAGCCCCAGCACCAGCGACAACGCAGCCCGCAACCCCGCCCAGTCGTCCCCCGCCCCGCCCGCAGAGTCGTCCCCCGCCCGTCCCAACCAGTCGTCTCCCGCCCAGCCCGGCGAGTCGTTTCCCGCCCAGCCCAGCCATTCGTCTCCCGCCCAGCCCAGCCATTCGTCCCCCGCCCAGCCCACCCAAGCACCGCCGTACCGCTGCATCCCCGCCCAGCCCGCCCGCGACAGCAGAAACGGCCGCTCCCCGGGACGGAGCCGCCGCAGCCCCTCGTACCCGGCCCGCGCCGCCTCCGACCCGTACACATTGCGGGCCCCACGATGATCACCACCCCGGCCCTCCAGCACCCGACGCGCCGACCACGACAACCCCGGCCCCCCGGCAGGCCCGTTACCCGCCAGCACCACCCCCGCGGAACCGGCCCCCGACCGCTCCGCGCAGAGCCCGCCCCACCACCGCCGCACCGCGGGATCGGCGACATCGGGATACACGTACTCCCCGGACCACGCACCGCCCCGCACCTCCCGACCGCGCCCGTCCCGGACGAACGCCCCCAGCCGCCGCCCCTCCTCGTACACCGGATTCCCCCGCTCCGCCCGGACCGCCGGATCCACCACCGACACCAGCCGCACCCCCGCCTCCGCCACCGCCCTCCCGATCTCCGCCCCGCCCCCGCCGGCCAGATGCACCGCCGACAACGGCAGCCCCCGCTCCCGGTACCCCGCCACCACCCTCCGCACCTCCGCCCCGTCCCCGCCCGCATGCTGCACCCCCAGCGCCCACGACGGCGGCACCGCCGCCGGACCTGCCAGCCGCGACCAGCGCGCCAGCACCCGCGCCGGAGTGCCGACCACCACCCAGCAGCGCAGCGGACCACCCTCCATCCGCAGCGCGGCCGTCCCCGGCCGGTCGTGCCCCGAACCCCCGCCCTCCGCACCCTCCCGCAGAGCCACCCGCCCGTCCCACGTCGTGTCGTGGAACACCAGATGCGTTCCGGCATCGGCCACCACCATCTGCACGGGCATCGTCACCGACCCCGGCCCGCCCGCCCCGCCCCCGGCACCCGGACCCGTGTTCCCCAGGCGGTACGTGCCGTCGCGCAACCGCGGCCCCGACCCCCGGCCCCCCAGCCCGAAGAACCGGGCGTCCGCCGCCACCTCCGTCCGCAGCAGCCAGCGCGCCGGACCACCCCCCACCGGCTCCCACCACCGCGGCGGCAGATCCCGCCGCAGCACCACACCACCCGGAGTCCGCACCTCCACCGCCCCATACCGCGACACCGCCACCGTCACCCGCCGCGACACCACCCGCCAGCCGCCGTCCGTATCCGGCTCCAGACCCGCCCGCGGATCCACCTCCGGCACCGCACCCCCCAGCCCGTACGACGGCTCGGGACCCGCCCCGTCCCACGCCCAGAACACCGCACCCCCCGCCGCGATCCGGATCCACAGCTCGGAACGGGCGAACCGGACCACCCCACCGCCCGGCAGCGCCTCCGCCCCCGACACCGGACCCGGCACCCGCGCCCGCTCGGCCCCCCGCGGCGCCGGCCCCCAGACATCCGTACGGCGCCGGCGCCACGCCCAGCGGGCCGCCCGCAGCCCCCGCCGCGCACCGAACCCCCGCAGCCTCCCCAGAGCGCGCAGCCGCCGCAGGCTCCGTACCGAACACACCAGCTCACAACCGTCCATACGGCTCAGCCTGCCACCGCCCACCCCGCCCGGGACCGGGTTCAGCACCCGTTCACCCACCGCTCCCCGGCAGGTCGCCACCCCACCCGTACGGCACCCGCCGTGCCCTGGTGCGAAAGACGATCACATGGCATCGTCCGTACCAGCCGTACGGCATGCACACACCGGCATCCGTACGGCCCCGCAGCCAGCGCAGCGTCCCCGGGGGCCTTCGACCAGGACCCGCGGGACGACCAGAGCCACCCGGAGCCCGCATCGTGACTTCAGCGAATTCAGTGAACCCAGTGAACTCAGTGAACTCGGCGAGTCCCGCGAACGAAGCGACCCCGGCCCCCCTCTGGCAGCCCGACGCCGCCCGGATCGCCGCCGCCAGGATCACCCACTTCCAGCGCTGGGCCGCCGAACACCACGGAGCCCCGGCCGACGGCGGATACCCCGCCCTCCACGCCTGGTCCGTCGATTCCCTCACCACCTTCTGGCGCGCGATCGCCGAGTACTTCGACGTACGGTTCACCACCCCCTACCACGAGGTCCTGGCCCACCCCGGCATGCCCGGCGCCGAGTGGTTCACCGGCGGCACCCTCAACTACGCCGAACACGCCCTGCGCGCCGCCGACACCCGCCCCGGCGAACCCGCCCTCGTCCATATCGACGAACGGCAGGAACCGACCGAGACCAGCTGGGCCGAACTGCGCCGCCAAGTCCTGGCGCTCGCCGCCCACCTGCGCGAACTCGGCGTCACCCCCGGCGACCGGGTCTGCGCCTACGTCCCCAACATCCCCCAGGCCGTCGCCGCCTTCCTCGCCAGTGCCGCCGTCGGCGCCGTCTGGACCTCCTGCGCCCCCGACTTCGGCGCCCGCGCCGTCCTCGACCGCTTCCAGCAGGTGGAACCCGTCGTTCTCTTCACCGTCGACGGCTACCGCTACGGCGGCAAGGAGCACGACCGCACCGACACCGTCACCGAACTCCGCGCCGGACTCCCGAGCCTGCGCGCCGTGGTCCACATCCCCCTCCTCGGCACCGGCACCCCCGACGGCGCCCTCGACTGGTCCGCCGCCACCGAGCCCCCCGCCAACACCGCTGCCAACGCCGACACCGCTGCCCCCGCCGCCTTTGCGCAGCTCCCCTTCGACCACCCGCTGTGGATCCTCTACTCCTCCGGCACCACCGGACTGCCCAAGGCCATCGTCCAGTCCCAGGGCGGCATCCTCCTCGAACACCTCAAACAACTGGGCCTCCACTGCGACCTCGGCCCCGGCGACCGCTTCTTCTGGTACACCTCCACCGGCTGGATGATGTGGAACTACCTCGTCTCCGGCCTGCTCACCGGCACCACGGTCGTCCTGTACGACGGCAGCCCCGGCTACCCGGACACCGGAGCCCAGTGGGCCGTCGCCGAACGCACCGGCGCCACCTTCTTCGGCACCTCCGCCGCCTATGTCATGGCCTGCCGCAAGGCAGGGGTCCACCCCGCACGCGACCACGACCTCTCCGCGGTCGCCTGCGTCGCCACCACCGGATCCCCCCTCCCGCCCGACGGCTTCCGCTGGCTGCACGACGAATTCGCCGCCGCCGGAAGCGAACGGTGGATCGCCTCCGTCAGCGGCGGCACCGACGTCTGCAGCTGCTTCGCGGGCGCCGTCCCCACCCTCCCCGTCCATATCGGGGAACTCCAGGCACCCTGCCTCGGCACCGATCTGCACGCCTGGGACGAGAACGGCCACGACCTGACCGACGAGGTCGGCGAACTCGTCGTCACCCAGCCGATGCCCTCCATGCCCACGACCTTCTGGAACGACCCGGACCGGGCGCGCTACCGCTCCGCCTACTTCGAGATGTTCCCCGGCGTCTGGCGGCACGGCGACTGGATCACCCTCACCGGCCGCGGCACCGTCGTCGTCCACGGCCGCTCCGACTCCACCCTCAACCGCCAGGGCGTCCGGATGGGCTCCGCCGATATCTACGAGGCCGTCGAACGGCTCCCCGAGATCCGCGAAACCCTCGTCATCGGCCTCGAAGAACCCGACGGCGGCTACTGGATGCCCCTCTTCGTCCACCTCGCCGACGGCGCCGCCCTCGACGACGCCCTGCGCGCCCGGATCAAGACCACGCTCCGCGAGCAGCTCTCGCCGCGCCATGTCCCCGA
The DNA here is from genome assembly GCF_003932715.1 of Streptomyces tsukubensis. NCBI lineage: Bacteria > Bacillati > Actinomycetota > Actinomycetes > Kitasatosporales > Streptomycetaceae > Streptomyces > Streptomyces tsukubensis. The sequence continues at coordinate 1,133,311 of NZ_CP020700.1, read as the reverse complement.
CGACATCATCGCGGTCCCCGCGGTGCCCCACACCCTCACCGGCAAACGCCTCGAAGTGCCCGTCAAACGCCTCCTCCAGGGAGCCGATCCCGCCCACGCGGTCAACCCCGGCTCCGTGGACCGGCCCGAACTGCTCACCTTCTACGCCGAACTCGGCGCCGAACGGGAGCGGCTCCGCAAGGAGCCCGCCGACTGACGCTCCTCCGCCCCGTCCCCCCGCGCCTCTGTCAGTGGCAACGGCTACGGTGAGTAATCATCGTTCGACCGTACGCACCCGGGGGGACCCCATGACACACGAGACCACGCCCGGCGGGCGCAGCCGCCGCACCACCACGGACGGCAAGCGCCCCGCCCGCGGCGGACCCGGCCCGGACCGCCCCCGCGGCCGGGCCGCCGCCCGCCGCGCCCTGCGCCGGGAAGTCCCCTGCACCGTGGGCGTCCTCGCCGACGCCCACGACTTCGCGGCGATGCGCGACTACCGCAGCTTCGCCTTCGACGACCATCCCGCCTACCTCCGCCATGTCGAGGACCTCCTCGGCTCCTTCGCCAAGGACCGGCTGCACACCACCGTCGTCCTCTTCGACCCCGAGGAGTACGCGCGCTACTGCACCGACGAGGGCATCGACCCCGACAGCCCCCTCAGCCGCAGCCGCTACACCGCGACCGCCGCCGCCCGCGGCGGCGCCCTCGTCTACACCGGCCAGCCCATCGACGACCTCCTGTCCCGGCTGATCGACGACACCGTCCGCCGGGCCACCTGGGAGTACGCCGCGACCGTCCTCGCCGGCACCGGCCCCTGCGCCGACTGCGGGCAGGACATCGGCAAGGCGTCCTTCGACCGCGCCGCCCATCTCGTCACCCGCCTCCTCGAAGCAGCCGGGCCGGGCGGCCACCACCTCGTCTGCAGCGTCACCGCCCCCGAGGAACAGCTCTTCGTCACCCTCGCCGCCGACCACGACCCGGCCGGACCCGCCGCCCGGCTCGACCCCGTCGCATACGCGGAGTTCATCACCGTCCTCGCCGTCGCCGTCGCGCTCGACCGGCCCGCGGGAGTGGTGCTCCGCACCCGCACCCCCGGCGCCCCCGACCGGCTGTACGGCTGGACGGTCCGGCGGAGCAGCTTCGTCCCCCTCTCGGAGGCAGGCGTCTTCAGCGCCTACTGCACCGACGCCCGCACCGGAGAACCGGTCCCGCCCGAGCCCGGCACCGAGTACCACGCGGGATTCCCCGTCCCCACCGACGACCCCGACCCCCACCACTGACCCTGTTGCCCCCCTGAGAACGGCGGAAGGGCCCCGCGACCGCGAGGCCCTCCCACCGCACACCGGCGGAGCTCATTCGCCGGACAGCACCGCCCGCGCGGCGGTCCGCGCCTCCTCGGCACTGTCCGCGGCCCGCGCGGCCGCGGCCGCGCGCTCGCACTGGGCGAGCGTGTGCTTCGCCAGCGCCGCCCTCACATAGGGAATCGACGCGGCGCCCATCGACAGCGACGTCACGCCCAGCCCCGTCAGCACACAGGCCAGCAGCGGATCGGAGGCCGCCTCACCGCATACCCCGCAGCTCTTGCCCTCCGCCTTCGCGGCCTCGGCCGACAGCGCGACCAGGTCCAGCAGCGCCGGCTGCCACGGATCCTGCAACCGCGACACCGCGCCCACCTGACGGTCGGCCGCGAAGGTGTACTGCGCCAGGTCATTGGTGCCCAGCGAAAGGAACTCCACCTCCTGGAGGATCGACCGGGCCCGCAGCGCGGCCGACGGAATCTCCACCATCGCACCGAACTTCGCCCGCAGCCCCGCCGCACGGCACGCGTCCGCGAACGCCTTCGCGTCCGCCCGGTCCGCCACCATCGGCGCCATGACTTCCAGATAGACCGGCAGCCCCTCCGACGCCTTCGCCAGCGCCGTCAGCTGGGTCCGCAGCACCTCGGGATGGTCGAGCAGGGTCCGCAGCCCCCGCACACCCAGCGCCGGATTCGGCTCGTCTGCCGGGGTGAGGAACTCCAGCGGCTTGTCGGCGCCCGCGTCCAGGACCCGTACGACGACCCGGCCCTCCGGGAACGCCTCCAGCACCTTGCGGTACGCCTCGACCTGCTTCTCCTCCGACGGCGCCTGCTTGCTGTCGTCGAGGAAGAGGAACTCGGTACGGAACAGTCCGACGCCCTCGGCTCCGGCCTCGACCGCCGCCGGTACGTCACCCGGGCCGCCCACGTTCGCCAGCAGCGGCACCTTGTGCCCGTCCGAGGTGGCACCCGGCCCGCTCGACGCGGCGAGAGCGGCCTTGCGCTCCGCCGCGGCCCGGGACAGCTCCGCCCGCTTCTCCTCCGACGGCTGTACGAAGATCTCCCCCGTGCTGCCGTCTACCGCGACGAGCGTGCCCTCGGCCAGATCACCGGCCCCCGGCAGCGCCACCACGGCCGGCACCCCGAGCGCCCGCGCCAGAATCGCGCTGTGGCTCGTGGGCCCGCCCTCCTCGGTCACAAAGCCGAGCACCAGCGTGGGGTCCAGCAGAGCGGTGTCCGCGGGAGCGAGATCCCGCGCGATCAGTACATACGGCTCGTCGCTGTCCGGCACACCCGGCATGGGCACCCCGAGCAGCCGGGCCACGATCCGGTTCCGTACGTCGTCGAGGTCCGCGACCCGGCCCGCCAGATACTCACCGGCGCCCGCGAGGAGCGCCCGGTACGCGGCGAACGCGTCGTACACCGCACGCTCCGCCGTACTGCCGACGGTGATCCTGCGGTCCACATCGGCGATCAGCTCGGGGTCCTGCGCCATCAGCGCCTGGGCCTCCAGCACCGCCTGGGCCTCGCCGCCGGCCAGATTGCCCCGGGCGATCAGATCGGCGGCAACGGCGTCCACCGCCTGCCGGGCGCGCCCCTGTTCGCGCTCGGTGTCCTGCGCGGGGTTCTGCTTGGCGGGCGGCTCCAGTACGGCCGTACCCATATGCCGCACCTCGCCGATCGCCACGCCGTGGCTCACCCCGACGCCTCGCAGCGTTGTCTCCATGTCACCCGTTCCCGGTCGAGCGGCGGACCGTGCCACCGCGATGCTTGTCGGACCGCTTGTGCCGCTGAGCCGTCACTGCCAGGAGAAGAGCTGGTCCCCGGCCTTGACCTCGCCGTCCTCACGGACGTCGCCCAGTGAGTCGGCGGTGGCCTCCAGCGCGACGACCGGACAGATCGGCGACTTCCCGGCCTCCTCGACGGCGACCGGGTTCCAGCGCACCACGGCCTGGCCGCGGGTGACGGTGTCGCCCTTGTTGACGAGCAGTTCGAAGCCCTCACCGTTGAGCTGCACGGTGTCGATCCCGAG